>CAZQHS010000071.1:0-8875 GCA_964593485.1 uncultured Clostridiaceae bacterium
GTGTGATTTCGCTTTTCCTACATTTCGCTAACAGACCTTAAGCCTCTCCACAACGCAATCTCTATCAAATACTAATATTTCTGATATTGGAAGCGTTAAGCTAACAACGCGTGAACAGTAAAATATCATCTAATCTATTTTTCACTTTTGGGATAGGTCTTGCCTCTATCACTTGGTGCATTTATAATAAGTATAGCGTTCTTTCTAAAATTCATCAAAATAAACACTGATTTTAATCATATTTTAATCTATATCAAATTTGTTTTAAACCAAGGGTTACTATAATAGAACCAGAATAAAAAAGACAGGAGGTTATTTTTATGGTAACTTTAGACCAAGTAGAAAAACTGCGACAAAGAGCCAATATTTCTTATGACGAGGCTAAGATCGCTCTTGAAGAGGCTGACGGTGATATTCTTGATGCAATTATAAACTTAGAAAAGCAAAACCGTATTAAATCACCGGATGGCGGAGGCTATTATAATTCTCAAGAAAGTACGTATAGGGTAAAGAAGGAAGACCGCGGCAGAAAACATAACCAGAATCAAGAAAATGCACAGCATTTCAAAGAAGCATTTCATGGTTTGGCTGCCTGGGTCAAGAAAATGGTTGGTAAAGGCAACCGTAACCAATTTGAAGTTGCAAAAAAAGGGGAAAATGTAATCTCGATACCTGTCACTATATTAGTTATAGCTATGATTTTTGCATTCTGGGTTGTCGTACCGTTGACGGTTATCGGACTTTTCTTTGGCTTTAGATACACATTTAACGGGCCAGATTTGGGTAAGGACAGCATAAACAAAGCCATGGACTCTGTTGCTGAGGTTGCTGAAAATATTAAAAAAGAAGTTAAGGATGGGAAAACCCATGAGGAGAATCCTAATCGTTGAAGATGAGGAAAAATTAGCACGCTTTATTGAATTGGAATTAAAATATGAAGGTTACGAAGTGGATAAAGCTTATAACGGAAGGGACGGGTTGGAACTTTCTCAAACTCGCCCCTATGACCTCATTCTTTTGGATATAATGCTGCCCGGTTTAAACGGTATTGAAGTATTGAGACGAATTCGACAACTCTCTTCTGTGCCTGTTATCCTTCTTACTGCCAGGGATGGGGTGGTTGATAAGGTTACCGGTCTTGACGGCGGAGCCGATGATTATATAACAAAACCCTTTGCTATTGAAGAATTATTGGCAAGAATAAGGGCGGCATTGCGAAAATCTATCCCGGATAGCCAACCGGAGCTGTCTAATGAGCTAACTCTGGGGTGTTTGCATTTAGACCCCGCTAAAAGAGAAGTTCGGGTAAAAGATGACTTGGTTTACTTAACTAAAAAAGAATTTGATTTGTTGTATTATCTTTTAGAAAATAAAAACATAGTAGTAAGCAGGGAAAAAATATTGGAAAAGGTTTGGGATTATGATTTTTTGGGTGAAACCAATGCTGTGGATGTCTATATCAGATATCTAAGGACAAAAATTGAAGAACCTTTTGATTTAAAAATCATTCACACAGTTCGGGGAGTAGGGTATGTTATAAAAGATGAATATTAAATCACGAACATCTCTTGTATTAAAACTAAATTTTCAAATGATAGGCAGATTAATATCAGGATTTTTGGCAATGAATATCCTTATTATTTTGATGGCTTTTTTTGTTGTTATGTGGAAATCCGAAGAAGGAGCCCATAATATCGTTGGTGCAATAAAGGAAGCACCCGGCAATATTGATAATTCCATAATAGGGACAAAGTACGAAATTATCATAGATGATAGACCAAGCAAAGGCATCAAACTCCCTATGGCTGTACAAAAAAGATTACCTGTGGAAACAAACAATGCTAAAAGAAGTATAAGATTGCCTGAAAAACAAAAAGGCATGAAATTCTTGGAAAAAATATATGGAATAAGTTATGTTGTAGAGCTTTCAATACACGATTCCTATTATAGAATTATATACCCCTTAGGGTCAGAACTTAAGTTGTTTTTCCCTTTACTTTTCATTTTACTTATCTTCGAATTGTTTTTCATCTTAGGTAATCTGAGAAAAGGTTATAAAAATATAAGAAAAACATTAAAGCCTATATCGGAATTAGCACAAACAGCAAAAAATATAAATGAAGCTGCAGGAAGCACACAAATAAAGGATTTGGCGGGAATAATAAGCGGCATTGATGCAAACAAACTGGACAGCCGAATATCTATAGATAGTTCGCAAGATGAACTGAGAGACTTGGCCTACGCACTGAATGACATGTTAAACCGAATTAATGATTCTTATCAGTCCCAGGCAAGGTTTGTTTCGGATGCCTCCCATGAACTTAGAACACCTATTTCGGTTATTCAGGGCTATGCAAACCTCCTGGATCGTTGGGGAAAGAAGGACGAAAAAACCTTGCAAGAATCTATAGATGCCATTAAATCCGAATCGGAAAACATGAAGGATTTGGTAGAGCAACTGCTTTTTCTTGCAAGAGGGGACAGTGAAACCATACAGCTTCACAGGGAAGTATTTGATTGCTGCGAAATAGCAGATGAAATAATAAAAGAAACACAAATGATTGATGACAGCCATGTGTTTCAGATAAACTTTGACAGGCCCGCCTATATAAATGCGGACAAACAACTTTTAAAACAAGCAATCAGAATCCTCATTGATAACAGTATAAAATTTACTCCTACTGGGGATGAGATTATACTAAGAATCGAAAAAATAAAAGACAATATTAATATAATTATACAAGACAACGGAATAGGCATTAAGGCAGATGATTTGTCAAAAATATTTGAACGTTTTTATCGTTCCGATGAATCAAGAACAAGAAAAACCGGTGGAGCCGGCCTTGGTTTATCCATAGCCAAATGGATTATAGAACGCCACCACGCACACTTTGAAATACTGAGCAGAGTTGATATAGGCACCCGGATCACTATGGTTTTCCCCCAATCAAAAAAAGAAGAATATGCTAATACCACCATAAATGATACGGTTCATCAATCAGGCAATTAAGTTATTAGAATTTAATTTGAGTTTAGATAGAGATTTCCCTGTGGCATAATTTTTAACCATTAAAATTTCTGCCATAACACTTAATGCTATTTCCTCCGGTGTTTCCGCTTTTATATCAAGGCCCACCGGTGTAAATACTTCATCCAAAGATGATTGTTCTACACCTTCGGATTTAAGCTGAATGAATATTTCTTCCACCTTTCTTCTGCTCCCAATCATCCCTATATATCTATGCTGTTTCTTTAAAGCGATTTTTAAGGCATCTTTATCCCATTTATGGTCCCAGGTAGCAATAACAAAAAAAGTATTGCTGTTTGTGTTTTGCTCTTCAATAGCCATAGCCATATCTTCATTTATGACTATGCTGTTTGCCTCTGGAAAACGCTGCTTATTCGCCCATTCCGGCCGACTGTCTATTACGGTAATATCGAAGCCTATTGTATCCCCAATATAACTTATTGCTTTATTGACATGTCCTGCTCCGCATAGGATCAGTTTGGGCCGGGCCTTATGAACTTCAACAAAAACCACGGCATTTCCACCGCAAGCCAAACTTAATAAGCTGCCGGTGTCACTTTTTATTTCTATCAATTTTGATTTCCCTTGCTGAATGGCTTTTATTGCTTCATCTATGCTTTGTTTTTCCAATATGCCGCCGCCAATGGTTCCTGTTATGCTACCATCCGCGAATACAATCATCTTTGAGCTTTCATGCCTGGGTACGGAACCCTCTGACTTAATTATCATAAGAACCGCAAAGTCTTTTTTATCTTTTTGTGCCTTAATTATTTCATCATAAATATTCATTGCTACTCCTAAGTCCCTTAACTATATAAGATTTTATAAAGCCTACTTAATCTTGGTATTAGCCAAGCTTCCAGGTTTTATTTGTTTCTTTTCATAGCTTTTATTGATTTTTCTTTGATATAAGTAGTTTTACCAATATTTATGACTTTAATCCTGCATTATTCCATTTTTGCTAATTCAACCATAGTTACACTTAAATCACATTTTTTATTTTACCGTATAATATGCTAAACCTATGGTGCCGGGGCCCACATGTAATCCAATGATAGGGCCGATTGAATATACCGGAACCTCTTTGTTTGTTTTGCTTTTTATGTAATCAGCTAATTCTCTACCTTCGGACTCACAATTAATGTGATGTACCACCACCTGCCCCAGGCCTTTTTCTTTTATTTCTTCTAAAAAGAACTCTACTATCCTTTCCACGGCTCGCTTTTTTGTCCTAACCTTTTCAAATATTGTTGTCATGCCGTCAGTTACCGTTAATATAGGTTTTATTTGAAGTACCGTACCCAAAAGAGCCGAGGCAGTACCAATCCGCCCACCTTTTTTTAAATAGTATAAAGTCTCGGGAGCAAAAAGAAAACGGCTTCTCTCAATTACATAGTTAATTGCATCAATAACGCTTTTTAAAGATTCTTCCGCTTTTGCGGCCACAGCACCCGCCAAGACGGCAAAACCCATTTCCATGGAGTTGGATTTGGAATCTACAATTTCAATTATTGCTTTTGGATACTTCTTCATTACTATTTCTTTGGCTGTAAGTGCTGTTGAATAAGTACCGCTCATAAGAGATGATATGAATACACCCACCACGCTGTGACCTGCGGATACAATTTTTTCAAAGCAATCTATAAAAGAATGTAAAGAAGGCTGAGACGAAGTAGGCAGCTCACCGCTTAGCCTTTTATAGAAACTTTCATAATCCATATCCTCTTCCAAATAAGTTTCGGATCCGAAGTTCACACTGAGTGATACTACACTGATATTCTGACTTTCACGAACATCCTTTGGTATATAGCATGTACTGTCTGTAACAATTTTAATGCCCATTAGCATTACCTCCCCTTTAGTTTGTGTGCTTCATTACGGCTAATGAAATTTGTCCCAGGAAGCGGACAAAACTCGTCACTGATATGATTACTATTTTCTTTCTGATAGCGGTACTCCCCCTACACCTATGCTATCCCCTTCGTATTCATTGATATAAATGGTGAAAGCCTGCTTTGGTATGTTTGTCACCTGGGACATCACTTCTGTCATTTTCTCTATCATTTCCCTTTTCTTTTCCTCTGTCTGCTTTCTAATTTCAACTTTAATAACTGGCATTTCTCATACCTCCAATAATTTTAATTATTTATAACAAGATTACAGTAAAGAGTTTTGCTAAAAAACAAAACTCTACCCGAGCGTTTCAACGAGGTGGGAGACATGCTCACCACCTATTTTACAAAAATGAACTCGCTGCTTATAGAAGCGGGAGACATCTTTACACCTCGTTATATTCTATCATAGTTAAGAAGGTTGCACTATTTAAGTTTTAGTTTTGCCAAGGCATCTGCCAAGGCTGTATTCATAGGTTCTTCTTTTCCTTTACTTTGTTTCCTCAGATAAGTTTCCACTTCTCTCTTTGATAGATTGGTTGCTTCTTTCTTCTTTCTTTCGTTAAAAGAGGAGAGCCTTTCCCTAAAACCGCAACTGCATACAAATATTTGTCCTTCTCCTTCACCGTGAAGCTCCAACTTCTTACGGCAATTAGGGCATCTTGCATTGGTAATCTGTGATAATCCTTCTCTGTGCCCGCATTCCCTGTCTTGACATATGAGCATTTTTCCCTTTTTGCCGTTGACCTCCAACATGAACTTACCGCACTTGGGGCACTTAGTTCTTGTGATATTATCGTGCCTGAACTTTTCATCACTGTTTTTAATCTCGCTTACTACAGTTTTTGCATAGCCCCTCATATCATCAAGAAATACATTTTTATTAAGAACTCCTTTGGATATGGAGCTTAGCTTTTGTTCCCATTGGGCGGTGAGGGCCGGGGATCTTAAGTCTTCAGGCACTAACTGCAAAAGCTGTCTGCCTTTGGAAGTTATATATATTTCTTTGCCTTTCTTTTCTAAAAGGAAAGTGTTAAAAAGTTTCTCAATTATATCCGCTCTGGTAGCTACAGTACCGATGCCTCCTGTTTCCCCGATGGTTTTTATCAAATCTTTACTTTCACCCGGCATAAACTTCGCCGGATTTTCCATAGCACTGAGCAAGGAAGCTTCGTTAAAAGGTGAGGGAGGCCTCGTCAAGCCCTTTGTCTGGATCAAGGTATCAATGGACAGTTTTTCTCCTTTTACTATTTCCGGAAGAAGCTGATCCTTAATATCATCATCTTTTTCATCATCATCACTTACTCTGTTATTATATATTTCCTTCCAGCCGTAATTTATAACTGTTTTGCCTTTAGCTATAAAGTATTCTTCGCCTATTTTGGCCTTTATTGTGGTCTCTTCATATTCAAAAGGCGGATAAAGAACTGCTAAAAATCTTTTAACCACCAAATCATATATTTTTCTTTCTCTGTCATTGAGATTGCTTATATTAACTCTTTGTTCTGTAGGAATTATGGCATGATGATCTGAAACTTTGCTGTCATCCACAAAATTTTTATTTGCTTTTATAGGATTTTTGAGTATCTTGGAAGCAGCAGTAGAATAGGAGCCTACTCCGCAAGCCTTTACTCTTTCTGCCAAAGTATCCACTATATCCGATGATAAATATCTTGAATCCGTCCTTGGATATGTCAATAATTTATGGTTTTCATAAAGGCTTTGCATGATAGATAAAGTCTCCTTGGCGGAAAAATTGAAAAGCTTGTTTCCGTCCCTTTGGAGTTCTGTAAGGTCATATAATCCGGGAGAATGGCTTTTCTTGTAGGCTTTGCTTATATCAACAACCATGCCATCTTTTCCCTTTAAAGAGGCAAGAATACTATCACTTTTATTCTTATCGAAGGTTCTCGTTTCCTTTGTTTTAGAATCCTGCCATATAAATTTAATACCTTTGGCTATGGCGTTTATACCGTAAAACTCCCTGGGTACAAAGCCCTGAATCTCTTCCTCCCGCGTGGCCACCATTGCAAGGGTGGGGGTTTGCACCCTGCCGCAGGATAGTTGAGCATTGAATTTACATGTTAATGCCCTGGTGGCATTAATGCCCACCAGCCAATCCGCTTCAGCCCTTGCTACCGCTGAGGCATATAAATTTTCATATTCCTTCCCGCTCTTCAGCTTGGCAAAGCCTTCTCTAATGGCTTTATCAGTAACAGAGGATATCCATAGCCTTTTGATAGGCTTTCTTATTTGAGCCTTTTCTATTATCCATCTTGCCACCAATTCACCTTCCCTCCCGGCATCAGTGGCAATTACTATTTCGCCCACGTCATTTCTTTTCATTTGTTCTCTGACTATGGAATACTGCTTGGAGGTTTCCTTTATTACTATTAGCTTTAGTTCCTTTGGCAGCATGGGGAGATCTTCCAGCCTCCATGAGGCAAATTTCTTCCCGTAAACCTCGGGAGTTGCCAAGGTCACCAAATGTCCTAAAGCCCAAGTTACAATATGATTTGGTCCCTCAAAGTACCCGTAATTCTTTTTGTTGCAATTTAAAACTCTTGCTATATCTCTTCCAACGGAAGGCTTTTCTGCTAATACCAGTGATTTGCTCATATATCTGTCCTTTCTGTGTTCACTTTCTTATAACAAGATTACAGTAAAGAGTTTTGTTACAAACAAAGCTCTACCCGAGCGTTTCAACGAGGTGGGAGATGCGCTCACCACCTGTTTTACAAAAATGAACTCGCCGCTTATAGAAGCGGGAGATATCATTACACCTCGTTATATGTTCAATGATTGGTCTGATATATCCTTTATCAGTCCAATCTGCATAATTATCCGCTGCCTGTTAAATTGCATTATTAATTTGTTGCTGCTCACTTATTATCTAACTGCCTTATATTGCTATGATAAATTTAAAGTCTTGCCGTAGAGTCTTTAGATCCTTCACTTTGTTCAGGATGACGCCAAAATCGTGTGAACAGCAACTTTTAATTCGTTACTGTTAACGCTATAATTGTCCTGCGAAAACAGATTAATTGCTATGATAAATTTAGAGTCTTGCCGTAAAGTCTTTAGGTCGTCACTTGGTTCAGGATGATGTTAAGACTGTGGGAATAGTAACTTTAATTCTATTTAGTGCTTCAGTCAATGTTGATCTGTGGCATCCTAAATTAATTCTTACAAATCCTTCTCCGTTTTTTCCAAAAGTTTTTCCACTATTCAGTGCTACTTTTGCTTTATTTATTAAATAATCATCCAGATCCTCTTGTCTTGAAAAGATATTTCTAAAATCAAGCCAACCCAAATATGTGCCCTCCGGCTTTCTATATTTTATTTCAGGCATGTTTTCTTTTATATATGTCCCAAGAAAATCAGCATTTTCTTCTATATATTCCATTACCCTTTCCAGCCATTCTTCCCCATATTTATATGCTGCTTCCATGGCAGTAAGTCCGAATATGGTAATTTCCCCTATAGCGAGTCCATCGCTGATCCTTTTATAATCATCTTTCAATCTATTATCAGGTATAAGAACTATAGATGAATATAACCCCGGTATATTAAAAGTCTTACTTGGTGCCATAGCCGTTATCAAAATCTTTTTATATTTTTCATCTAAAGATAATACGGATATAAACCTCCTCTCTTTAAATATCAAATCTGAATGTATTTCATCAGAAAATATCTTCACATTATGTTTAAGGCAAATATCAGCCATTTTTTCTAATTCATCCTTATCCCACACTCTACCTACAGGATTATGAGGATTACAAAGTATAAAAAGCTTAACATTCTTATCTACTATCTTCCTTTCAAAATCCTCAAAATTAATTGTATAGTAACCGTCATTTTCTATCAATTCATTTTCTACCATGATTCTGTTATTGTTTTTCACCGCACTATGAAAGGGTGGATATACAGGTGTTTGAATCATAACCCCATCCCC
>CAZQHS010000072.1:0-8714 GCA_964593485.1 uncultured Clostridiaceae bacterium
ATTTAGTGCCTCAATGGGAGTCATGTTTTGTATATCCGCCTTTTCTATCTCATCCGCCACATTGAAATATTTATAATTAAATAGATTTGGCTGCCCCGGATCTTCTTTGACTGTATTTGCTTTTGTCCTTTTTTTCTTTGCCACGTTTAAATGCCTGTCCCCGTCAGCCTTGTCCAACACATTCAATATTTCCGTTGCCCTATCCAATATTTCATCAGGAACCCCTGCAAGCCTTGCCACATGAATGCCATAGCTTCCGCTTATAGAGCCTCTTTTTATTTTCCTGAGAAAAATAATTTCTTTCCCTATTTCTTCCACAGCAATATAATAATTTTTCACACCGCTTATTTTATTTTCAAGTTCTGTAAGTTCATGATAATGGGTGGCAAACATAGTTTTGCAGCCCAAACCCTTGGCATCCGCTATATATTCTACTGTAGCCCAAGCAATACTGAGGCCGTCAAAGGTGCTGGTCCCCCTCCCTATCTCGTCAAGGATAATAAGACTGTTCTTTGTGGCTGAATTTGCAATATTTGCAAGCTCCGTCATTTCCACCATAAAAGTACTTTGCCCTGAAGTCAAATCATCCGCTGCTCCCACTCGGGTAAATATCCTATCCACTACACCGATTTTTGCATAGGAAGCAGGCACAAAGGAGCCTATCTGTGACATAAGCACAATAAGTGCCGTTTGCCTCATATAAGTGGACTTTCCCGCCATATTAGGCCCTGTAATAATTAAAAACCTGTTATCCCCTCCATCAATAACCGTATCATTGGATATAAAGGTGTTATTGCTGTCCAGCTTTTCCACTACCGGGTGCCTTCCCTCTCTGATTTCAATATCCTTGTAGTCCCCCACTAAAGGTTTTATGTAGTTATTACTTTGGGCTATAGTTGCAAAAGACGAAAAACAATCAAGTTCCGAAAGCAATAGAGCTGTATTTTGAATCCTGTCAATATGTTCTGCAATATCATCTCTGATTTTTACAAACAGTTCGTACTCTAACAAAATAAGCTTCTCTCCCGCATTAAGAACCGTCTCTTCCAATTCTTTAAGCTCAGGTGTTATATACCTTTCCGCATTAACTAATGTTTGTTTCCTTATATAATGCTCAGGTACATTTTGGGTGTTTGACTTGGTTACCTCTATATAGTAGCCAAAGACCCTGTTATAACCTACCTTGAGAGTCTTTATGCCGGTCTTTTCTCTTTCTGTTTGTTCAAGAGCCATTATCCATTTCTTGCCATCCTTTGATATCTCCATAAATTTGTCAATTTCATCACTATAACCTTTTTTTATTAAACACCCTTCTTTAAGACCAAAAGGCGGGTTTTCCCCTATAGCATCGTCTATCAACTCATATAAATCATCCAAAACATCAAATGCTTCAGATATTCTTTTTAGCTCGGAACTATTAAAATTTAGAAGTACAGATTTGATATGAGGTAAATTGATTATGGAATTTTTAAAAGCCACCAAGTCCCTGGCATTAGCTGTTCCTAACGCAATCCTACTGGCTAATCGTTCTATATCTTGAATTGTTTTTAGATATTCCTTTATTTCTTCTCTCAGCAAAAAATTATTAAACAGTTCTTCTACTGCATTTAGCCTGTCTTTTATTTCATCAGTATTTATAAGGGGTTTATCAACCCACTGCCTCAGTTTTCTTGCCCCCATAGACGTGGCAGTCTTGTCCAACACGGAAAGAAGAGCACCTTTCTTGCTTCTTCCCCTAATGGTTTCGGATATTTCCAGATTTCTCCGAGTGCTTCTGTCTATAATCATATAATTGGTGATATTATAAAACTTTATCTTTGTAATGTTTTTGAGGGCACTTTTTTGCATTTCATCCAAATATAAAAGCATGGAACCGCAAGCCAAAATAAGGGCTTTGTTCTCCAACCCCAAGCTTTCCAAAGATTCAACAACAAATTGCTTTTTTATTCTCTCTGTGGATTCACGAAGATTATAATACTTCTTGTCCAACAATGAAATATTATCCGTTATATTTGAAAATTCATCAGAAAAGTCATTTGTAATAAGCTCAGAAGGACTTATACGGTTGATTTCCGTTAAAACCAGATCCTTTTCCTTGAACTCTGTAAAGGTACAAAAATATTCCCCCGTAGATAAATCCAAATAGGAAAGTCCTATATAATCATCCAAAAAAACAGAGGATACTATATAGTTATTTATATTCTCATCAAGCATGATACTGCTGGTAACAGTTCCGGGGGTGATTATCCTTACTACTTCCCTTTTTACCAAGCCTTTGGCAAAAGCGGGATCCTCAGCCTGTTCGCATATGGCTACTTTATAATTGTTTTCAATTAGCTTTGCTATGTAAGAATCGGCGGCATGATAGGGTATGCCGCACATGGGGGCTCTTTCTTTCATTCCGCAGTCTCTGCCTGTCAGGGTTATATCAAGGACCTTTGAGGCAGTTAGGGCATCATCAAAGAACATTTCGTAGAAATCGCCTAATCTAAAAAAAACAATCTTATCTTTATGATTATTTTTAATCTCAAAATATTGTTTCATCATAGGGGTTAGCTGTTCTGTCATAAATTCACCTCATTCGTTATCTATATTATAACAAATATGGTGAAAGTAAAAAAGAGGACATTTTTATATGCAGTGAAGAATCTTGACCCCAAAGACGTGACCCAAGCATTCTGTTCTCCGGACACTGTTCACTGTTCTCTGGAACTAAGATCCTTCGGCGGAGTCTCAGGATGACAGTACCGGAGTGTGCCATTCTGAACGCCTGTTTTTGTCATTCTGAACGCAGTGAAGAATCTTTCACACAGATTATTCTAATTCTCCGTTTAATGACCAGGAGAATATTTCCGTTATCTTCACATTGACTAAATCCCCGGTCTCAATACCCGGCCCTTCAAAATTCACAATCTTCCCCGTTCTCGTCCTCCCCGTTATACGGTCCGGGTTGTTTTTGCTCGTACCATCCACCAAAACCTCAAAGGTTTTGCCTAAATAGGTATCATTTATCTCCTTGGATATTTCATTTTGTACCTCTATCAACTCATCGAAAAACTCATGTTTTTCCTTTTCAGTAATTTTATCTTCCATCTTATAAGCAGGAGTTCCCTTTCGTTTAGAAAAAATGAAAGTATAAGCCTGGTCAAACCGGACTTTCCTCACTATGTCCAAAGTTTCCATGAAATCTTCTTTCGTTTCTCCGGGGAAGCCCACTATTATATCCGTTGTCAGAGAAATATCAGGCATTTCCTCACGTATTTTATCAATCTTCTTTAAATATTCATCCTTTGTATATTTCCTGTTCATAAGTTTTAAAATCTTATCGCTGCCTGCCTGAAAAGGCAAATGCAAATGCTCGCATATCTTATCACAGTCCCTCATGGCATAAATCAGCTTATCTGAAATATCCTTGGGATGAGAAGTCATAAACCTGATACGTTCAATACCCTCTATCTTGTTTATCTCATATAATAAATCAGCAAAATCATAGGGCTCATCAAAATCCTTGCCGTAGGAATTCACGTTTTGCCCAAGTAGAGTTATTTCTTTATAAGAGTCTTTAGCCAAAACCTTTATCTCATTTATTATATCCAAAGGCTTTCGGCTTCTTTCCCTTCCCCTCACATAAGGCACAATGCAGTAAGAACAAAAATTATTGCAACCGTACATAATGGTTATCCAAGCCTTATGCTTTTCTTTCCTTACCACAGGCATATCGTCCGCTATGGTACCCTCTGTCTCTAAAATACTTACTGTAGTTTTTCTCTCATTTAGCACCTTTTCCAATAACTGAGGGAACATATAAATATTATGAGTTCCGAATATCAAATCCACATGCCTGTATTTCTTTTTAATGGTCTCTACCGCATGTTTTTGCTGCATCATGCAGCCGCATACGGCTATAATGAGTTCGGGCTTTTCCTTCTTAAGTGCCTTTAATGCCCCGATATTACCGTACAGTTTTAGCTCTGCATTCTCTCTGACACAACAAGTATTAAACATAATGAGATCAGCTTCATTCTTATCTTCAGTGTTTTCGTAGCCCATCTCTTTTAGTATTCCGGTTAAAACCTCGGAGTCCGCATTATTCAACTGACATCCGTAGGTTATTATATGGCAGAGTTTTTTCTTCTTAGTCTTGTTATATTCTATTTCATTATTTTCTTTTATTCTTTTTACAATCCTTTTCTGAAACTTTAATTCTTTTTCATCTACATATCTTTTATCTTTGTTTTGCATCAAACCATCCTTTTTAATTAACCACACTTTCACCTAAATAAGCTTTTCTCACATCATCGTTTTTCAGCAGTTCAAGTCCCTGCCCCTTATTTTTAATAATCCCCGTTTCCAATATATAGCCTATATCCGCAATCCTGAGAGCCGCATTGGCATTTTGTTCAATAAGCAAAATCGTTACACCCTGTTTGTGAATTTCCTGAATAATATTAAAAATATCCTTGACAATTAAAGGTGCCAAGCCCAAAGAAGGCTCATCCATAAGCAAAAGCTTTGGTTTGGACATGAGGGCTCTACCCACGGATAACATCTGCTGTTCCCCGCCTGATAAGGTCCCTGCCAACTGCCAGTTTCTTTCCTTAAGTCGGGGGAACAATTCATAAACCCAATCCAAATCTTTCTTTATTTCACTCAGGTCTTTTCTGAAAAAAGCTCCCAGCCTCAAATTCTCCAATACGGTTAAATTGGGAAATACTCTTCTCCCCTCGGGAACAAGGGTGATCCCCATCTGTACTATTTCCTTGGTCTTTAGTGATAATATATCAATATCGTTATAAGTTATCTTGCCGCTTTTTGGCTTTTCCAAACCTGTAATGGTTCTAAGGGTTGTACTTTTTCCTGCACCGTTGGCACCGATAAGTGTTACTACCTTTCCTTCTTCCACTTCCATGGAAATGCCTTTTAACGCCTCTATACCGCCGTAGGCTACGACTAAATCTTCAATCTTAAGCACCTTCATCCACCCCCAAATAGGCTTCAATTACTCTTTGATTGTTCTGTATCTCATAAGGGTTGCCTTTGGCAATTGTAATGCCGTAATCCAAAACATATATTTGTTCCGATATCCCCATAACCACCTGCATGTGGTGTTCTATGAGCAATATGGTCAGTTTAAAATCATCCCTAATCCGCTTTATAAAAGCAGTTATTTCCTCCGTCTCCTTGGGATTCATCCCCGCCGCCGGCTCATCCAGCAGCAAAACTTCCGGGTTTGTCGCCAAGGCCCTTGCAATTTCCAGTTTACGCTGCATGCCGTAAGGCAGTGAGCTGGATTTTTCATCCTTCACATGGGATAAACCTACAATCTCCAAAAGATTCAGTGCCTTTTCCCTCATCAATCTTTCTTCTTTTCTGTATTTATAGGCCCTAAGGATGGCCTCAAGCACGTTGGATTTTAGATGGAGATGATTAGCTATCAAAACATTATCCAAAACGGATAAATCCTTAAAAAGCCTTATATTTTGAAAGGTCCTGGCAATACCTGCCTTTGTCACCAAATGAGGTGCCGAATGGGTTATATCTATATTCTTAAAATGTATGGTTCCTCTTGTAGGTTTATATACGCTGGTTATCATATTGAATATAGTAGTTTTACCCGCACCGTTAGGACCGATCAGTGCAATTATCTCTCCTTCGTTTAGAATCAGGTTAAAATCCTTAACCGCTGTCAAACCTCCGAATTGCATGGTTATTTTATCGGTTCTCAACATTTCCATATTAATTTCCCCTCCTTTTTCTTAGAGGATTTTTAAACGATGACAACATGTCAATCAATCTATCCCAATCAAACTCATTGGTACCCATAAGCCCGTGTCTGAAAAATAGAACCACTATCATAAGTAGCAGTGAAAACACTACCATACGCATACCCGTAATGCCGGGAATCACAACGAAGCCTAAATTAATGGATTGGTCCAAAAATCTCAGAACCTCACCGGCTATAGTAACTATAAAAGCGGAAATTACTGTTCCCGTTATACTTCCTATGCCGCCTAATACAATTATGAGCAATATATTAAATGTAAGAGTAAACTTAAACAATGCAGGGTCAATAGTTCCCAAGAGATTGCCCAACAGTCCTCCCCCTACACCAGCGAAAAATGCACCTATGGAAAAGGAAAGCACCTTATGCTTGAATAAACTAATGCCCATGCTTTCAGCGGCTATTTCATCCTCACGGATAGCTTTAAATGCCCTGCCATAGCTTGAATTTATAAGAAACATCATAAAAACAATGGTAAAAGCGGCAGTACCAAAACTCCACCAAAGGTTTGTGGTAGCGGGAATACCTTTGAGTCCCAAAGCACCGTTGGTAACAGTCTGAGCATTAATAATAATTATCCTTATTATTTCGGCAAAACCCAAAGTTGCTATTGCCAAATAGTCCCCTTTAAGCCTTAATGCCGGAGCCCCTATCAAAAAGCCTATAAAAGCCGTCAAAAACCCCGCAAATAAAAGTGACGGGAAAAATGGCCAAACCACATTAGCCAAGGGTTCTATAATGGGTTTTAAAAAGAAATTCTGTGTCTTTACGGCAACAGGCAAAGTTAAAATCGCTGTGGCATAAGCCCCCACCGCCATAAAGCCCGCATGCCCCAAAGAAAAAAGTCCCGTAAATCCGTAAATAAGGTTCATGCTGAGTCCAAGAACAGTATAAACGGCACAAAGGTTCAATATTCTCAGTTTATATGAATCAAAAGTTAAATGTGCGTAAGTTATAAATGCCAAAATAATAACTATGGAAATTATGGTTAAATATATATTTCTTTTCTTCTTCATAGCTACACCTTCTCCGATATTTTTTCACCCATAATACCCGTCGGCTTGAACAACAATACTATAATCAATAGTACAAATGCAAAAGCATCCCTATAGCCGGTCAAGTTGGGAAGAGTGGCAACCAACATGATTTCTCCCACGCCTAAAATAAAACCGCCGATTACTGCACCGGAAATACTTCCGATTCCCCCGATAACAGCAGCTATAAAGCATTTCAGACCCGGGATTATTCCCATAAGAGGCTGTATCTGAGGAAACTTCAGCCCCCACATCATACCTCCCACCGCTGCCAAAGCGGAACCTATTCCAAAAGTTATGGTAATTGTCCTGTCTATATCTATACCCATCAGCTTGGCTGTCTCATGGTCTTTGGAAACCGCCCTCATGGCCATGCCTGTTTTGGTGTGATTAATTATATAAATTAGGACAAACAAAAGAACAACGGTTGTTACAGGAATAATGAAAAACAATCTCTGTATGGATACCTTGCCAATCCATATTGACTTAGTAAACAATTCACTGATGGGAAAAGCCTTGGGTCTCCCCCCGAAAAAGATTATCGCAAGATTTTCAATCAAAAATGATGCACCTATAGCCGAAATCAAAATAGAAATTTTTGGTGCATCCCTAAGAGGCCTGTAAGCAAGACTTTCCACAGTCATTCCCAAAATCGTAGTCAAAATAATGGCAATGGGAAAAGAAAAATACCAGGGTAAACCAAAGGATACCGTACTGTAAAAAGCAAAATATGTGGCCATCATAAATATGTCGCCGTGGGCAAAATTAATTAATCTTAAAATTCCGTAAACCATAGTATAACCAATTGCTATAAGTGCATATAGACTGCCCAAAGAAATACCGTTGGCCATATGCTGCAAAAACATGTCAAGGGTCATACATTCACCATCTTTCAATTGAATTAAAGTAAACATAAAATTATAATTTGAATTATAAATACATAATAATTTATCCCCTTACTGCAAATAATAAGCCTCCATATTTCAGGAAGCCCGCCTTAAAGTAAGAGCATAACAAGGTCCCTAACGTTTAACTAATTATACTATAGAATAATATGAGATACAACAATATGTACAAATTGTCATCCTGAGCTGTATTGGCAAAATTCCACCCCTGCCCATATGTTAACGATGAATCTTTGTCCCGTTTTTTCTTCTAAACGGTTGACATTCAGCGGCTAAAAGTATAATATAAAAAAGTGTCGGGGCATAGCGCAGTTTGGTAGCGTGCTTGGTTCGGGACCAAGAGGCCGCAGGTTCAAGTCCTGTTGCCCCGACCATTTTCATTTAACTTAAAACCGTCAATCCTAATCTATATACCTCTTCCTATCTTACCAACAGTCCCAACATTCAATTAATAAATGATTAATCTTGCTTTTTTAGGCCCTACAAACTAAAACTATGTAAACCATTTGTGCTATTTTTTCTAATTTAAATAGGAAATATTTTGTTTATGTCTATTCTTGACACTTAAAGACCTATAGGCTTTTCTGGGTTATATTTAATCGGTATATTACATTCTATCTCTTATCATGATGATTGATGGTCTGGAGCTTGGTAATATGACTATCCTGGCCGCCATGGGTATAGATAGCGATGGTAAGAAGCACATCTTGGGGATTGTTGAAGGCGGCTCGGAAAACAGTGCTATTGAAAAGGGCTTGCTTGAAGACTTAATCCGTAGGGGACTGGATGCGACTTGCCCAGGGCTTTATGTGTTAGTAGAAGGGAATGCCCTCCACAAAGCGGTTAAGGACACATTCGGTATAGCAGCTTTCATTCAGCACTACCAAGTGCATAAGAAACGAAACGTACTATTTTACTTGCCGGAATCGGAACGGGCTAATGTATCCATCGCTATGACCATGGCCTACAGGGAGTTCGAGTACGAGGTCGCCA
>CAZQHS010000073.1:0-8660 GCA_964593485.1 uncultured Clostridiaceae bacterium
CAGGAGAGAATCTATGATAAAAAATATTTTTTTCGATTTAGACGACACCATACTTGATTTTCATCATGCGGAAAAGATAGCACTATCCAGAACATTGGAGCACTTTGACATAGAACCAAAAGAAGAGACCCTTGCAAGATATAGTGTGCTGAACTTAGAACAATGGCGGTTGTTGGAGCGGGGTGAACTGACCCGGCAAGAGGTAAAAGAACGCCGGTATAGACTGCTTTTTGAAGAAATAGGTGCCGATTGCTGTGCTGCCTCTGCAACTAAATATTATGAAAGCCTTCTGGGCATAGGCCATTATTTTATGGAGGGAGCCCAGGAGCTTTTGGGAATGTTGCACCAGGATTATCGTCTCTTTTTAGCCACAAATGGAACCATAGAGGTTCAAAAGTCAAGGATAAAAAGTTCGGATATATCAAAATATTTCAAGGACATTTTCATATCACAGGAAATAGGCTTTGATAAACCTGATATAGAGTTTTTTAATTATTGTTTTTCAAGAATATTGGACTTTAAGAAAAGTGAAACGGTAATTATAGGTGACAGCTTGACATCAGATATTAAAGGCGGAAACAATGCAAGTATAATCACTATCTGGTTTAACCCCAAGGGTATTGAAAACATGTTTGCTATCCGGCCTGATTATGTCGTCAGCACGCTTATGGATTTGCCTCTGCTGCTAAAAAAGATATAAAAAAGCAAAGGGGACAGTCCCCTTTGCTTATTGCTTGTCGCTGCTTTTTTGGAAGCAAAGGGGACTGTCCCCTTTGCTTCCAAAATCTATTCTAATCTGATAATTATATAGAACAAACAAAGACTATCTATACAGAGCTATATTTTGATATAATAATATCTAACAATTAAAAGAAAGTAGGAGTTTGGATGCTAACAAAATTTAATGAAGTAAAAGAAAAACATTTCAAAACATTAGAGTTGTATACCCCTATTGTTGCCAGGGTTCATGGCGGGAATCATCCGGAGTTTCACCAGGTCCATAAGGTTTTTGACTCAATAAAATCCAAATTGCAAGAAAAGACTGAAAAACCTGACTTGCATGATGAATTTACAAAATTGCGTGAAATAACAAACAACTACGCAATACCTGAAGATGTATGTGAAAGCTATGAAGCCGTGTATAAGATGCTGGAGGAATTAGACAAGGCATATAATGAATAGGTGTTTAGGCAAAACATTTTTTGGAAGCATTTAAAATAGGTTAGGCAGAATCTTTATGAGAAAAAAGAATAAACAAAAGAAAGGAAATGTAATATTGCAAAGATTTATATTGGGCAAAAAGAATAGCATAACGTTATTAAGCGGTATTTTGATTGCAATTGCATTTATCAGCGAATTTGGTTTAAACAACCATGATGTTCCTTTTTGGGCTTTCACCATAGCTTCTGTCTTGGGTGTGGCACCTATTGCCATACAGGCTTATCAGGCATTGAAATATAGAATCGTCAGTATTGATGTATTAGTAACCGTAGCGGTTACAGGTGCATTTTTGATAAACAATGTAGAGGAATCGGCCATAGTCACGTTTTTATTCTTGTTCGGGGCATATCTTGAACAGCGTACACTAAACAAAACCCGATCAGCGATAAAGGAATTGACGGAGATGGCTCCTGAAAGTGCTTTGAAGCAGACAGAAAACGGTGAATTCGAAGAAGTAGAAGTGGACGAAGTTGATGTGGGGGATATTTTGCTTGTAAAGACCGGTGCAAAGGTTCCTGTAGACGGAACTGTTTTAAAAGGAGAAGGGCATATCAATGAGGCAAGTATTACAGGCGAGTCAATCCCAGTAGGTAAAAAAGCGGATTCCAAGGTATATGCAGGCACGATTTTAGAAAACGGTACTTTACAAGTAATTGCTGACCGTGTAGGTGAGGATACCACCTTCGGAAGAATTATTGAATTGGTGGAAGAAGCACAGGACTCAAAGTCGGAAGCGGAGCGGTTTATAGATAGGTTTTCAAAATATTACACTCCTGCTGTATTGGTTCTGGCTATTATCGTATGGGTATTTTCCCGAAATATCGAACTTGCTATTACAGCGTTGGTATTGGGATGCCCCGGGGCTCTGGTTATCGGCGTACCGGTTTCCAACGTGGCGGGCATAGGCAATGGTGCTAAGCATGGTGTTCTGCTAAAAGGCAGCGAGGTCATAAGTGATTTTAGCAAAGTCCATGCAATAGTATTTGATAAGACAGGGACATTGACAATTGGAAATCCAAAAGTAGCCGATACCGAATATTATACAGATGATATGGATGATATATTGGCCTACCTTGTTAGTGTGGAAAAAGAATCCGAACATCCTTTGGCAAAAGCAGTTGTTGAATATATAGGTGTAACAAAACCCTATAATGTTGAAAATACAAATGTAGTTAAAGGCGGTGGGATTGTAGCCACGGTGGATGGCCATAAAGTCGCGGTGGGCAACGTTGCTTTGATGGAACAGGAAAATGTTCATTTAAGCGAAAAGGCACGTGGAGATATAGCCCGATTCGAGAAAAAGGGGGATTCCCTTGTTTTAACATCAGTGGATGGTGAATTAAAGGCATTAATGGGAATCCGAGACCAGATACGTCATGGTGTAAAAGAAGATTTAATAAAGTTGAAAAGATTAGGTGTAAAAAATTTAATTGTCCTTTCTGGGGATAATCAAGGAACAGTTGATTTGGTAGCTGAAGAATTGGGGCTGACCAAGGCCCACGGGCACATGTTGCCGGAGGATAAATCCGCTTATATCGCGGATTTGCAGGCAAAAGGCCAAATAGTAGCATTTGTAGGGGACGGTGTGAACGACAGTCCTTCATTAGCCTTAGCGAATATTGGCATTGCCATGGGAGGGGGTACCGATGTTGCCATTGAGACCTCGGATGTGGTACTTATGAATTCAGATTTTGGCCGCTTGCCCCATGCTTTAGGTTTGACCAAGGCAATAGCCAATAATATGATGCAGAATATAATAATCGCAGTGGGTGTGGTGCTGTTTTTGTTATTCGGCCTGTTCTTTAGCAACTGGATGAACATGTCCATAGGCATGTTGGTGCACGAAGGAAGTATCTTGGCGGTAATATTAAACGGCATGAGGCTTCTTAGATATAAATTGAGAAAGATTTAATTCGAAAATGGCACATGGCAATAAAAGCGGCTTTTTCAACCTATGTCATATTAAAAATTCATTAGCAACTATATAGTTTAACAACATAACGATAACCATTAAATGCGGCGAAACCGTTTTTATTCTCGTAAACGATTTAGATTAAGTCTTTAGTGTATTATATAAGTAATAAGGAAAATAAAATATGAGGAGAGATGATAATGAATAAGGCAACAATTCAATTGGGAACACTTACTTGTCCTTCATGCATGCAGAAAATCGATAAGGCGGTAAAGTCCTTGGATGGCGTTAATAAAGAAAGCGTAAACGTATCGTTTAATACAAGCAAAGTAAAGGTTAATTTTGATGCAGAAAAGCTATCTATAGAAGAAATAGAAAAAACCATCACTGCCTTAGGCTACGATGTGAAAAAATCTCAAGTAAAGGCGGAATAAAAAGAACCTCCACCATGGATACTGTTCACACTTGTGTGTATTTTCAGCCTTGATATTATATTTGCAAAATGGGCATCCGCACGGAACATTTCCGATTGTATCTGCAACATTGAAGTTAATAAACTTCATAATTTCGGAGTAAATCGGGTTCTTGCAGTAGTATCAATTATATATATAGCATATAGTAATTCCTTTAGTTGGTGTGATTTCGCTTCCTTTCCACAACGCAATCTTTATCAAATACTAATAATTGTAGAAAGTTAAAAACAAGTGTGAACAGTAACATCCTATGCTTCTTGTAATAAAAAAAAATTTACACTGCTTGAATTAGATGTTCGTTTTGGATATAATGGAAATATCAAAGGGGAGTAGCTTGTAATTAGTTAATCGTCAATACGGTATAACCCGGTTAACTACCTAAAATTAGGAAGCAAGACCTTTGTTTATGTTATCATACATAAGCAAAGGTCTTTTTAAACTTTTGATTACATTTTAAAACAGCTTAATGGATAGGATATGTAACAAAGCTGTCTTATATGTTTCTTCTCTATTAAGGAAATACTATATTATCAAGATGAAAGAGGAGATTTTTATGGATTGGTACAGAAAAGAAATCGGAGAAGTTCTTATAGACTTAAATGTGGATTTGGAGAAAGGATTGAACAAAAATGAAGTTGAATTGAGACTTAACAAATACGGGTCAAACGAGCTCAGGGAGGAAAACGGCACTACATTTTTATCAAAATTAATTGCTCAATTCTCAGATTTTTTGGTACTTATATTAATCGGGGCGGCAATTATTTCAATTGCAGTAGGAGAATCAAAAGATGCTATTGTTATATTAGCCATAGTAATTGTAAATGCTTTTTTGGGAATTTACCAGGAAGGAAAGGCGGAAAAGGCATTAGATGCACTGAAAAAGATGGCTTCGCCTAATGCAAAGGTCCTAAGGGATGGCATAGTTGTCGTAATACCTGCCAATTCATTGGTTCCTGGAGATATTGTTTTATTGGATGCCGGAGATATAATCCCGGCTGATTTAAGGCTTATAGAAAGTTCCAATCTTAAAATCGAAGAAGCCTCCCTAACAGGTGAATCAGTACCGGTTGAAAAAAAGGTAAACGAAGTGTACAAAGAAGATGTTTCATTGGGAGATAGGCACAATATGGTATATATGAGCACTATTGTTACCTATGGTCGCGGTAAAGGAGTTGTGGTAGGTACAGGGCATGACAGCGAAATAGGGAAAATCGCTACCATGATACAAAGCTTTGATGATGAAACCACCCCGCTTCAAAGAAAACTGAATCAGTTGGGAAAAGTATTGGGTATTACAACTATCGGGATTTGTATAATAGTATTTGCAGTGGGTCTTCTGCAAGGCAGAGAAATATTCGAGATGCTCATGGTAGCTATAAGTTTAGCTGTAGCAGCAATCCCGGAAGGTCTTCCCGCCATTGTCACTATTGTATTGGCAATAGGGATGAATAGAATGGTAAGGCGTAATGCCATAGTAAAAAGGCTTCTGGCAGTTGAAACCTTGGGTTGCACTACAGTTATATGTTCCGATAAAACCGGCACACTGACACAAAATGAAATGACGGTTACAAAAGCATATGTTGATGATGAAATACTTGATGTAACAGGTACTGGATATGAGCCATCAGGCGAATTCAAAATAAACGAAAAACGAATTACCGTAGAATCTGTCAGTAGCTTAAAAACTCTACTTTCTATAGGTATATTGGCCAATGATGCAAAGCTGGAGAAAACCGATGGGTTATATAAGATTATCGGTGATCCTACGGAGGGTGCTTTGGTTACCTTGGCAGGTAAGGCTAATATAGAAAATAATGATATAAACAAATCATTCCCGAGAGTAGAAGAAATTCCATTTGATTCCGACAGAAAAATGATGACAACATTTCACAAATATTTTGTTCCGCAAAAGTATGTTTCTTTTACCAAGGGTGCTCCTGATATAATCATAAGCAAATGTGAGTTTGTTAAGGAAGGGGATAAAGTACTATCATTTACCGATGATTTGAAGAAAAAGGCTTTAGAGGTTAACAGCAAATTTGCCAAGGATGCTCTTAGGGTTTTGGCTTTTGCATATAAAGAATATGATAATATGCCCGTTGATTTAAACCCCGACGATATAGAATCAAATATGGTTTTTGTGGGGCTTGTAGGCATGATAGACCCTCCAAGGCCGGAAGCAATGGAAGCCATAAGCCTGTGTAAACAAGCAGGTATAAATACAATCATGATTACCGGAGACTACAAAGAAACTGCTTTTGCAATTGCTAAAGATTTGGGCATGGCTGAAACTGTCGATCAATCTATGATGGGCATGGAGTTGAATAAAACATCCGATGACGAGTTAAGAGAAGTTGTTAAAAGAATTAAAGTATTTGCTCGTGTTTCTCCTGAACATAAGGTAAGAATTGTTTCGGCTTTAAAGGCTAACGGAGATATTGCGGCGATGACCGGAGATGGTGTAAATGACGCCTTGGCGTTAAAAAGATCCGACATAGGTGTTTCCATGGGTATTACGGGAACAGATGTTGCAAAAAATACGGCGGATCTAATTCTAACTGATGATAACTTCGCAAGCATTGTTTCAGCGGTAGAGGAAGGCAGGATTATATACGATAATATTAAAAAGTTTGTATATTTTCTACTATCCTGCAATATTGGTGAAATTCTCTTGGTATTTATAAGCATACTTTTAAATTTACCTGTACCGTTAATTCCAATACAACTGTTATGGTTAAACTTAGTGACAGATAGTTTCCCTGCTTTAGCCCTAGGTGTCGAAAAAGGTGATCCAGATATCATGAGACAAGAACCAAGGGATCCCAAGGAACCTATATTAAATAAAAGAATGATAGCGGGAATTGCATTACAAAGCAGTGCCATTGCAATTGCCTCATTATCAGCTTATTGGTGGGGGATAAACAGATATGGGATAGATAATATATCAAATGCAAGAACAATAGCATTTGCAACTTTAATCACAGCAGAGTTGCTTAGAGTTTTTTCCGTTAGGTCCACAAAATATACAGCGTTTGAAATCGGCATATTTTCCAATAGAAAATTAATACAAGGAGTATCAGTTTCGTTTTTGCTTATGTTAATAATAATCTATATTCCGTTTTTAAATCCGATATTCAACACTTTTCCATTAGGATTTGGGGATTGGAAAGTTATACTATCCCTTGGAATAATTCCGTTAGCATTAGGCGAAATATCAAAACTGATAATTAGAAAAAAGGAAACATTGTTTAAAAAATCATAAAAATTTTAGGTTTGAAAGGCAGTTTAGTAAAGATATTATACTAATAGATTATCAAACATTGGGAGGAATGCTTTTGTGGTATAAAATGGTCATAGAACTTTTTACGGGTCTTGCCATATTCTTATACGGTATGAAGATAATGTCGGATGCTTTGCAAAAAGCAGCAGGCGGGAGAATGAAAGACCTATTAGAGTTTGTTACAAAAAACAGATTGTTTGCCGTGTTTATTGGTGCTGCGATAACTGCAATAATACAAAGCAGCAGTGCCACCACCGTCATGGTAGTGGGTCTGGTGAACGCCGGGATAATGAATCTGAGTCAATCCGTGGGGGTAATAATGGGAGCCAATATCGGTACAACAATGACCGCTCAAATCATTGCATTTAAATTTGAAAATATTATTCCTTTTGCAATAATTTTAGGAACATTTTTGACCCTATTTTCCAAAAAAAGACGCTACAAACAAATAGGTGAGTTATTTTTAGGTTTTGGCCTTTTGTTTATGGGAATGCATGGAATGAGTAATGGCATGGTGCCGCTTAAAGACGTACCTCAGTTTGGAGCCTTTATGGTGAACCTTCATCATAATCCCCTCTTGGGTGTTTTTGTAGGGTTTATACTTACAGCCGTAGTACAGAGCAGCAGTGCGACTATTGGTATACTTCAAGCATTGGCTTTGCAAGGGCTGGTGCCTTTAGAGGCTGCATTGCCCATATTATTCGGAGATAACATAGGTACTTGTGTAACAGCACTTATAGCGAGCATAGGCACCAGTTTAACAGCAAAGAGGGCAGCTATCATACATCTTATTTTCAATACAATAGGTACTTTAATTTTTCTAATTTTATTAAAACCCATTACAAGCTTAGTACTACTAACTTCATCGGAAGAAGTGAGGCAAATCGCAAATGCTCATACTTTTTTCAATTTAGCAAATACATTCCTGCAACTACCTTTTGCCGGTGCTTTAGTTGTTTTGGTTACGAAACTTGTTCCGGGAGAAGAAGAACATGATCTTGCAAAGTTAGTATTTTTAGATAAAAGAATTTTAGAGACTCCGGCAGTTGCAGTTGTTCAAATAGTGAAAGAAATTTTGAGAATGGGCAGCATAGCAAGAGAAAATGTAAAAAGGAGCGTAACCGCAATAATTGACGGAGATGAAAAGCTTATTGAAGAGGTATATAGAAATGAAAAGGCTATTAATCAATTAGAAAAAAACATTTTAGAATACTTGTTAGAAGTATCAAATAGTGCAATAAGTGTAGAACAATCAAATAAAGTATTATCCCTTATTAAAAAGATTCATGATGTAGAAAGAATAGGGGATCATGCAGAAAATTTGGTTGAACTTGCCCAATTTAGAATTGACAATAAAATTAAATTTTCAGATACTGCAGTGGCAGAATTAAAAGAGATTTATAAGGCAGTAGATAACAATATGGAGAACGCTTTTGTTTTTTTAGAAACTGAAGATGAAAATGCTTTAACAGAGGCAGAGAAGTTTGAAGAACAAGTTGACTCTTTGAGGGATAAGTATAGAGATAACCACATTATCAGATTGAATAAAAACGAATGTGAAATTAATGCAGGAGTAATTTTTCTTGATATATTAACAAACCTTGAAAGAATCAGTGACCATGGAACAAATATCGCAAAGAAAGCTCCTGAACGGCTGTAAATATTTTTAAATTTCGTAAGCAATAACGATTGTTAGACAAAAGTTGAGCAATGGTAGAATGATGTTCAACAAATAATTGTATCGCACTACCGATATATATTGTGCGGCAGCAGG
>CAZQHS010000074.1:0-7125 GCA_964593485.1 uncultured Clostridiaceae bacterium
CCCGATACTTACCATATCTCCCACGGCTAAGTTAACACCATAACACTTTGCACATACACCGTACCTGGAACGACAATTCAGTATGGAGCGAATATATACACCTTTAATGCCTGCATCTACAATCTTTTTAGCCATTTCATCAGTCATTAATACGTCTTTTTTAACTATAACTTCATGGGTTTCGGGATGCAATACATCTTTTGTGGTGAATCTTCCGGTTAATCTATCCTCTAATTTTTCAATTATCTCTTCTCCGTCTTTGATTTCATAAACCCAAAGCCCTTCCTCTGTACCACAATCGTCTTCCCTGATTATTACCTCTTGGCTAACATCTACAAGACGTCTGGTCAAATAGCCGGAGTCTGCCGTTCTTAATGCGGTATCGGCAAGGCCTTTCCTGGCTCCGTGGGTTGATATGAAAAATTCAAGTACATTTAATCCTTCCCTGAAATTAGCCCTTATAGGTATTTCGATTATCATACCGGAAGTATTGGCCATAAGTCCCCTCATTCCGGCCAACTGTCTTATTTGATTTACACTTCCTCTGGCACCGGAATTAGCCATCATATATACAGGATTCAGTTTATCCAAATCTTTCATAAGAGCGTTTGTAATCTTTTCAGTAGTATCTTGCCACGTTTCTATAACTTTTTCATACCTCTCATTATCGGATATGAGTCCTCTTCTGAACTGTTTTTCAACATTGTCTATCCTTGAATCCGCTTCTGATAAAAGCTCTTTCTTTTCTTTTGGAATGGCTATATCCGTAACTCCAATGGTTATTGCACCTTTGGTTGCATAGTTAAAGCCTATTTTTTTTATTTCATCCAAAATCAAGGAAGTCTTTGCCGAACCGTGCTTTCTATAGCATTTATCAACTATTTCACCTAACATTTTCTTATCTACGGGTGCCAAATTTCCGCCACTTTCCACTGGATCATATTCAAGCACAAAAAGATTTTCTTCTTTTGTCCTGTCAACAAAACCTATATCTTGAGGAACAGAATCATTAAATATAAATCTGCCTACAGTATTCTCTATAATTTTGGTTTTTTTATGTCCATCAAATTCCCGTTCCATTCTTACTTTTACCATGGCATGGAGCCCGATTTCTCCTAATTGATATGCCATAAGCATCTCATTATAACTGGAAAATATTCTGCCTTCTCCTTTTTCACCGGGAACATGTATTGTTAAGTAATAGATACCCATAACCATGTCCTGGGTGGGGCTTACTACCGGTCTGCCGTCTTTGGGAGCCAATATATTATTGGATGAAAGCATTAAAAGTCTTGCTTCTGCCTGGGCTTCAACGGATAAAGGTACGTGCACCGCCATCTGGTCTCCATCAAAATCCGCATTGTAAGCAGTACAAACAAGAGGATGAAGCTTAAGAGCCCTTCCTTCCACAAGAACCGGTTCAAAAGCCTGAATACCTAATCTGTGCAGTGTAGGTGCACGGTTTAATAACACGGGATGCTCTTTTATAACCTCTTCCAAAACATCCCAAACCTCTGTTTTGACTCTTTCCACCATACGCTTGGCACTTTTTATATTATGTGCAAGGCCATCATTGACCAATTTTTTCATTACAAAGGGTTTAAATAATTCCAAAGCCATTTCTTTAGGTAGCCCACATTGGAAAAGCTTGAGATCCGGGCCTACAACGATAACGGATCTGCCTGAATAGTCAACTCGCTTACCCAACAGGTTTTGTCTAAATCTACCCTGTTTCCCCTTTAACATGTCGGATAAAGATTTAAGAGGTCTATTCCCGGGCCCTGTAACAGGTCGCCCTCGTCTTCCGTTGTCAATAAGGGCATCTACAGCTTCCTGAAGCATTCTTTTTTCGTTTCTGACTATAATATCAGGTGCCTGTAAATCCAAAAGTCTCTTTAGCCTGTTATTTCTGTTTATCACCCTACGATACAAATCATTCAAGTCGGAAGTGGCAAATCTACCGCCGTCTAACTGAACCATGGGTCTCAAATCCGGAGGAATTACAGGAATAACATCAAGAATCATCCACTCAGGTTTATTTCCCGATTTTCTAAAAGCTTCTACTACTTCAAGTCTTCTAACTGTTCGTAACTTTTTTTGCCCCGTGCTTTCTTTTAAATCTACCCTTAGTTCCTTTGATGAGGCATCTAAATCTATTGCCTCCAAAAGCTCTTTAATGGCTTCGGCACCCATTCCCACTCTGAACTTATTGTGCCCGAATTTTTCCACAGCTTCCCTGTATTCTTTTTCGTTTAAAAGTTGCTTGATTGATAGACCTGTCTCTCCGGCATCAACTACTATATAGGATGCAAAATATAACACTTTTTCCAAAGCTCTTGGTGACATGTCAAGCAAAAGACCCATACGGCTCGGTATACCTTTAAAGTACCATATGTGAGATACAGGAGCAGCCAATTCTATATGACCCATTCTTTCTCTTCTGACTTTGGCTTTTGTCACTTCCACTCCGCACCGATCACAAATAATACCTTTGTACCTTATTCTTTTATATTTGCCGCAATGACATTCCCAATCTTTTGTGGGTCCAAATATTCTTTCGCAAAATAAACCTTCTTTTTCAGGTTTTAAAGTCCTGTAATTAATAGTCTCAGGTTTTTTTACTTCACCTTTTGACCACTCCCTAATATTTTCAGGAGAAGCCAATCCAATTTTTAAAGATTCAAAATTATTTAATTCCAACAAGGGCTCTTCTCTCCCTTCCTTTAATAGTCTTCTTCCTCTTCTTCTTCAATGTTTTCTGTTTCTTTTTCTTCTATTTCCTCTTCAATTATCAAATCATCTATATCCAACTCAAATTCAAAATCATCTGCTTCATCATTATAATCGTCATAAAGGTTTTCCTTTTCTTCTTCCTTAACGCTTTTGTATGGAATATTTGATAAATCCATATCTTCTCTGGCTTCCATTTCATTACTAATTTCATCTAAGTTATCTTCCACGGATTCTTTAATAGTGATCTCTTCCTTTTCCTCGGTAAATACCTTTACATCCAAGGCTAAACTTTGAAGCTCTTTAATAAGAACTTTAAAGGACTCAGGTACTCCGGGTTCCGGGATGTTTTCCCCCTTCACTATGGATTCATAGGTTTTTACCCTTCCTACCACATCATCAGACTTAACCGTTAAGATCTCTTGAAGGGTATGAGCCGCACCGTAGGCTTCAAGAGCCCAAACCTCCATTTCTCCAAATCTTTGTCCGCCGAACTGGGCTTTTCCTCCAAGAGGCTGCTGGGTTACCAAAGAATAAGGTCCTGTTGATCTGGCGTGGATTTTATCATCTACCAAATGCAAAAGTTTCAGAATGTACATATATCCTACAGTAATAGAATTATCAAAATATTCTCCGGTCCTGCCATCCCTTAAGGCCACTTTCCCTGTTCTGTCTAAAGTTATATCATCCAAGGGGTTTTCCCCAAAACTTTCTATCAATGCTTCAACGCTTTTCTTATGGTGCAAATCCCCAGCCTTTATTTTATTTTTAATAGAAGATAGCCTTTCATCAATATTAAATATCTCGTCTTTTAGATAATCTCTAATTATTTCTTGGTTTTCTGTTATATCTACTATATAATCATCAGTATTTTCTGATAATACCAATTCATCTTTAATCAATTTCAACTGTTTTTTTACTTGTATGACTTTGTTTGCCATCTCCAAGGTATCCATTATTTCATTTTCATTGGCTCCGTCAAATACCGGTGTTGCAATTCTCCACCCTAAAGCTTTGGCTGCCAAACCAAGATGGACTTCAAGTACCTGTCCGATATTCATTCGGGAGGGTACCCCCAAGGGGTTGAGCACTATTTCCAAAGGTGTGCCATTGGGTAAAAACGGCATATCTTCTTCGGGGAGTATTCGTGAAATTACACCTTTGTTTCCATGTCTACCCGCCATCTTATCTCCTACGGAAATTTTTCTTTTTTGTGCTATATATACCCTGACCAATTGATTCACTCCCGGTGGAAGTTCATCACCGTTCTCCCTTGTGAAAACTTTTACATCTACAACAATACCGGCTTCACCATGAGGAACCCTAAGTGAGGTATCCCTGACTTCCCTGGCTTTTTCACCGAAAATTGCCCGCAAAAGCCTTTCTTCCGCCGTGAGCTCCGTCTCGCCTTTGGGAGTCACTTTCCCTACTAAAATATCACCGGTTCTGACTTCCGCCCCTATCCTGATTATTCCCCGTTCGTCCAAGTCTTTTAATGCTTCTTCTCCCACGTTGGGAATATCCCTGGTTATCTCTTCGGGGCCAAGTTTTGTATCCCTGGCTTCCGATTCATATTCTTCTATATGAATTGATGTAAATACATCCTCTTTAACTAATTTTTCGCTTATTAAAATGGCATCCTCATAATTATATCCTTCCCAAGTCATGAAGCCGATAAGCACGTTTTTCCCAAGGGCAATCTCACCCAAATCGGTAGAGGGGCCATTAGCTATAACCTCTCCTTTTTTTATCTCATCGCCTTTTTTAACATAGGGTCTTTGGTTTATGCAGGTTCCCTGGTTAGACCTGGAGAATTTTAATAATTGATACTTATCTCTCAAGCCGTCATTATTCTTAATCATTATCTCGTTAGAGCTCACTCTTTCAACTACACCAGAGTTTATGGCTTTGCTAACCACTCCTGAATCAGCCGCCGCTTTATATTCCATACCCGTTCCTACTATGGCAGATTCCGGCATAATAAGAGGCACTGCCTGTCGTTGCATGTTGGAACCCATGAGAGCACGGTTTGCATCATCGTTTTCCAAAAAAGGTATCATCGCCGTAGCCACCGAGACTACTTGTTTGGGCGATACGTCCATGTATTCCACTTCCGAGACCGGCACCACTATAATTTCATGTCTTATTCGTGCAGCCACCCTTTTATCTATAAAATGTCCTTCCACATCCAAAGGTTCATTGGCTTGGGCAACTACATATTCATCTTCCACGTCTGCCGTAACATAAACAATTTCTTCTGTTACAACCTTCTCACCGTTCTCATCAGTTTTAACAACTCTATAGGGTGCTTCGATAAATCCGTATTCGTTTATCTTGGCGTAAGTACTCAAGCTTCCTATCAAACCGATGTTGGGTCCTTCAGGTGTCTCTATAGGGCACATCCTGCTGTAGTGAGAATGATGCACGTCCCTGACTTCAAACCCGGCCCTCTCCCTGGAGAGTCCTCCGGGACCTAAAGCGGATAATCTCCTTTTGTGAGTCAATTCCGCAAGGGGGTTAGTTTGATCCATGAACTGTGACAATTGACTGCTGCCGAAAAACTCTTTTATGGCAGCCGATACGGGTCTAATATTTATAAGTTGTTGGGGGGTTACCAAATCCACATCCTGGATAGTCATTCTCTCCCTTACAACTCTTTCCATCCTTGATAAGCCGATCCTGAATTGGTTTTGCAAAAGCTCTCCAACGGATCTGAGCCTCCTGTTCCCTAAGTGATCTATATCATCCACATTTCCTACACCGTAGATAATATTTAATGCATAGGATACAGAAGCTATGATATCTTCTTTTACTATATGCTTGGGAATCAGCTCGCTGAGCCTGCTTTTAATCTCATCTATAATTTCATCTTCAGAATTATAAGCATCTAATATTTCTTTAAGCACCGACAGATTAACGGGCTCTTTTATATCCAAATGAGATATATCGAAAGATAAATATTTATTTATATCAACTACATTATTTCCTACAACCTTTACCCCATTATCCCCTTCCACTTTTACAAAAGCCTCGTTTATACCGGCATTTTGTATTGCTCGGGCTTTTTCTCTGTCAAGTTTGTCCCCTGCCTTAGCCAAAACTTCTCCATTCCTTGGGTCCATTACATCTTTAAATAATGTTTGGCCATTTAATCTTGAGGACAAGGATAGCTTCTTATTAAACTTATACCTTCCTACCTTGGCAAGATCATATCTCTTTGCATCAAAAAATAACGTTTCCAAAAGAGACCTGGCACTTTCCACTGTAGGGGGTTCGCCGGGTCTTAAACGTCTGTATACTTCTAATAGGCCTTCTTCGGCACTTTTTGTAGTGTCTTTTAAAAGAGATGCGGTTATTCTTTCATCCTCGCCTAAAATATCCTTTATTTGTATCTCCGTGCCATAGCCCAGAGCTTTTAAAAATACGGTTATGGGAATCTTTCTTGTTCTATCAATTCTAATCCACATAACATCGTTGGAATCCATCTCATATTCCAACCAAGCACCTCTGTTGGGTATAACTGTCGCAGAATGCAATCTTTTACCTGACTTATCTATTGACTCGCTATAATAAACACTGGGAGATCTGACAAGCTGACTGACTATAACCCTTTCCGCACCGTTGATAATGAAAGTTCCTTGTTCCGTCATCAAAGGAAAATCACCCATAAAAACTTCTTGTTCTTTAACTTCATTATTTGTTTTATTCGCAAGTCTGATTTTAACTTTTAAAGGGGTGGAGTATGTAACGTCCCTTTCTTTACATTCTTCAACATTGTATTTAGGCTTGCCTTCCAGGGAGTAGTCTACGAACTCCAATATTAGGTTCCCGCTATAATCCGTTATAGGGGAAATATCATTAAAAACCTCCTTCAAGCCTTCTTTTAAAAACCAGTTATAAGAGTTTTTCTGAACTTCAATAAGATCAGGCATATCCATTACTTCGTCAATACTTGAGTAGCTCATCCTCACACTTTTCCCAAGAGAAACAGGATGTACCATAAGTTACCCACTCCTTAATATAAAAAATTAAGCTCTGTTATACACATTGGAAAGGTATTATTATAAAAATGATTGCTTATACAATAAAATAGGCTTCTTATAGGTGAACGGCCAAGGAAGCCTATATAACGTGTTGTATTTAACAATTGTATGTCTATTAAAATCAATCCCATCCTATGTATTAAACAAAAGCTCGAATCAACTGCTATGGTTATGTATATTGAAATGCAATATAAGAAAACCAAATATTAAATTTATTAAATTATTCGCTCAAAAACAAAAATTTGCATACTTATATTAATATTGCCTCTATTAGTTAATAATATACAATTAATTTAAATTTTTTCAATTTTAGATACATCAATGCAATTTATAATACTAACATAATAACCAG
>CAZQHS010000074.1:7225-8639 GCA_964593485.1 uncultured Clostridiaceae bacterium
GCCTCAATCAAAAATATCAGCATATATATCCCAACGGGAATTATATCCGCTCTTTCTTTTTCCAATCCTTTTATTTGATACCTCTCTTTTATACTCATTGATTTCAATTTGTCAAATAAACTGTTTAAAAAAGATAGTTCCAAAACAGTATTATGAATCCTATCAGGGTTGTACAATTCCATTTCATGAAATATAGACGCTGCAGTAGTGGCGGTGCCCCCTATGGCTACTGCTTTATCCAATTTATAGTTCGATAATTTATTTAAACCATGAGAAAAAAGCTTTGTCAAGTCACCCTTTAAACTTCTTATGTTTTCTTCATCAATGGGGTCACTTTTTATAAATCTTTCCGTCATTCTCACAGCACCGGCATCAAAACTTTGGGAGTATTCTATCTTTCTATTCCTACTTAGAACGATTTCCGTGCTACCGCCACCTATATCTAAAATCAAAATGTTTTCATTTTTAGATAAACCGTAAGTAACTCCAAGCATGCCGATAAAAGCCTCTTCATCTCCATTTAGAACTTTTATTTCCAGCCCCACTTCGTTTTTTACCTTATTCAAAAAAGCTTCTTTATTAGATGCATCTCGCACGGCACTGGTAGCAATAGTTATGATTTCCTCTGCACCATAGTTCAGAGCAGTTTTTTTCAGACTTGCCAATGCTTCAATATTTAATCTTATAGATTCTTTTGACATGATGCCGGATTCGGATAGGTTCTTACCTATTCTTGTTGTGACTACTTCTTTCATTTTATCATGAAAAACGCCGTTTTCCGTCTCACATAGAAGCAGCCTCATTGAATTGGTGCCTAAATCAATTGCAGCTATTCTATTCATTACAGCTAATCTCCTTTGTATTGTTTCAAATTTGTTTTGCGATATAATTCTAAAACAATAATATAGGTAACATACATTAATATGCTACCTACTTTAATAAAGTTTGCTACTTATTAAGAACAAAATTTATTTTTGCACAAATTCACTTCTCCGGTTATATCCGCCGCTTCTTTTTGAATCTCTGTTCTTGCTGAACTCTTGAAGTTTCTCTTCGCTTTCCTTCATGAATTTTGCCAATATATCTTCAAAATTACCCGCATGGTTTTTGCTGAACTCTTGATCCCAATCTATTTCCGCGGGTTTCGTATTTTTCTTAATTGTTTTTGCTTGTTTAATTGATAAGTTTATCCTTCCGTCTTTGTCAATATTTAAGACCTTAACCATGACCTTTTGCTTCTCGGTCAAGTAATTACTTATATCTTTGATATAAGTATCTGCAATTTCCGAAATATGCACAAGACCTGTTTTTCCTCCGGCTAATTGGACAAAGGCCCCGAATTTTGCTATGTTAGCCACAGTACCTTCAAGTATCATACCTTCCTCTATAGGCATACTAAAAATATTCCTCCTTT
>CAZQHS010000075.1:0-8579 GCA_964593485.1 uncultured Clostridiaceae bacterium
AAAAAACAAAAGATGGCAGCTTATGAAGCATGGCTGCCATCCGATAATCAGTCTTCCATTTGTTTTCCCAAAAAACTTGCTGCAGTTTCCGCCACTTTCTTTTCCAAATCGCCCATTTTTATATTTGATTCTTTGCTTAGAATGATTACAGCTCCAATAGGGTCTCCTTCGGATGTAATAGGTGCTAACACTCCCGCAGCGTATTTGGGTGTTCCTTCTTCGTCTGCGGTTATATTAATCATCTTACTCCCGCTGCTGCCATCAAAAACAATAGTAGTTTTTTCATCTATTATTTTATCAACATCGGGGCTTACTTTTTTATCCATAAGTTCTTTTTTGGAAATACCTGACACTGCAACTATAACATCGTGATCTGCTATACATGCTATATGGTTTAATGAGCTATGTAGTGAATCTGCGTATTCTTTTGCAAAATCGCTCAGCTCACCGATGGGAGAGTATTTTTTTAAAATAACTTCCCCTTCTCTATCTGTAAAAATTTCTAAGGGGTCGCCTTCCCTTATGCGTAGCGTTCTTCTTATCTCTTTTGGAATTACAACTCTTCCAAGATCATCTATACGCCTTACTATTCCGGTTGCCTTCATAATTTTACCCTCCTTTGTAAATAAATTTAATCGTGCTAAATCTTATTATCTATCAGAGGGTTAGCTTTTATGCACATATTTGCAATTATAGAAAATTAACCTTGCCTAATGTTATAAGTTTTTTAGATATTTTTCAACTTTAGCCTCATTATACATTTTCTCAAAAGTAGCACTGAAATCCGAATTCTTTTTTGCCATCAGCATGCTTGTTTTTAGTTCGTCTATTACATCTTCCAACTTATCTACCTTTTTATCTTCAACTTTTATTATATGATACCCATACTGACTTTTCACAATATCGCTTACCTCACCGGGTTTTAATGCAAAAGCCGCCTCTTCAAAAGGTTCGACCATTGCCCCATGCCTGAAATAACCCAAGTCTCCATTGTTTTCTTTTACGCTGGGATCAATTGAGAATTCTTTTGCTAATTCATTGAAGTCCTTCCCGGCATTTACCATAGCCAATACTTCTATGGCTTCATTTTCTGTTTCCAATAGTATATGGCTGGCCTTTACTCTGAAAAACATATCCATATGTGCAGAGTAGTATGCCTCAACCTCTTCTTTTGTAATATCTGTTCCCTTGGTCATGTTTTCCTTTAAACTGTTTAGAATAAGGCTTTTCTTTATAGATTCTTTAAAATAATCTTGGTCCATCTGAAGGTTGCTTAAGTATTCTATAAACTTTTCCTCGGAATTAAACAGTTTTTTAAACTTTTCAAATTCTTCATCTATCTCCGTTTGAGATACGCTGATATCCAATTCAGCCGCCTTTTTTAATTGGAGCTTATCTTCTATCATCTGTTGCAAAACTTGCTCTTTTGCCAAATCTATATATTTTTTCCCCATATAGGTTTTATCCCAAACATCCGTGCCTTGTTTTATTTCTTCCTGTTTTTTAAACACATTAAAAATCATGTCAAATTCTTCTTTTGTAATAGCTTCACCATTTACCCTGGCAACTGTGGATTTGTCTTCTTCACTTTCTTTTACAACGATCATGCCACAGCCCCATAGTGTTAAGAGTGCTATTATTATAACGATAAAAATTATATATTTACCCCTCATCTTAGTTTATTCCCCTTTCATACAACCCGATTTCTTCTTTATGCTTCTCTTTTAGACTTAGTATATATTCTAAAAATTCCATAATAGAATTTAGGTAAATACTTGGGTTCTCCGATTTTGTTTTAAATAAGAAAAAAGGTTCCTCGCTTCCATTAAATGTTATATTGTCACTAAATCGGACAATAATCTCTGCTATGGTTTTTACATCTAATTGTCGGGAATTTTTAAGCTTTAACAAAACCTCTTTGTCTTTCTGCATCACAGATACTATACCGCACTTGGAAGCAAGATATTTTATATAGGCAACGTGGAGTAAGTCTCTTACCTTGGAAGGTACGTCACCAAAACGATCTTCTATTTCCTCTTCTATATCATAAAGATACTCTTTGCTATCTATTGCAGCTATCTTTTTATAAATTTCTATCTTTTGATTTTCATCTTTTATATATGCTGAAGGAATATACCCTTCTATATTCAGCTCAATTGATGTTTCAATCTTTTCCTCAATAGGTTTCCCACTTAGTTGTTTTACAGCATCTTCAAGAAGTTTTGTGTATAGTTCATAACCTATAGCCTCCATATGACCGTGCTGCTCTCTCCCTAACAAGTTTCCCGCACCTCTTATTTCCAAATCCCTCATTGCTATTTTATAACCAGAGCCGAATTCCGTGAACTCCTTGATTGCTTGCAGTCTTTTTTCCGCCGGTTCTGTCAGAACTTTATCTCTTTGATATGTTAAATAAGCATATGCTAACCTATTTGACCTGCCTACTCTACCTCTCAATTGATACAATTGAGATAGTCCCAACTTGTCTGCATCATATACTATTATAGTATTTACATTGGGTATATCAAGTCCAGATTCTATTATTGTAGTACAAACCAACATATCAAATACACCGTTAAAAAAATCCAACATAGTGTTTTCTAAAATCTTTTCTTCCATCTGTCCATGACCCACAGCTATTTTTGCTTCTGGAATTAATAATTTGAGTCTTGCGGTTATCTTTTCTATTGTCCTCACTCTATTATATAAAAAATATACCTGTCCTCCCCGGCTGATTTCCTTTATTATAATATCTCTGATCATTTCTTCGTTAAATTCCATTACGTATGTCATAACAGGATATCTGCCTTCTGGGGGCTCCTCAATAACACTGATATCTCTTATTCCTATTAAAGACATATGAAGGGTTCTTGGTATAGGTGTAGCAGTTAAGGTTAAAACGTCCACATCCTTTTTGATCCTTTTAATCTTTTCCTTGTGGGTAACACCAAATCGCTGTTCCTCATCCACAATTAATAGACCCAATTCCTTAAATTCTATATCTTTTTGCAACAATCTATGGGTGCCGATAACTAAATCTACTGTCCCGTCCTTTAGACCCCTGATTGTCTTTTTTTGTTCTGACGTGGTTCTAAAGCGAGATAGCAAGCCCACCTCCACGGGAAATTCCTCAAATCTTTGAATACAAGTATTGTAATGCTGCTGGGCAAGTATGGTGGTGGGTACCAATATACACGCTTGTTTCCCCTCCATTATTGATTTGAAAGCTGCTCTTAGAGCCACTTCCGTCTTTCCATAACCTACATCCCCGCAAAGCAATCTGTCCATAGCTCTTTCGTTTTCCATATCAGCTTTTATTTCTTCCAAACTATTTAACTGTCCCGATGTTTCGTTATAAGGGAACAAATCTTCAAACTCTTTTTGCCAAAAAGTATCCGGGGAAAAAGCAAAGCCTTTCATTTTTTTTCTTTCCGCATAAAGTTTGAGAAGTTCCATGGCCAAATCAAGAATGGCATTTTTGGCCTTGGCTTTGGTTTTAGCCCATTCAACGCCGGAAAGCCTATTGACTTTAGGTGCTCTATCACCGCCTACAAATTTTTGTATTAAATCGAATTGATCTGTAGGAATATATAGCTTATCATTCCCATGATACCGTATTTGCAAATAATCCTTAATTATATTATTAACCTTTAATTGTTCAATGCCCATATATTGACCTATACCATGGTGTTCGTGGACAATATAATCTCCGGCCTTCAAATCACCGAAAAATTTAATCCTACCGCCTTTTTTCCTGACAGTCTTTTTTCGTGTGGGACCGGACAATTCAATATCAGTTATTATCGCATATTTAATTGAAGGAAACTCAAAACCTCCACTGATATTTCCCGGCATAACAACTATTTGCCCATTTAATATTTCAAAACCTAATTCTTCTTGAAATAATGCTTCTATTCCTGAATCCCAAAGCTCACTTGCAAGCCTTTGGCCTCTTTCTTTTCCACCTGCCAAAACCAATACTTTATAATTATGTTTCTTAAAAAATTTTAAGTCTTCTGCCAATAGATTTATTTTACCGTGAAAAGGCTGCATATTTCTTGATAGAAAACTGATTATTTTATTAGGTTTGAAATCCCATAAAGATTTAAGCAAAGCATTAAAACAAAGAACCTGAAGGGATGATATTTTTGCTAAAATATCATCGTAAGAAAATTGAGCCTCTATTTGTTCGGGAAGCACTTCCCCCTCCTCTAAAAGAAGTTTAAAATGCTCCAAAAACTCCAGACTGATATTGTCATGTCTTTGCCTTACCCTATTTGGCTCATCCACAATGATTATAGGGTTATTCAGGTATTCAATAATGCTATAATCTTTTTCCGTGAGAAAGGAGGAATAAGTTTCTATACCCTCGAAATAAATGTTTTGTTTCATCTTTTCTATATCTGAATTTATTCTTTCTTCAAGGGCTGTCATGGTTGTTCTTTTTTTATTCTTTAGAACACTTAACCTCTTCCTAAGAGACTTATCTAACCTTTGTGAACCTTGCTCAAAATTCTCCTTGCTGATTAAAAGCTCTCTCATAGGTGATAATTTGATATTGTTCAGTTTTTTTACAGACCTTTGGTTGTTTAAATCGAAATACCTTATGGAATCAATTTCATCATCGAAAAGTTCTATTCTCACCGGATACTCTTCTGTAGGCAGGTAAAAATCCACTATCCCGCCCCTTAATGAGAATTGTCCTCTGCCTTCAATCATTTCTACCCTTTCGTAACCTACTTCCACAAAGTATTCAGTAAATTTCCCAATGGATATCGTATCTCCTACAGAAACATCCATAAACTTTGAATTGAAAAGGTCAGGTTCGCTTAGTTTTGGCAAAACCCCTTCAAGAGAAGCACAGATAATAAGCCTTGAACCTAATCTACTCAAGGCTTTTATTCTGCTTACTCTGATGTCATTGCTTTTGGCATCTACTTTGTGAAAAACCATTTCTGATGAAGGCAAATATACAGTATTGTCAGAATCGAAAAAAGAAATATCTTCATAGAACTTTCCGGCCAATGCATCATTATGTGTTATTATCAAGCATGTCCTATTTGTGATTCTGCTCAATGCTGTGATTATTAAAGCTTTTTGTACATCGGAAAGTCCGTGGGCTTCTATTACACCTGTGTCATCCCTTATGGAATTAATCAAAATTTTAAATTCTTCAAGAGATTCCAAAGGCTTCATAATGTTGTCTGAATTCAATAAGATACTTCCCCCCTTTGTGTTGGTTTTTAATTATACTTATTCATGGCTGCGTTAATTCCGTTTCTTATGATCTCTTCAATGGAGGAAGCGGCTTTTATCACGGCATCCTCCATAATGGGAATCTCATCTTTAGTAAAATTATCAGTAACATAATCAGCCAAATCCATATAGTCTGGCGGCTTGCCAATACCTATTCTTACTCTTGGAAAGTCCTCTCTTTCAAGTAAATATATTATGGATTTCATACCGTTATGTGTACCTGAACTGCCTTTATACCTTAGGCGGATAACTCCCGTATCCAAGTCTACATCATCATATATTACAATAAGTCTATCCATGGGAATCTTATAAAATTCAACAATATCAAAGACACTTTTACCGCTAAGGTTCATATAGGTTTGGGGCTTGGCAAAAACAACTTTTTCCATGCCAAAATGGCACTCTCCTATGAGGGCCTTATGTTTAATTTTATTAACTTTAAATTTATGCACACGTGACAAATAATCAATCACCATAAAACCGATATTGTGGCGATTATTTGCATATTTGGTGCCGGGGTTTCCTAACCCAACTACAATAAACATATTTCTATCATCCTAAACAGTGCCTGTACTTTAGTCAAACAATTTACTAACAGAGAGTCCCTCGTATATCCTATGTATTGCTTCTGCGAAAAGCGGTGCAACGGATAGTACCTTTATCTTATCGCAATATTTATCCTCGGGCAATGGAATGGAATCCGTTACTACCAACTCTTTGATAACGGAATCTTGTATTCTTTCGAAAGCCGGGCCTGAAAGAACAGGGTGTGTACAAGCCACATAAACGCCTTTTGCACCCATTTCCATCAATACCTTTCCGGCATTTGCAATGGAGCCTCCTGTATCAACCATGTCATCTATTATGATGCAATTCCTATTTTTTATATCTCCGATTACATTTACAACTTCCGCAATATTTGCCTTTGGCCTTCTTTTATCCACTATGGCTAAAGGAGAAGCATTTAACCTTGAGGCTAATGACCTGGCCCTTGATACCCCACCTACATCGGGGGATACAACGGTTACGTCCTCTAAAGCCTTTTCCCTGAAATAAGCTGCTATTATAGGTATAGCATACAGGTTATCAACTGGTATATCGAAAAACCCCTGAATTTGAGGTGCATGTAAATCCATAGTAAGAACTCTGTCAGCTCCGGAAACAGTTATTAAGTCAGCTACCAATTTGGCTGTAATAGGTTCTCTCGGTCTTGACTTTCTGTCTTGTCTGGAATAACCATAAAAAGGAATAACCGCGGTTATTCTATGAGCCGATGCTCTTTTCAGTGCATCAATCATGATTAAAAGCTCCATTAAATTCCTATTAACCGGGCTACTGGTGGATTGAATAACGAAAACGTCCATCCCTCTTACGGATTCATTAATATTTACCGAGATTTCTCCGTTACTGAAAGAACCCACCTGGGCATCTCCCACAGGTATGCCCAAAATATCGGCGATTTTACCTGTTAAGTCCTTATTTGCATTACAGTGAAAAACTTTAATGCATTCATCATGCGTCAACATTTAATATAACCCCCTAAAATTATGTTTATTTTAATAAGCCTTTTCTTTTGACCCAACCCTCTTTATTCTCCTGCTTTGCTCTTCCAACAGCTAAATTGGCTTCTGGTACATCCTTTGTCACGGTGGTTCCGGCAGCAACATAAGAATTTGTACCTATTGTAACCGGAGCAATTAGATTAACGTTACATCCGATGAAACAATGATCCTCTACTGTCGTCCTATGTTTTTCTTTTCCGTCATAATTGACAAAAACCACACCGCATCCAATGTTCACATTTTTCCCCACATCCCCGTCGCCTATATATGTCAAATGGGAAGCTTTTGAATCTTCCCCCATAGTGGAGTTTTTTATTTCCACAAAATCGCCTATCCTTACATTTTTGCCGATAATATTTCCCGGCCTTAAATTAGAAAAAGGACCTATGGAAGTACCGTCGCCGATAAAACTATCAATTGCCACGGAATTTTTCACCATTACACCTTTACCTATATGACAGCCTGATATTTGACTGTTGGGCCCTATTACCGCATCCTCGTCAATAAAAGTATTCCCCGTTATCATGCAACCCGGCAATATGGTTACATCCTTTTCTATTCTCACGTCGCAGTCTATATAAGTATTCAAAGGATCAACAATAGTAACACCTTTTAACATATGTCCTTCATTTATCCTTTTTCTCATCAATGATTCCGCAACATTAAGTTGTAGCCTATTATTAACACCCATTACTTCATTAGCATCCTCGATTAGAAAGGCACCCATCTTTAATTTATTTTCACTATAAACTTTAACTATATCCGTTAAGTAGTATTCTCCTTGGTCATTGTTATTGTTGAGTTCATTTAAAAACTTCTTTAAAAAGATACCTTCAAACAGGTAGATTCCTGAATTAATCTCCATAATCTCTTTTTGTTTTGAATCGGCATCCCTTTCTTCTACAATTTCAGTTACCTGGCCCTGTTCATTTCTGATAATCCGGCCGTAATTATAAGGGTCTTTAAGTTTAGCCGTTAAAACAGTGGCGTTGTTATTATTCTTCTTATGATATTCAAACATATTTCTAAGTGTCTCAGCCTCTAAAAGAGGCGTATCACCGCATAAAACGAAAATAGTGTTATCCTTTATATGCTCTATTGTCTGCATAAGGGCATGCCCCGTTCCCAATTGTTCGTTTTGATACGCTATCTTAACATCTATAAGGTTTTTTTCTACTTCGTTTCCTTTGTGACCTACCACCACAATTAATTCGTCAACACCGGCGGTTTTGGCGGCATTTATTATGTGTTGCACCATTGCCGTTCCACAAAGTTTATGAAGAACCTTGGGCGTCTTTGAAAACATTCTTTTTCCTTCTCCGGCAGCTAATATAATTCCCTGTAACTTGGCTATATTACCCAAAATATCACCTCTAAATACAATAACATTTAATATGTATATGAAGAATTCTTCTTTGCCTACTATATTTTATCATATATGGTTTTTATAAAAAAGTTAATTTAAAATAAATATGCAGGGGCCCGTCTAATCGTTACTGTTAGCACTGTGTGTATTTTCCACCTTATTCTTATATTTGATATGATTGCTGAGTTACAAGGCTAAAGGAGCAGTTATCCTGAACGTGCAGTCATCCTAAACGTAGTGAAGGATCTTAAGACTTTTCACAAGCCTCAAAGCGACATATTCCTACAAGTATGAAAAATTTGCTAATGTACGAACCGCAATCCATAAACTTTTTGTATATACATTCTGATTATTGCCTTTATAAAACATATAAAACATTACTTTTTTGGTGCAAA
>CAZQHS010000076.1:0-8576 GCA_964593485.1 uncultured Clostridiaceae bacterium
TAATAATACACCATTTGTCAAAAGTTTTAAATATTAGGAAATAATTTATATTGTATTGTGAAATAGCGTTACAGTCCACACTTATTTTTAACTTTCTACAATTATTAGTATTTGATAAAGATTGCGTTGTGGAAAGGATTAGGGACTGTTAGCGAAATGAAGGAAAAGCGAAATCACACCAGCTAAAGGAATTATTATTGCTATATATATAATTTAACTGAGAAATTTTGATTTCGCCCGTAGTGAGCCTACAGTCCTTTAGCCTTGTAACTCAGCAATCGCATCAAATATAATAATAAGGTTGAAAATACACACAGTGTGAACAATAACGAAATAGCAGTTAATGTGACGTTTTTTGCATTGACTTATTGAGCTAATACCATTAGAATGTAATAGAATTTAGAATTAAAAGGGAGTAGCGCTTTTCTATGTTGCCAACAATCTCGAAGGAGCATATGTTCTTTCTGGCAATATAGGTCCTATGGATGTGCGAGACTTTTAATATGTCAAAACATATTAAAAGTCTCTATTTTTATAATGAGAGAGAATTTAATATATATTTATACTTAGTCAAAGAATAAAATCAATTACTTATGAGGAGCGTGGCTTTAGTGGAATGGTACAGACAGAGTATTGACACAGTTGCAAAAGAACTTGCCGTAGAAACAAACAAAGGTCTAAACGATAAAGAGATACAACTCAGACTGAATAAATACGGATACAATGATTTGAAAGAAGAAGAAAAGGAGTCAATATTCAAAAAGACATTAAATCAACTAAAAGATTTTCTTGTAATTATATTAATTGGTGCAAGCGTGGTGTCCGCTGCCGTCGGGGAAATGACTGATGCACTTGTAATTATTGCTATTGTAATTATTAATGCTATATTGGGCGTGGTTCAAGAAGGTAAGGCTGAAAAAGCATTGGAAGCATTGAAAGAGATGTCTTCCCCTCATGCGAAAGTAATAAGAAATAGTGAAACTTCAATAATAGAAGCAAAGGAGCTTGTGCCCGGGGATGTCATATTGATAGAGGCGGGGGATATAATCCCTGCTGATATAAGACTATTTGAATCCTTTAATTTAAAAATAGAAGAGGCTTCACTTACGGGTGAATCTGTACCGACTGAAAAAGATGCCAAACTGATATTTGACAAAAAAGTGCCATTAGGCGACTGGCAAAACATGGCTTTTATGAGTACAATCGTTACATATGGCAGAGGAAAAGGAATAGTAACCGGCACAGGAATTGTAACCCAAATAGGCAAAATAGCTGACGCAATACAAAATATTGACGATGAAAAAACACCGTTGCAACTAAAATTAAATGAATTGGGCAAGTGGTTAGGTGTTGCCTGTCTTGCTATATGTGCTTTTGTATTCGGTATCGGAGTATATCGGGGACAAGATATATTGGAGATGTTTATGGTTGCTGTAAGCTTGGCCGTCGCAGCTATTCCCGAGGGACTTCCCGCGGTGGTGACAATCGTCCTTGCACTTGGTATGAAAAGAATGGCGGGTAGAAACGCAATTGTTAGAAGACTTTTGGCTGTAGAAACCTTAGGCTGTGTTAATGTTATATGCTCAGATAAGACAGGTACCCTCACTCAAAATGAAATGACAACAGTTAAAGCATATGTTAATAACAAAAATTATAATATAACAGGTAACGGATATAATCCTGAAGGTGAATTTTTAATTAATAATGTAGCCATTAAGGCCTCCCAGGATAACGGGTTGATTTTTTTGTTAGGTTCTTCTTTGCTTTGCAACGATTCTATCCTAAAAAAGGGTAGCGATGGTCAAGGTTGGGAGATTGTTGGAGATCCTACCGAGGGTGCTTTGGTCGTTGCAGCAACAAAATCGGGAATATTAAAAGAGGATTATGAAACAAAATACCCACGAATAGCGGAAATTCCTTTTGATTCTGAAAGAAAAATGATGACAACTTTTCACAGCAATTTTTTCGGTGACAAAACGGCTTCTTTCACAAAAGGTGCACCTGATATAATAATCAATAGATGCAGTAAAATATTAACAGATGGAGATGTGAAGGACTTTACCTCTAACATGAGGGACAGGATAAATCATATTAACAGTTCTTATGCAAAACAAGCTTTAAGAGTATTAGCTTTTGCTTACAAAGAATACGACGTTTTGCCAAATAACACTAGCCCCGAAGAAAATGAAAACAATATGATTTTTATTGGTCTTCTGTGTATGATAGACCCTGCAAGGACAGAAGCTAAAGAAGCAATAAATATATGCAAAAAAGCAGGCATTAAGCCGATAATGGTAACGGGTGATTATAAAGATACGGCATTGGCTATTGCTTTGGATTTAGGGTTAGCTGAAAATGAAAGTTCTGTAAAAACAGGTTCAGAAATCGATAATTTAAGCGATGAAGAACTGCAGAATATTGTAGAGGATATTGGGGTTTATGCAAGAGTTTCGCCTGAGCATAAAGTCAGAATTGTGGAAGCCTTAAAAAAGAACGGCCATATAACTGCAATGACCGGTGACGGAGTAAATGATGCTATGGCGTTAAAAAAAGCGGACATAGGAGTGTCTATGGGTATCACGGGGACAGATGTTGCAAAAGGAACAGCGGATATTGTATTAATGGATGATAATTTTGCTACAATTGTATCAGCAGTGGAAGAGGGCAGAATTATATATAGCAACATTAGAAAATTTGTTTTCTTTTTATTATCCTGTAATGTAGGAGAAATACTCATTGTGTTTTTAAGCCTATTATTTCGCCTTCCTGTTCCTCTTTTGCCAATACAACTGTTATGGCTTAATTTGGTAACAGACAGTTTCCCGGCCTTAGCTTTGGGAACGGAAAAAGGTGAACCGGATATTATGGCTTTACCGCCAAGGAATAGAAAAGAACCTATTTTAAACGGTATTATGATATCAGGTATAATTGTACAAAGCTTAGCACTGACGGTATCGGTTCTGATAGCTTATACATGGGCTTTGCACACTTATAATGGAGATTTATTAATATCAAGAACCATTGCCTTTTCAACTCTCATACTGGCGGAATTGGTAAGGGCACATTCAAGCAGATCCGAAAGGCTTTCTGTATTAAAATTAGGATTTTTCAGTAATCCTTCTTTATTGTGGGCATCCGTATTATCTTTCTTGATGTTGATTGTTGTATTATATATACCAATACTTCAAGGCATCTTTAAAACCTATCCTTTAGGCATAAAAGATTGGTCAGTTATAATCCTGTTGTGCTTAATTCCACTAATTGCAGGAGAAACAAGCAAATGGACAAGAAAGCTTCTGAAGATGATTACTTTGAGTATAATTATGATTTTTCTTGCTTATCTTTTTTTGATTCCTCAATTAATCCTTCGATAACATTTAATAATACCCCTGATTTTACTTTTATTATATTTTTATTCTTACTTTCTATTGATGTCTTTAGATCGTTTAAGGCTAAGTCAAACTTATTTATGCTGTCTGCAGATTCCTTATTTAGTTTAGGCTTGGTTTTTTCCCATCTTTCCAATAAATAATTAAAAGTTATGCCCAAATTGCTATAATCATCTTTATCGGAAATTAGGCTGATTTTTTTTACCGCAAATTTAAGTCTGTCTATATCCGGTGGATATTTTGTTTTATAGGATTCTGAAAAGTCCGGTATATATCTGTATAACTCAATCAAGGACACCAAATTTACATAAGTATCAGGAATCTCCATATTGTTTGTAAAAAAGTTCAATGCATTTTCAAAATTGTTAATAGAAACTTGGGGTATCAAGTTTTTTATTAACTTTGGTTCTGCGGCATTCCAAAGATTATGCAATTCTGCAACATCTTCTTTCAAGGAATCATAACTTTTTAACTTTTCCTTTTCTTCTTTCTCTTTTTTCTTCGTTTCCTCAATCTGTTTCTTTTGATCTTCATATTTACTTAATTCTTCAGGTTTCAACTGTATTTGTAGCTTTTCTTCTTTTTCTTCATCTTGCTTTTTTGATTCATTTTCGCTTCCTCCGCTCTTTTTTTGATCTTCGCCTTCTTTATTAGAGCTTTCTCCTTCCATGTTATCATTTTTATTTTGTTCTCCATTTTCTATTTCCGGCTTTTTTTCTTTTTCATAAAGGCCTTGAAGAGTCTTTTCAATTTTTTCTATACTCTTGCTTAGTTCATTCAGCTCTTTGGGTATTTCTTTTTCTTCACCTTGCTGCTCTGAATCACTTTTCGATGGTTTTTTAAATGAAGAACAAGAGGCAAGTAGAGTTAGACTGAGTAAAAGAGCGATAAAAATCAAATTGTAATAATTTTTTTGCGTATTTTTCATTAACGATCACCTCACTATTATTTTTACCTATGATTTAATTAATATTTAGTTCAAATTTTATTTTATAAATCTGTTAAAATATAAATATCTAACAAATCATACTTCGTTATGGGATGAACTGTTATTTGAATAAAAAAACTTATAGCAACTGTAGAAAGGTAATTATTTGGATATGATTAATTACGATGATAAGTATAAAACCATAAATAAATTATTATTTTTTTCCCTAACAATTTTATTACCGTTGGTCTTCTTATTTACCAGCATTAATTTTGTTACATATGATATAAAATATTACGAAAAACAATTTGAAAAGTTTGGTATTCCTGAAGAAGTTGGAATAAGTGAAAGTGACTTACTTATTGCGACACAAAATTTATTGGATTATATAAAAGATGCAAGGAAAGATCTAAATTTTACAGCAATAATAAAAGGAGAAGAAGTTGAGTTTTTTAGTTATAGCGATAAATTACATATGATAGATGTCAAAAATATCTTTAAGGTGATAAACACAGCAAGAAATTACACGATTATTTTACTTATACTTATTGTCTTTTTAATCCTATATAATAGAGAAATTAAAGTAAAAATATCAAAATGTTTTCTATTTTCATCTATATCAGGCACACTGCCATTTGTAATATTAGTTTTACTTATGAATATAAATTTTAATAAATATTTTACAATCTTTCATAAAATATTTTTCAGGAATGATCTTTGGCTTCTTGATCCGGTAACCGATAGGCTAATAAATATTTTCCCAGAAGAATTTTTTTCAAATACTGCTATGAGAATATTGGCTTTTTACTTTATTGTTTTAGCAATTATTTTTGTTGTAGGAGTCCTTATGACATTAAAGAATTCTAAAAAATCAAACACCGGTTAGTATAAGGTAGGTTTTTCACCTAAGATATTGGAGGAAAAATGAAAATAATAAAGATAACTAAAAACGAGAATGAGCAAAGGTTGGATAGATTTTTAAGAAAACTTTTAAAAAATTATCCGCTAAGTGAAATTTATAAATTTATCCGGAAGGGAAAAGTAAAAGTTAATGGGAAAAAGGTAAAAGAAAACTATGAACTAAAACTAAATGATGAAGTCAATATCTATATAGATAATCTTATTTTGGAAAAGGAATATGATAAAAGTTACGGTGAAATCAGCATTGTATACGAAGATGATAATATTTTGATTATAGATAAACCTGCAGGACTTTTGAGCCATTCAAATTCAAGCAAAGACAATGATACTTTGATACATAGAGTACTGGGTTATTTGGAATCCGATAAAAACAAACAATCTCTTACATTTAGTCCCGCATTATGCAATCGTTTGGATAGAAACACTTCGGGATTGGTAATAGCAGCAAAAAACTATACTGCATTAAAATCAGTGAATGAAACCATAAGGGGAAAGGGTATAGTTAGGTATTATTTATGTATTGTCAATGGAAAAGCAAAAGAGAATGATGAGATATGCAGTAACTTGGGAAAAGACGAAACAGAAAGAATGGCATTTTCTTATGACAAGGAATACAAGGAAGGTAAAAAGGCAATTACAAGATATAAAAGGTTGGCAGAAAAAGGTGGCTATTCTTTACTTGAGGTAGAATTGGTAACAGGTAGATTTCATCAGATAAGGGTTCATTTATCAGGCAAAGGACTTCCTGTTATCGGTGATACTAAATATGGGGATAAGGCGGCTAATGAATTTTTTGGCAGAAAGTACGGGCTGAGATACCAATTCTTATTAGCATATAACCTGAGCTTTCTAAATCCATCAGAACCGCTAAAATATTTAAAAGGCAAGGGATGGTATTCTGAAATACCTAAAAATTATGCAAGAATCATTAAGGATTTGTTCGGGGATTTTGATTATTGATTGCCATGTCTCTAATTGCCATGTCCGGTATTTTCTTTGCGGGTGGCAAGACAAATATTTTTAAAATGGATGAAGGTATATGATTGAAAAAGTAGTTACAATTGAAAATAAAAAAAAGTTCATGATTGCTTATTTAAAAGAGGATATGAAACTGTCAGCAAGAAAGGCTAAAAGCTTGTTAAAAGACGGTGCGGTTATTCTTAATAATAAGAAAGCATATGGTGATTCTACTGTCAAAGACGGGGATATTGTAAATATTTTGCAAAAGAAAGATCAAAGAGATAATGTAATTCCTCAAGATATGCAATTATCTATACTATATGAAGATGAATTTTTGCTGGCCATTGACAAACCGCCATTTTTATCTATGTATCCTACAAAGGATAAAAGTGCTAAAGATACATTGGCAAATGGAATAAGGCACTATTTTGATTTAAAGAAAATCGGTGAGCCTGTAAGGTTCTATAATAGGCTTGACATGAACACATCAGGCATTGTGTTGATACCTAAAGACGGATACACTCATAGTTTATTATATCGGTTGTCCTCCGATACAATACTTAAGGAGTATCAGGCAGTAGTAAGGGGAATACCCAAAAACAACTTAGGCCTAATAGAAAAACCAATAAGCAACCCGAAAAATGAGACTGGAAAAAGATATACAGATGAAACCGGGAAAAAAGCGATAACGGAATATAGAATAGTTGAGACTTTTTCGGATTATTCCTTGCTTGATGTGGTTATCAAAACCGGTAGAACCCATCAGATAAGAGTTCATCTTACCTCTATAGGTCATCCGATTATAGGTGATTGTTTGTATGGCGAACCTACGCAATTTATAAAAAGGCAAGCCCTCCACGCATCTATGATAGAGTTTGCACATCCATACAAAAATGAGAGAATTACAGTTAAATCGCCACTTCCCAAAGATATAAGACTGTTAATAAAGCTCTTGAAAGAAGAATCCGGGATCGAGGTATAATGTAAAGACTTATAACAAGATTACAGTAAAGAGTTTTGTAAAAAAACAAAACTCTACCCGAGCGTTGGGAGCGAGGTGGGAGATATGCTCACCACCTGTTTTGCAAAAATGAACTGGAAATCCATGGATTTCCCTAATAGAAGCGGGAGATATCTTTACACCTCGTTATAATATGTTTTGGATTATAAAGGATTCTTTTTCCGGTATATGTTTTACTAAAACTTTTAGTGCTGCAATTTTTGCCAAAGCTTCGATTTTACTGCTACTTATGATATAGACATGGAGTTCTGCAAGCTTTGAGCTTAAATTATCTATTTCCAAATGATCAATAAGCATAGGCCATTCCTTTTTATATTCATCCCATAATTTTCCCATAGATTCTGACAGGATATTTGCGTTTGCCCAATCCTCTTTATAAACATTACTTTCCATTTCCATCAACAAGGTATGAAGATTTTCGGCTTCCTTATCAATGGTTTTGATTGTAAATAAGCCCAAAGAAAGTATCATTATAATTATTATTAATGAATATATTAATTGTTTCATTTTTTTCCGCCTTTTTTTGCATCATCGGTTAGTTGAAATTTAAGTGTTTTTTCAGGAGTAATAAAAGCAAAAAAAACATCTTTTTCAGAACCAATTTTATTGTTTCTTAATTCATTTCGCAGCCAATTATCATTTATACCTGCTATGGGTAGATTTTCTTTTATTAAGTGTCCGTCAATTATCAAGGTAATAGGTAAACCTTTATATTGTGCTTTTATGTCCAAATCTTCCCTTATTACCGGCATTTTATCTGTTTTTAGAATAACGCTTAAACTACCCCCTGTTTCCAATATTGCATACTCAACATCCTCTATATTCGAGATATTCTTTATCCGTAACTGTTCCATAAGGTCATCAATGCTAAAACGTTGCTTGTTCAGTTCTTTTTCAACTAATTCTCCTTTTGAAACAACAATACTCGGTTTACCGGATAATAATCTCCTCGCATATTGACTCTTAAGAGATACATAAGAAAGCAACGCCTCTCCGATAAATAAAGTCAATATTGGAACTATTCCTGAAAAGAGGGGGATGCCGATATTGGCCATAGGTATTGCCGCTAAATCCGCGATGATTAATGAGACAACCAACTCAGAGGGTTGCAATTGGCCTATTTGCCTTTTTCCCATAAGTCTCATTAGGGCTATAATCAATATGTATAGAATTATTGTTCTGACAAAAACAATGAGCATTCATAACACCTCATCTAATAGTAATGACCCTTGACGCAAAAATATATGCACGGAAGGTTAAAAATATGTATAAGAAGGGAGGCTTCTTACTTGATCTGATAGCGTTATTGTTCACACTGTGTATATTTTCAGCCTTATTATTAGTATTTGATATGATT
>CAZQHS010000077.1:0-8371 GCA_964593485.1 uncultured Clostridiaceae bacterium
TATTTTTTTAATACAACTTAGGGGTACATAGTATTTCATATATTTTTTTCCTGAACTGTCAAGGTAAATCCCATGGGGGTTCTCAACCATAACGGTGGCTCTTTTATTTATATTGGTGATATAACCGACCAAAGCTTTGTCTTCAAAGGCAAATTCTATTTTATCCCCTATATTGATACCCAATTTTTCTCTTGCAATTATTTTGTTTGTCGGTATCTCATGGTGACTTTCGGTATGTCCGAAAAGATTATGAACAGTATTTTTAAATCTTTCTTTACCGCAATTTGAATTATGGAACAAAATGAATTCAAGGGCGTGCACCATTTCATGTTCAAAAACTATTTGCAGGGCTTCAAGACTGTCTGTGGTCTTTATCCCGCAGACATTTTTACTGCCTTCTAAATGATCATATTTAAAGAAAAAGTCTACACCAATACATATGGTAATGAGTATTTGTTCCGGTTCTAACTCAGAAACATTTTTAGGACATTTGGTGAGACCCGCACTTTTTGTCATTCTCCTGGATAAATCAAATCTTATTTGCCCTTTATAATTATCCCTGAACCAATTATCAAAAAAAATCTCTTCATAGAATTCATACAGGACTCTTAAGTCTCTATGACTTATGCTTTTTATCTTTCCAGACTTTATGTTTTCGGAATTTTTAAACAGGCCTTCTCTTACAGCTTTCCTTTTTTGCTGAATAGTTTTATTGTTATATTTTACATTAATCATTTGTTAATATCCGCTTTCTCCTTTGTTTCCTTATAATCTTTTGTATAACATTTTTTTATAACTCAATAATTATTTTATCACAGTAAGGGACAGCCATTCAATATGGAAATACCTTCTTATATAATCTCATATGTGTAACACACCGATAACATAATAAAGTCTATTTCCGCCAAATTAAGATTGTTCAGAGGATGAAGGGATATTATGCAATCTTAAGTGATAACAGTAGCCAAAAATCCTTGCAAAAATCCATTAAATGAAATATGATTAATACGACAATTGAATATTAAAAACAGGTTTCGATTTTGCTAATAAACAAAATCGGTGAAAAGGGAAGTTGGGTTAAAATCCCACGCGGTCCCGCCGCTGTAAAAGAGGAGTTTTGTCCTATATGCCACTGGGTAACCGGGAAGGCAGACAAAACAATGATACTTGAGCCAGAAGACCTGCCTGTTTGAAAAATCATGTAGCTCTACGAGTGATAGGGGGTGCATTTCAGTGAATATAATCATTGGATTAGTTTATAAAACCTCTTGACGAGTTTCGTTGGGAGGTTTTTAAATTTTATTGGGCAACAGACAGACTTATTAGAAATTAGTGAACGAACTACTGGGTAAAATGTTACTTTGAGGCTTGCTTTAGAATCTAAAAACGTGTTTTGTAACTTAACAATACCTGTAAATGTTTATTTAAATGGGAGGTTTTATTAATGATTGAATTTAGAAAAAGACAAAAATTTTTGTCCTTTGTTTTGATATTTGTAATGATGTTTTCTATGCTAACCGGTATGGCTGTATATGGGGAAGGCACTTCGGAAAAAAGTGTAAGCATTAGAATAGAGGGTATAAATAAAACTATAATAAATGAAAAGGATTATAGGACGGAGAAAAACACTGTCTATGAGGCGGTATATGAACTACTGTCGGAGAAGGATATTCCGATGCTCGTATCGGATAGTGAATACGGTAAGTATATTTCTTCAATAGATGATGATGCAGCAGGTAATTTTGGCGGGTATGACGGGTGGATGTATTTAGTGAATGGTTCATCCCCTTCTGACTCAATAGACTCATGTAATATAAAAGACGGGGATGAGATAATCCTATACTATGGTGGTTATGATCCACAAACCCTTATACCAAAGGTGGAACTATCACAAGAGAAGGTTGAAACAGGTGACGATTTCACAATAACTATTTCTTCCACATACTTTGATTGGGACAAAAATGAAAATGTCACATCAACAATAGATGATGTAAAAATAGAATTTGACGGGAAGACTTATCATTCAAATAAAGATGGTAAAGCCACTTTGGTTGCACCTTTTAACCCGGGTAAATATGAATTAAAAATCAGTAAGGTTAGGGAAGATGGTTATCCTTTAATCGTCAGGGATACCATATATATCACAGTCATAGAAGATTTGACCCTTGATGCGAATAAACATCTTACAAAAAGTTTGAATTATATTTACGGTGGCTTACAGAATCCGGTCTATGGTTCAGAATGGAATATCATGGCCCTTGCCCGGGGAAATCAAAATGTCTCCAAGAGTTATTATGAGGGCTATTGCGATAGTATCGTGCAAAAGCTTATCGAAAAAGACGGCAACTTAGGGGGTTATGCCGAATACTCAAAATTAATCCTGGCACTGACTGCCATAGGTAAGGATATTACTGATGTTGGCGGATATAATCTGCTTGAAAAGCTCGCGGACTATAATAAAGTAACGTCCCAAGGGGTTATCGGAGCATCTTATGCTCTTTTAGCTCTTGATTCTCATGATTATGAAATACCGCTTATGGCCGGTTTGGATAAACAAGCAACAAAAAAAGACTTCATAAGTTTTATATTGGATAAGGAGATTAAAAAGGGAACTGCTGAAGCAGGAGGATGGGCTTTATCAGGCACTATTCCCGATGTAGATATAACGGCCAATGTTTTGCAAGCATTAGCCCCTTATTATAATGTCAACGGCGATGTTCAAGCTGCTATAGATAGAGCGATTATATGGTTATCAACAGTTCAAACTGACATAGGTGGTTTTCCTAAAAGTCAGTGGGCCCCTGCAAGTTCCGAAAGCATAAGCCAGGTCATTATTGCTTTAACAGGTTTAGAGATCAATATTGATGAAGAAGGTAGGTTTATTAAAAACAACAATTCCCTCATAGATGCATTGTTGACTTTTGCAGTGCCAGAGGGAGGCTTTAGGCATGTAGCCGGTGAAACAAAAGTTAATGCTATGGCAACAACCCAAGGTACCAGTGCCCTTGTTGCTTATGAAAGATTTATAAACGGTCAGAAAAGCTTTTATGATATGACAGATGTGGTGATTAATAAAAATGACAGCGGTAACGGCGGTGGGAACGAAAACGAAAATGGCAACGGAGGTAGCAGCGGGACCGGAGGCAACGGAGGTAGCAGCGGCAGCAGTGGTAACACAAAAAAATATGTAACCTTATCCATAGATAAACTGACAATAGATGAAGGCCAGGTTATAAAACCAACTACAGTTGAACTTAAGGCAAATGATACGGTTTGGGCATTAACAAAAAGAGAGATGGATAAGCGGGATATAGATTATGATTATAGCGGCTCGGATGTAATTTATGTAAAATCAATAGACGGCGTGGGAGAATTTGACTATGGGCCTACCAGCGGCTGGATGTATAGTGTAAACGGAAACTTTTCCGAAAAAGGTGCTAATCAATATAAGTTAAAAGACGGAGATAAGGTGAAGTGGCACTATAGCACCAATTTAGGGAAAGACTTAGGTGATAATTACAGCCAGAGTAAACCATCAGCCGGGAAAACAAATACAGGCGACGGGGGTAAATCCGCAGCGGCAACTGGAGCACCCATGTCGACAGAAAACCAGGATGTGCTGACAGACGCATCTGAAAAGATAATACCGAAAAAAGAAATAGATCTTGAGGCGGTCTTTAGTGACTCCCGATTAGTGTCAACCTGGGCGGAGGATGCTATTATAAGGGCCACGGCGGAGGGATTTGTCGCCGGGAACAACGGTTATCTTGAACCCAAAAAGGATATTACACGAGGTGAATTCGTGAAGGTTATTATTTCGGCTTTGGGATTAGATATTTCAGGAAACAGTGAAATGAGTTTCAGCGATGTCACTGAAGATGACTGGTTCTATCCTTATGTCAACGCAGCTTATAAGGCAAACATTATAATGGGTAGTGATAATAGATTTAATCCCGGGGATAGCATAAGTAGGGAACAAATGGCTGCATTAGTTGTCAGAGCATTGAACCTGAAACCCGGGAAATTAGATTATGAAATTCAAGACATAGCAGAAGTATCATCCTGGGCAAAGTCCCATGTGGAGACTGTGGCTGCATACGGCATAATGACGGGCAATGATGGTATATTCAGCCCCAAGGCACCTGTTACCAAGGAAATGGCAATCGTAGTAGTCATGAGGGTTTATGATTACATGAAGAACAGTGGGGGGACAACTTTGTCCCTCTCTCTTTAAACCATGAAGGTGGATTATGATGTATAAAAAAGTTTTCAATTCATTTCTTATAATAATCATGCTGTTTTCGGTGCTATTTTTAAACGGTTGTCAAAAAGCCGGGCATATACACTCTGATGAGGGAAAAGGTTCTGCAGATACTGATATGCATTTTGCGGAGAGCGTTGAAAAAAATACGGAATTTGATGATATAGAAAAAAATGTTTTAGTTGAGGAAGAACCGTCGGATGTGAAGAATAAGCAAAGGGGACAGTCCCCTTTGCTTCTAAAAAATTATGTGACCCTGTCTGTAAATTGTAAAACCATACTGAATAATATGGACATTTTCAATACAGATAAATTGGATGTTCTGCCTGAAGAAGGCATAATTTTTTCGGAACAGAAAGTTGGGCTTTTGGAAGGGGATTCGGCTTTTGATATCTTGCATAGAGAAATGCAAAAAAACAAAATTCATATGGATTTCACCGCCACACCTGTTTATAACAGTAATTATATACAGGGTATAAATAATATTTACGAATTTGATTGCGGCCCCCTCAGCGGGTGGATGTTTAAGGTAAATGGGGAATCGTTAAACTATGGCGTGAGCCAATATGAACCTAAAACGGGGGATAAAATAGAAATAATCTATACTTGTGACTTAGGCAATGACATAGTAGAAAATGAACTAACAACAGGAGGCAATGAATGAAGAGATGCGGTTTTGCAATTTATCATCCCGGGGTAAACTTTGCGTATTTTTTCTTAGTTATCGGTTTTTCAATGTTTTTTATGCATCCGTTTTTTTTGTTTATATCCTTTTTCGGTGCCTTCATATATTCAGTATATATAAACGGCAAAGGCAGCCTGAAGTTTATGCTTCGCGTTTTATTGCCTATGTTTATTATTGTTTCAATTGTTAATCCTGTTTTTAATCATAAGGGGGCCACAATACTGTTTTATCTGAAAAGCGGTAATCCGGTCACGTTGGAATCCATCTTTTACGGTTTGTCGACGGCAGCCATGTTTTCAGCAGTTTTATTGTGGTTTTCCAGTTATAACGTTGTAATGACTTCAGATAAATTTATATACTTGTTTGGCAGGTTTATCCCCGCTTTATCCCTGATATTTTCTATGGTGCTTAGGTTTGTGCCAAGGTATAAAGAGCAGATAAAAAACATTTCCCATGCACAAAAATGTGTCGGAAAAGACGTAACCCAGGGGAGTATAACCCAAAGGGCAAAAAACGGCATTAAGATCTTATCCATAATGATTACATGGGCATTGGAAAATGCCATAGAAACTGCTAATTCTATGAAAGGCAGAGGTTATGGTTTACCCGGGAGAAGCAGTTTTTCCATATACCGTTTCGGTAAACGAGATAAGCTGCTGTTTTTTTTCATATTAGGGTTGGGGGCTACAATTTCTATCGGTGCGGCAAAGGGGCATTGTACCACAAAGTTTTTTCCAATGCTGAAATTTCCTAAAACTACTATATATAGCCGGTTTACGTATGTTGCTTATGCACTACTATGTTTGATACCTGTTTTGATAAATATCCGGGAGGTACTGAAATGGAAATATATAAAATCAAGGACTTGAGCTTCACCTATCCTAACAGCAATAAAAAGGCTCTTTCCAATATAAATTTAGTTATAAAAAACGGTGACTTTATCACCATATGCGGAAAGTCCGGCTCCGGTAAAAGCAGTTTGATAAGGCAATTGAAAACGATCTTTACCCCCCAAGGCAAAAGAGAGGGAGAGATTCTATATATGGGACAGGCTCTGAACGATGTGTCACATTATATTCAGGCTGCTGATATAGGGTATGTATTTCAAAGTCCCGATAATCAGATTGTGACGGATAAGGTGTGGCATGAGTTAGCCTTCGGTCTTGAAAGCCTTGGGTATGATAGCAAAACTATACGCCTGCGTGTTTCGGAAATGGCCGGTTACTTTGGTATAGAAAACTGGTTTTATAAAAATGTTTCAGAGCTTTCGGGAGGCCAGAGGCAGATTCTAAATTTGGCTTCCGTTATGGCAATGCAACCAAAGGTTTTGATGTTAGATGAACCTACGGCCCAGTTAGACCCTATTGCAGCATCGGATTTTATAGGAACAATAAAAAGATTAAATGAAGAGTTAGGAACTACAGTAATAATCACAGAGCATCGCCTGGAGGAGATTATACCCGTTACGCACAAGGTTGTAGTTTTAGATGAAGGTATTGTTATCGCGGACGGCACACCAGAAGAAACAGGCAGAATTTTAAGAGAAAAGAAGCATGATATGCTAACTTCCATGACGTCAGCTATGCAAATATCAGGGGCAGTAGGAAGCAGAGGCGGATGTGCCATTACAGTAAATCAGGGGAGAAGATGGCTCGATTTATATCTAAATGACAAAACCATAAAGAAGGGTCTTTTCAAAGCTGGAAATGAATCGAAAAGACCAGAAAAGATAATAAGACTGAAGGATGTGCACTTCAGATACGGTAAAAATACACCAAATGTGTTAAAAGACTTTTCCATGGAAATAGGCAAAGGTGAATTTTTATGCATTTTAGGCGGTAATGGTGCAGGCAAATCCACAGTGCTATCAGTGATGGCAGGCATTTATAAGCCTTATGCGGGCAAAGTTTTTTTGAACGGTAAAGATTTGAATAAATTATCCTCCAAAGAAAAATATTGTGGAAATTTAGCTATGCTTCCTCAAAACCCGCAAAATCTTTTTGTAGGTAAAACCGTGGAAGAAGACCTGAATGATTTGTTGGCAGATTCACTCCTGACCGATATGGAAAAACAAAAGAAAATAAGAGAAGTTATACATATGACGGGATTATGCCACTTAATGTCCATGCATCCCTACGACTTAAGCGGAGGCGAACAGCAAAGGGCTGCCCTGGCGAAAGTATTACTTATGAAGCCCCGTATACTTCTTCTTGATGAACCTACAAAGGGCCTGGATAATTTCTTTAAAGAAAAACTGGCAGGCATATTAAAAACCCTGACAAGAAGAGGCATCACTGTTGTAATGGTATCCCATGATATTGAGTTTTGTGCCAGGCATGGAGATAGATGTGCTTTACTTTTTGATGGCTGTATAATCAGTGAAAACATAACTCGTCGATTTTTTTCCGGTAACAGCTTTTATACTACAGCGGCAAATAGGATGGCGAGGCATATTTACCCTGATGCAATTACAGTGGAGGATGTGATTTTGTTATGCAAAGAATGCAGCTAAAATATCAAAAACTCGTTATCCCAATGTTGTTTATATTTTTGGCTTTAGCCACTGTCATATCAGGTGAAATATTCTTAGAAAACCGCAAATATTATTTTATCAGTCTGCTTTTAATCATTTATGCGATGATACCATTTGCTTTGATGTTTGAAAACAGGAAGCCTAAAGTCAGGGAATTGGTTGTCATAGCCGTGCTTTCATCATTAGCCGTGGCAGGCCGCAGTGCTTTTTTTATGCTGCCCCAGTTTAAACCCGTCGTAGCTATAGTTATTGTAACAGGGGTATGCTTTGGGGAGGAATCGGGATTTTTGGTTGGTGCTCTTACGGGATTTGTATCAAATTTTTTCTTTGGACAGGGACCCTGGACTCCCTGGCAGATGTTTTCCCACGGATTTATCGGATTTTTAGCCGGTTTATTTTTTAATGTGGGAATTTTAAAAAAGAACAGATTGTCTTTATGTATTTTTGGCGGGTTTTCAACCTTTTTTATTTACGGCGGAATAATGAATCTTAGTTCACTTCTGATATCCACATATGAAATCACTAAGGCTGGTTTTGTGACAGTCTGCATATCGGGAATATGGTTTGATCTAATACATGCCGCATCCACCGTCTTTTTTTTATTTTTCATATCTCAACCTATGATAGAAAAGTTAGAAAGGATTAAAACTAAATATGGTTTTATTGATAGAAGCTTTTAGTTTTGCAAAATATAAGGAGATGTAAGGATATATCCCGCTTTTATAAGCGGCGAGTTCATTTTTGTAAAACAGGTGGTGAGCATATCCCCCACCTCATTGAAATGCTCGGGTAGTTTTTGTTTGTAACAAAACTCATTATTGTAATCTTGTTATAAGAAATAAGAACAAATGATAAATTATATTTTTAAAGCTTTTGTTTTTCTATTGACTTG
>CAZQHS010000078.1:0-8359 GCA_964593485.1 uncultured Clostridiaceae bacterium
ACGATGTAATAGTGAGAACACTTTTTGGCTGTGATCCATCCGATATCAGTAGAAATGTTATTATCAGCCCCATATGGTCCTTGGGAAGCTTTTTGGAAAAAGCAGATAAAGTAAAAAAAACATTCAAAGGGTGGTATAGAGGTGTTGCAATAATCTACAAAGGTATGGATGTTACAATTATAAACAGTTGTATCGGTGCACCTCTTACCGGGGATTGTGTAATTGCTTTGGGTTATACTTACTGTAAAAATATTTTGTTTTCCGGTTCTGCGGGAGGTATCAATGATAATTATAATTTCGGTGATTTATTGATTTGTAGCTGTGCTGTTATCGGGGAGGGTTTTTCCCGGTATCATAAAGATAGCTTGCATAAAGACTGTTTCGGTGAAGAGGTTGCAGGAAGTACAGAGCTTGCGGAGATATTATTTAAAAAAACAAAGGAAAAGGCGGGGAAGGCAGGTCTGAATACTCATCAGGGCAGGATTTATACAACGGATTCTATTTTGGGAGAAAATGAAGAAAGTTTCGCTTTTATGAAGGATAGAGGATGTGATGCGGTAGAGATGGAACTTTCTGCTGTATTCACGGCAAGTAAAAAAATAGGCCGAAAGGCTGCCGGACTTATTACTATCAGCGATTTGCCTTTGAAAACCAAAAGTCTTTTTGATGGGGTTAAGGAAGAGGATGCGGCAGATTATAATAAAAGCGTAGGCATCATTCCGGGGATTTTACTGGAAACTGTTTTGGATATGTAAAAATTGCCAGTTAGGGAATACATGTCTGATGCATGTCATAAAACTTAGAATCGTACTCGCTGCATATGATGCAGAATTGTCTATTCAGTTATAATCTAATTAGGGAAGGAGAAAAATTTATGCAATTTGTCAGGTTTAAAACAGATGATTTAATTAGTTACGGTGAAGTCAAGGGGCACACTATAAAACGTATTGAAGGGGATATTTTTACCGATTACAGAATAACTGAGGAGACTTTTAATATATCCCAGGTAGAAATCCTTACACCATGTCTACCCACAAAAATTGTTTGTGTAGGGGTTAATTATAGGTCTCACGCTATAGAGATGAAACATGATTTGCCGGAAGAACCTTTAATTTTTCTAAAACCTTTAACAGCGTCTTTGCCACATCGTGGTGAAATTGTAAAACCGGAAATATCAAAAAGGGTGGATTATGAAGGGGAAGTTGCGTTGGTTATAGGAAAGCAAGCCTACTACATCGAACCTGATGAAGCCCATGATTATATTTTCGGTGTGACTTGTTTAAACGATGTAACGGCGAGGGATTTACAGGCTAAAGATGGACAATGGACCAGAGCAAAATCCTTTAATACTTTTGCACCTTTTGGCCCCTATATTGCTACAGAGATAGATTATGATAATTTGGATATAGAATTATTGCATAACGGGAAAAGAAAGCAAAAATCCAATACCTCCGACTTTATATTTAACTGTGAGAAGATCGTAAGTTTTATCAGCAAAATAATGACTCTTAATCCCGGCGATATAATCGCTACAGGTACACCGTCAGGGGTAGGGCCAATGGATTCCGGAGATACCATAGAAGTAATAGTGGAAGGAGTAGGGATTTTAAGAAATACTGTACGCTAAACATGTACAAATGAGGTGTAAAGTATAAATAGTTTTACATTCTTACTGTATTTAACAGCTGTAAATGGTATAATATAATCAAAAGTTCGAGGAGGTTATATAATTGGGCGTACATGATTTGGATTTTATCACAAAACAATTGGATGGACTCAAAGAGTTAGGAGTATATAGGAAACTTGCAATACTGCAGGGTCCGTCGGGACCAAGATCTTTGATAAATGGGAAGGAAGTTATCAATCTTTCATCTAACAATTATTTGGGTTTGGCAAATAATCCAAGGATGAAAAACGCAGCTATAGAAGCTACAGAGAAATTGGGAGTGGGAGCAGGTGCAGTTAGAACGATTATAGGCAATATGAGTATTCACGAAGAACTGGAAAAAAGATTAGCCGAGTTCAAGCATGTGGAAGCGGTTCTAACGTTTCAATCCGGTTTTACTGCAAATGCTGGGGTTATTCCGGCTGTGGTGGATAAAGGCGATATAATAATAAGTGATGAATTAAATCATGCAAGTATCATTGATGGGTGTAGGCTGAGCCGTGCAGATGTAATCAGATATAAACATAGCGATATGGAAAATTTGGAAAGAGTAATAAATGAAGTAAAAGATAATTACAACACCAAATTGATAATAACTGATGGTGTGTTCAGTATGGATGGAGATATTGCAAAATTACCTGAAATAGTTGAATTAGCCGAAAAATATGAATGTATTACATATGTGGATGATGCACATGCCAGCGGAGTCTTAGGTAAAAGCGGAAGGGGTTCGGCAGACCATTTTGGGCTTCATGGCAGAGTTGATATACAAATTGGAACCTTATCCAAGGCCATTGGTGTGGTTGGCGGGTATGTAGCAGGGAATAAGAATCTAATAGAATGGCTTAATCATAGAGGAAGGCCATTCCTATTCAGTACAGCGGTACCGCCGTCTGTTGCGGCGGCATGCTTGGAGGCTATAAATATATTATCGGAGAGTAGTGAACTAACTGATAGACTATGGGAAAATGCAAGATATTTAAAAGACGGATTAAAAAACTTAGGATTTAACACGGGCAAGAGTGAAACTCCTATCACTCCTGTAATCACTGGTGATGATAAAAAGGCTATAGAGCTTAGCAATAGGTTATTTGAAGAAGGTGTATTTGCTCAAAGCATAGTATTCCCCACGGTACCTCGGGATGGTGCAAGAGTAAGAACCATTGTAACCGCCGCCCATACAAAAGAAGACTTGGATGAGGCAATAGCAGCCTTTGAAAAGGTGGGAAGAGATCTAAAATTGGTATGATAGCTGAAAGTGGTAAGTGGAAAGCTAAAAGTGGAAAGTGGTAAAGGTGATAACAAATGGTTATAGGTACGGGGAAAGTTTATTTATATGCTGACTGGGTGCATTCCTTAAAGGAAAAAAGAAAGGTAACAAAAAGTATTATAGATAAAGTAAAAAACAGATTTAATGTATCCATTGCGGAAGTTGAAAACCTTGACATGCACAAATCAATAGTTATAGGTTTTGCTTGTGTAAGCAATAGTACTAAGCATTCCCAAAGCTGTATACAAAACGTATTGAGGTATATTGAGCAAAACACTGATGCCGCTATCGAAAAAATAGAAACGGAACTCCTTTGATTTAATAGAAATTTTAAAAGCTGTTGTGGTTTACCATAACAGCTTTTAATTCTCTTAGTGATCCTTCAATTTTTCAATTCCAGTTTCAATTCTTCTGACAGTTTCATCTTTGCCTAAAATATCGGCAATTTCATAGGCACCGCCGGGTGTAAAGGCTTTACCGGATATAGCTGTTCGTATTGGCCAAAGCATAATGGAATTCTTTATTCCCATATCTTCTATAAGCTTGCTCATGGTGTTTTTTATATCATTAATATTCCAAGTATCTAATGATTTTAGAACGGGAAGTGCTTTTTCCAAACTACTCAAGGATACCTTAGAATCAGTTTTCATTTTTTTGTGAGTATACAAATCAATGGAGTATTCCGGCAATTCATCAAGAAAATCAAGCTGTGCGGGAATGTCGTTGAATACTTCCGTGCGGGTATGGAGCAATTCACTGATTTTTAATAAATCGTAATCCTTCTTTAAAATCTTCTTGTAATATGGCTTAGCCACATCGTGGAATACTTCCAAAGGGAGTTTTCTTATATATTCTCCATTCATCCATTTGAGTTTTTCTATGTCAAAAATAGCTGGGGCTTTGTTAATTTTTTTATAATCAAATATTCGTATTAATTCTTCCAAAGTGAATATTTCCTCGTCAGTGCCGGGATTCCATCCCAATAGTGCAATATAATTTAATATAGCCTCCTTGAGGAAACCTTTTTCCAACAAATCTTCAAAGGATGCATCACCTTTTCTCTTGCTCAGCTTATTATGGGCATCTCTCATGATGGGGGGACAGTGAACATAGATAGGTATTTCCCAACCAAAAGCTTCATACAGCCTATTATATTTAGGTGAAGATGACAGATACTCGCTTCCTCTTACTACGTGGCTTATACCCATAAGATGGTCATCCACCACGTTTGCAAAATTATAAGTGGGCATGCCGTCGGATTTCAAAAGCACCATATCATCTAACTCGGAATTATCAACGGTAATGCTTCCGTATATCTCATCATCAAATGTAGTAGTTCCTGGTTTGGGATTATTCTGCCTGATGACGTAGGGTATGCCTGCTTTTATTTTTTCTTCTGTTTCTTTTTTTGTAAGTCCGCAGCATAACTTATCATATTTGTATGGAGTTTTTATCGACTCTGATTGTTTCCTTAAGTCACCCAATCTATCTTCCGAACAAAAACAGTGATAAGCCTGCCCTTTTTCTATTAACATTATGGCATACTCCATGTATATACTTTTTCTTTCACTTTGGACGTAAGGGCCTACATGACCGCCTACGTCGGGGCCTTCGTCATGGTGCAGGCCTGCCGTTCTTAAAGCACTATATATAATATCCACCGCACCTTCCACATATCTATCCTGATCTGTATCCTCGATTCTTAAAATAAAATCACCGTTCTCATGCTTCGCAATCAGGTAAGCATATAAGGCAGTCCTTAGATTCCCTACATGCATGTAACCTGTGGGACTCGGTGCAAATCTTGTTCTGACTTTGTTAGGGGCCATTCATTACACTCCTTTTACTTTAGTTCTTCTAATATTGCCAATAAATATTCGTAGGTTCTTTTTGTGGATGGAACCGATACATGTTCATTGGTTGTGTGTGCATCAAAGGCGTCAGCACCCAAGGATATCATATCAAGTTCAGGAAACTTTTCACCAAAAAGTCCACACTCCACCCCTGCATGAAAGGCAACTACTTCGGGCTCTTTGCCATACTTTTCTTTATATACCTTTATACAAGTTTCTCTTATTTTAGAGTCGGGATCATATTCCCATGAAGGATATTCACCATTTGCCTCAAATCCTACATTTGCTAATTTTGCTATAGCTTCTATTTGCTCTTTTATATGGTCCTTTCGTGAACCTACGGAAGACCTGATGGAAAATTCAAAATTAAAACCTTCTTCAGTTGTAGTAAGGACACCGATATTTGATGAACTTTCTACCAATCCTTCGATGGATGTACTCATAGCTTGCACTCCGTTTGGTATTGCAACTAATAAATCTAATATTTTTTCCGTGGCAGGGCTTATTTTATCAAATATTTTCGCTGACTCTTCCAAAGCTACTGAAACATTCGGATCGGAAACCTTATATTCGTTGCCTAATATTTTATTCCATTCATCTATTTTTTTCTCTATTATACCCAATCTTTCCGGGGATATTAGTATAGTTGCTTCTGCTTCAGAGGGAATAACATTGGCTTTGGAGCCGCCACTTAAATGGGCTATACCGAAAGCTACTTTTTTATATATATCATGCAGGACCCTGCCTAATATTTTATTGGCATTGCCCCTTTCCTTATCTATATCTATACCTGAGTGTCCGCCCAAAAGACCGCCTACGCTTATTTGATAGTTTTTTAAATCCTCGGAAGCTTTTTCCCATTCACCGTCTATATCCATTGCCGTTCGCAAACCTCCGGCACAACTGACAAGAAGTTTTCCTTCTTCTTCTGAATCCAAATTCAGCATTATCTTTCCCGATATATGGTCTGGGTTTATATTCTTAGCACCGGTCATACCCGATTCTTCGTCTACGGTAATTATAACTTCCAAGGCTGGATGTATGGCGTTTTCATTTGTTAAAACCGCCATTGCCATGGCAATAGCTATACCATTATCAGCACCTAAGGATGTTCCATCCGCATATACCATATCATCTATGTATTTTAGGGTTAGGGGGTCTTTTGTAAAATCATGCACTTTATCCTTGGTTTTTACGCATACCATATCCATATGTCCTTGCAATATAACTCCCGGCGAATTTTCAAATCCCGGCGTAGCCGGCTTTTTTATGATGACATTATATACATCATCTTGTATTACTTCTAAGTTATGTTTTTTTGCAAAGCCGACTAAATAGTCACTGATTCCTTTTTCATTTCCCGAGCATCTTGGGACTTTCGAAATCTCTTCAAAATATGTAAATATTTTATCCACTAATACCATTCCTTTCATTTTCTTCATTATACGTATCAATGTATTAATTATATAAATATTAAGAAAATAATTCAACCAATGAATGGTTCGGCCTATGCAAAAGTTGACATATATTACTTGTAAGTCATATAATAAAAGAAAAGCCCGTTATGTGAGGCTACCCTGTGAATAAATGCTGATACCGCTAAACATCGAGAGATGCCACGACGGTTAACAGGTTTTATCGGATTAAGGTATAACTTAATGCAGCTGGGACTATTGATCCCTACGTTACAGGAAGCTAAAACAAGTCGAGGGGAGTATGAGTTATTTTTACGATGTATTTCCTTTGCATGTTTAGCAGAGGATTTTGTTCTTTTGGAGGTGATAATTATGGATCCCGGGCCTTTGCCTGATAATTTATGGAAATTTGTAAATATTAATATAGGAGCCATAATTATACCTTATTTTGGCTCCCTGAGGGAGTGAAAAAAATGGATGACTTTTTAAAAGAGCTTTTGAATAACAAGAAGTATCTAAAAGCCAGAAACGAACTGATGCAAATGAATATTGTCGATATTGCACAAGTTTTGGAGGAATTGGGCAAGGAACAACTACTTATTATCTTTAGAATCTTACCGAAAGAAATTGCCGCCGGTGTATTCTCTCGTATACCCAATGAGCTTCAACAGTATATCATAGAGTCTATTACGGATAAAGAAACAACAAGTATAATTGAAAAACTCTTTTTAGATGACACGGTAGATTTTTTAGAAGAAATGCCATCCAATGTTGTAAAAAAAGTTTTAAAGAATACGGACGAGGAAACAAGAAGACTTATCAATCAATTTTTAAATTATCCAGAGGATTCCGCTGGTAGTATTATGACAATAGAGTTTGTTGACTTAAAAAAGCATATGACAGTAGGGGAAGCCCTTGCACATATCAAAGCAACCGGAGTAGACAAAGAGACAATTAACAATTGTTTTGTAATAGACGATACAAGAAAACTTGAAGGTGTAGTATCCATAAGGAAACTAATTTTATGTGATTCGGGTGAAATAATCGATGACATTATGAATACCGACATACTTTCAGCTAACACACTGGATGACCAGGAAAAAATTGCACTTCTGTTTAAGAAATATGATTTGACAACACTGCCAGTGGTGGATAATGAAAACCGCCTTGTAGGGATTGTGACCATAGATGATATAGTAGATATCATAGATGAAGAAAACACGGAAGACTTACATAAGATGGCGGCTATGCAGCCTATGGAAGATGAGTATCTGAAAACAAATGCTTTTGTCCTTGCCAAGCATAGAATAGCATGGCTTTTGGTACTAATGCTGTCTGCTACGTTAACTGGTAATATAATTCAAAAATATGAGGGGGCACTAAAGTCCGCAGTGATATTGGCAACCTTCATACCTATGCTCATGGATACAGGAGGTAATTCCGGTTCCCAATCATCAACCCTTATAATAAGGGGTATGGCTTTAGGCGAAATAAGCACATCAGATATTCTCAAGGTAATTATGAAAGAAATGAAGGTTGGAGTAATCACGGGTTTTATTTTATCCGGGGTTAATTTTCTACGACTGATGCTTTTCGATAAGATGGAATTTTTAGTTAATCTGACTGTGTGTATGACCTTGTTTTTTACAGTGATTATATCCAAACTTGCCGGAGGAATATTGCCTATATTTGCAAAAAAAGTCCGGTTGGATCCGGCTATTATGGCAGGACCTTTAATTACGACTATAGTGGATGTTTTGGCCCTTAGTGTTTATTTTGGTCTTGCTACTAAATTTTTAAATATTTAATGCGGCGAATCCGCTTTTGTTATTGGCATATGAAAAATATCACATGTCTTGGAGTTATCCTGTATAAGATTAAGGATCTTAGTTACAGAGAACAGCAAACAGGAGTTCAGAGAACAGAAAATTTAGCCCTATAGACTCGACCCTAATCCACTGAGTTCTGAGTTCTGAGTTCTGAGTTCTGAATTCTAATGATTGTCATCCTGAGCATTGGGTCGGATCTTATGACTCTTCGGGATGATATTTAGCATGGCGATATGAGGCAATTAGATAATGTATGAACAATAATAAAAGGGAGAAAAATAGACAATATTGTAAAATGCTTTTATAACATATTAATTTTAGTTTTG
>CAZQHS010000079.1:0-8335 GCA_964593485.1 uncultured Clostridiaceae bacterium
TCCCTAATCCTTTCCACAACGCAATCTTTATCAAATACTAATAATTGTAGAAAGTGTGAACAGTAACGATAATTATAAAGAGAAAAATAACAAATATAGTTTTCAAAATATACGCATATTATGTTTTGCTATTGTGTTTTTGATGAAAATTTAATAGAATTATATAGAATCAAAACTATTACATATTTTAATTGAAATGTTATTATTTATTAATACATTTCTAATAATAACTTTAAAATTTAATTGGTAGGTGTATTTATTGATTAAAAGCATGACCGGATACGGTAAAGGCGAACAGGAAGGTAACGGATTAAAATTTACGGTGGAAGTTAAATCCGTAAATCATAGGTACAATGATGTAACTGTGCGAATGCCACGGATTTTTAACTCTTTAGAAGAAAAGGTTAAAAAACTTGCATCGGATTATATAACAAGAGGCAAGGTAGATATCTATATCAATTATACTTCTTATGAATCCAATGTAACCATTGAAGTGGATAAGAACCTAACCAAATCTTATATAGATTGTTTTGAATTTATTAAGGAAGAGTTTAAAATTAAAGATGAAATCAATCTATCTTTAATTGCCGGGTTTCCGGACATTATAAGGATCGAAAAGATTGAAAAAGAAGAAGATATCGTATGGGATATCTTAGGCAAGGCATTAGAAAGAGCTTTGGATTCCTTTTCACAAATGAGGGTTAGAGAAGGAGAGAGACTACATAAGGACATAATGGAAAAGATATTGAAAATTGAGGAAATGTTAAAAGAAACAGAGACCTTATCTGAAGGTATGGTAAAAGCTAACAAAGATAAATTCTATCAAAGAGTTAAAGATTTGGCGGAAGATATCAGTTTGGATGAGAATAGACTTATGACTGAAATCATTATTATTGCAGATAAAAGCAGTATAGATGAAGAAGTGGTAAGATTGAACAGCCACCTGAAAGAATTCCGGAACACTATAAACAGTATTACTTCATCAGGAAAAAAATTAGATTTTATTATACAGGAAATGAACAGAGAAGTGAATACTATTGGCTCAAAAGCAAATGAATTTAATATTACTAACTATGTAATAAACATGAAGACTGAGATAGAAAAAATAAGAGAACAAGTGCAAAATATTGAATAGTAGGAGGGATAATTTGTCTATTAAATTAATCAATATCGGGTTTGGGAATATTGTATCTGCAAATAGAGTTATAGCTATAGTCAGCCCTGAATCGGCACCAATCAGAAGAATAATCCAAGAAGCAAGAGACAGAGGGATGCTGATAGATGCAACCTACGGGAGAAGAACAAGAGCCGTCGTGATTACCGATAGTGATCATATTATTTTATCTGCGGTACAGCCTGAAACCGTTGCTCATAGAATAGTTGAAAAGAATGAGGATAGCGGTGAAGAAGAGAATCTGAAATAATCTATTTGGATGTGATTTTATGATCAAACGTGAAGGTATGCTTATTGTAATTTCCGGACCCTCAGGAGTGGGAAAGGGTACAATTTGCAAAGAATTATTCAAAAGAGATTTGAAAGATGTGAAACTTTCAATATCCGCCACTACAAGGAAACCGAGAGCAGGAGAATACGAGGGAATAAATTATTACTATAAAGAAGAACAAGATTTTAATGATATGCTAAAACGTGGCGAGTTTTTGGAACATGCAAAAGTTTATGGGAGTTATTACGGTACACCCAAGAATTATGTGGAAACAAATTTAAAAAAGGGAATTAGTATAATACTTGAAATAGATATACAAGGAGCTATGCAAATAAAGGCGAATTTTAAAGAGGCGGTTTTTATTTTTATTATGCCTCCGTCTTATAACGAATTAAGAAAACGTATAATTGGGAGAGGTACCGATTCCGACGAAATGATAAATAAAAGACTAAAAGAAGCATTTAAAGAGGTTAACGAAGTAATAAATTATGATTATGTCATTATTAATGATAATGTTGATAGTGTAGTAAATAAAATTATTTGTATTTTAAATGCTGAAAGATATAAAATGTCAAGGTGCCAAATAGACTTTTCAAAATTTTAGGAGGAATGTTATGATTAATCCTTTACTACCTGAGTTATTGGAGAAAGTTGATAGTAAGTATTCTCTTGTTGTTGCGATCTCCAAAAGAGCAAGGCAGATTGTTGATGGTAAAAGTATATTAGTTGATTCAACTTCCGACAAACCTGTTACCATAGCAATACAGGAAATTACTGAAGGCAAAATTTTATGTGTAAACTGCAAGAAGGAAAATCAAAAGGGTGAATAAAATGTTAAAAGGGAAAAATATTTTAATAGGTATATGCGGAGGAATAGCAGCTTACAAGGTATGTGATTTAGTTAGCAGATTAAAAAAAAGAGACATGAACATTGATGTCATTATGACAGCTGCTTCTGTTAATTTTGTTAATCCCTTGACATTTCAATCTTTAACATCAAATAAAGTTGTCATGAATATGTTTGAAACCTCTTACCATAACGAAATACAACATATATCTTTGGCAAAAAAAGCTGATGTGGTATTGATTGCTCCCGCAACGGCCAATATTATCGGTAAAATTGCCAACGGAATTGCGGATGATATGCTTACAACAACCGTCATGGCCACAAAAGCACCGATAATAATGGCACCTGCAATGAACAGTAATATGTTTGAGAACAGCATTTTACAGGAAAATATATTAAAGCTTAAGAATAAAGGTTTTGCTTTTATTGAACCGACAGAGGGCAGATTGGCGTGTGGGGATATAGGGAAAGGAAAAATGGCTGAACCCGAGGATATGGAAAAATACATAGAAAGTCTTTTTATGCAAACCTCCCAGTTAAAAGGCAAGACAGTAATTGTCACTGCAGGCCCTACCCAAGAAGCTATAGATCCAGTAAGATATATAACGAACCATTCAACAGGTAAAATGGGTTATGCTATAGCAGAAAAGGCTATTTTAAGAGGCGCTGATGTATATCTTGTTTCGGGGCCTACTACTTTGAAACCACCTAAGGGAGTTAAGTTGATTAATGTTAAATCCGCTTTGGAGATGTATGAAAAAGTTATGGGAATTTATGAAAAAGCGGATATAGTAATAAAAAGTGCCGCGGTGGCTGACTATGCATCTGCGGAGTTTACAAATCAAAAGATAAAAAAGGGTGGAGACAATCTCACAATTAAACTGAAAAAGAACCCGGATATTCTATTTGAACTTGGCAAAAACAAGGGAAACAAGGTTTTAGTGGGCTTTGCAATGGAAACCCAAAACCTGATAGAAAATGCAAAAGACAAAATCATAAAGAAGAATTTAGATTTCATAGTTGCAAATGATTTAGAAACTGAGGGTGCGGGTTTTGCGTCTGACACAAATGTGGTAAAAATAATCTTTAAAACCGGAATTATTGAAAGTATTCCTATAATGTCAAAACTTGACCTGGCGGACATTATTCTTGATAAGGTTATATCCGTATTAAACGAAAAATCATTATTTTAGTAGAACATATATATATCATATGGCGTACTTAGTACGCCTTTTTTAAAATGCCAAAACTATAAGGCATTCACTTTTTTATATATTATAGGTGGTGTTAATATTGTCCAGTTTTAAAATTGCTGAAGTGATTGTTGATAATAAGTGTAAGGAAACCGATATGATATATAGCTATGGAATACCACCTGATTTATCAGTTAAAATCGGGCATAGGGTTATTGTCCCTTTTGGGAGAGGCAATAAAAAATTAGCAGGATACATATTGGGTTTTAAGGAAAGTATTGATTTTGATAAAAAAAGATTGAAAAATATAATTAAACTTGCGGAGCCCAATCCATTGATACCTTTTGATACTATTGAACTGGTAAAATGGATGAGAGATAAGTATCTATGCTATTATATTGAAGCTGTACATGCAGTAATACCGGCAAATATCAGAATTAAAACATCTTACTATTATGAATTGGTGGATGAAGTAAATTTGGAAGAAATATTAAAGGACGGCAGCTATAATAAATCAACGGATTTGCTTGAATTCATTGAACATAACGGCGGCATTGCAAGCAAGGAAGAATTGAGGGATAATTTTAACGATAATTTCCTTGATAATTCTTTAAGAAAACTATTAAAAAGCAAGATATTAATTAGAAAGCAAGGGGTTAAAAAAACGGAAACCAAGAAATTTGAAAGACAATTATATATAAATAACGTAGATTTTGAGAGTTTGCAAATTCCTTCCAATGCCAAAAAACAGATTAGGGCTTTAGAGATTATTAGAAGTTTCCCGGGAATAAGCACTGTGGAAATTCAAAAAAAATACAAAATAGACAGTTCGGTTATAAAAAGATTGGTTGAAAAAAAGGCAGTTAAAATAAACGAAAAAGAAATGTATAGGTTTAAACATGATGAAATGACTGTAGAAAAGAAAAACGAATTGACTATTGAACAAAAAGTCGCCATAAAAGAGATAAATAGTAATTTTCAAGAAAACAGACATGTTTTGCTGCACGGCGTAACAGGCAGTGGTAAAACGGAAATATATTTAGAGTTAATTGAAAATGAAATATCTAAAGGCAAAGACGGAATTGTGTTAGTACCGGAAATATCTTTGACACCTCAGATGATAAGAAGATTTGTAGGAAGGTTTGGCAATATAGTAGCAGTGATACATAGTGGTTTATCCGACGGTGAAAAATACGACGAATGGCGAAGAATAAAAGAAGGTAAAGCAAAAGTAGTTATTGGTGCAAGATCGGCTGTATTCGCTCCTTTCTCTGATTTAGGCATAATAATAATCGACGAAGAACATGAACATACTTATAAATCCGAGATAAGGCCGAAATACGATGCAAGAGAAATAGCTATAAAAAGATGCGAAATTGAAGGTTGCAAATTGTTGTTGGGCTCTGCTACGCCAACACTTGAAACATACTACAAAGCTGAAAGAAGAATTTGTGATTACAGTCTCGTATCAATTCAGAGTCGTGTTAACAATTTACCTATGCCCAAAATCGAAGTTATTGATATGAGAGAAGAATTAAATGAGGGGAATAAAAGTATTTTCAGTAATAGACTTTATGAATCTATTTTAGAAAAGTTAAAATTAAAAGAACAGATAATACTGTTTTTAAATAGAAGAGGATATTCTACTTTTGTTTCATGCAGAAGTTGCGGCTATGTATTAAAATGCCCTAATTGCAATATTTCTTTGACTTATCATTTTAAAGGTGATTATTTAAGTTGTCATTACTGTGGTTATTCATCAGGTAACCCCAAAAATTGTCCAAGCTGTGACAGTAAATATATAAAATATTTTGGTATAGGGACACAAAAAGTGGAGAACGAATTTAAAAATATATTTGGAAATATAAACGTGTTACGCATGGATGCTGATACAACCATTAGAAAAGATTCACATAAAAAAATATTAGATAAATACAGAAATCGTGAGGCCGATATATTAATAGGTACACAAATGATAGGCAAAGGTCATGATTTTCCTGATGTAACTTTAGTTGGGATTATATCTTCAGATACTTATTTGAACATACCTGATTTTAGGGCATCGGAGAGAACTTTTCAGATGATTACTCAAGCTGCAGGCAGAGCGGGCAGGGCAGGTCTTCCCGGAATCGTTTTTATACAAACTTATTCTCCCGAGCATTACAGCATTTTGTATGCTAAAGAGCATGATTATATAAGTTTTTATAAAGATGAAATTAAATTAAGAAAAGAGACGAACTATCCTCCTTTCTCTCATATAGGAAATATTGTTTTTAGTGGCTATAGCAAGGAAATTGTGGAGAAGACAGCGAAAGAAGCAGGTGCCATATTACATTCTTACGACATAGAGGATGTAGAAATATGGAATCCCACTGAAGCACCGTTATCAAAAATCAGGAACAATTTCAGGTGGCAGATTATTATGAAAAGTAAAAAAGAAGATAATATAAGAGATGTTTTAAAAAAATTTAACCAATTAAGTTTCGACAAAAGTGTTCTTATCAGTATGGATATTAACCCTATAAATATGCTATAGTATATTTATATACCTTAGTTGGGAGGTTTGAGATGGCAATAAGAAATATTCGTATAAATGAAGATGAAATATTAAGAAAAGTATCAAAAAAAGTAGAAAATATAGATGAAAGAATAATAACTTTACTAAATGATATGGGGGAAACCATGCGGGAAGCTGAAGGTGTAGGTCTTGCAGCACCTCAAGTCGGAGTATTGAGAAGAGTTGTTGTAATAGATGTAGGCGAAGGCCCTATTGAACTCATTAACCCCATAATTGTTTATGAATCGGGGGAACAGCTTCGTAAGGAAGGTTGTCTCAGTGTACCGGGCAAATTTGGCATTGTCAAAAGACCCGAGGAAGTTATAGTAAGAGCCTTAAACAGAAAAGGCGAAACTGTTGAGGTTAAAGGCAACGAATTATTGGCTGCTGCTATTTGTCATGAAATAGATCATTTAAACGGAGTTTTGTTTATTGATAAAGCAAACGACATAGAAATAAAAAGGAATGAATAGATATGAAAGTAGTCTTTATGGGTACGCCTGAGTTTGCAGTGCCGACGCTTTTGTCTTTATATAAGGAAAATTTTGAAATCACTGCAGTTATAACGCAACCCGATAAACCTAAAGGGCGGGGAAAGCCGGTGGTTGCACCTCAGGTAAAGATAGCAGCAGAGGGCTTGGGACTGAACGTGTATCAACCTAAAAGCATAAAAGAACCTGAATTCATAAAACTGTTAAATGACATTAATCCTGAAGCAATAGTTGTAGTTGCTTTTGGTCAAATATTGCCCCTGAAAATATTAAAACTACCGATATACGGTTGTATAAATGTACACGCCTCTTTACTTCCAAAGTTAAGAGGAGCAGCACCAATTAATTGGAGCATTATAAATGGGGATAAAACTACAGGTATTACGACTATGTATATGGACGAAGGGTTAGATACCGGCGATATTATACTGCAAAAAGCAATAGAGATCGGTGAAGAAGAAACTGCCGGCGAACTCCATGATCGGCTTTCTGTAATAGGAGCCAATACATTAATTGAAACTTTAAGCGTTATAAATAACGATAAAGAATTAAGAACGAAGCAAAATCATGAAAATGCTACTTATGCTCCCATGTTGACTAAGGAAACAGGAAGAATTGACTGGTCCTTGGGTGCAGGGAAAATTAAAAACTTGATTAGGGGCACTGCCCCCCGTCCCGGGGCTTATAGTTTTTATGACGGAAATATGTTTAAAATATACCATGGGGAAGCAGTGGAAAAAGAAATTATAAACAGTGATTACGGAACGATTAATGAAGTAGAAAAAGAATATATCAGTATAAAATGCAAAGAAGGTTTTTTAAAAATTAGAGAAATTCAATTTCAAAACAAGAAAAGAATGACTATTGAAGCATATTTAAGAGGGAACAGGATTTTAAAAGGAAAAACTTTGTCTTAAGGAGGTAAATATATGTTTTATGGTATAGACTCAACATTTATTATGCTGATTCCTGCTATGTTATTTGCTTTATACGCTCAAGGTAGGATAAAATCAACTTTTAACAAATATCTAAGGATTAGAGGAGCTTATGGGTACAGAGGTTATGAGGTGGCAAGAAAGATTTTGGATTCTAACGGCTTATACGATGTCCCCATTGAACAAGTTAGAGGGAGTCTGACAGACCACTATGATCCAAGAAAAAGAGTTTTAAGACTATCAAGGGATGTTTATGAAGGGACATCCATAGCATCGGCAGGTGTAGCCGCACACGAATGCGGTCACGCACTGCAGCATAGCGAAGGTTATGCACCTTTGGTTGTAAGGAACGCCATTGCACCCATTGCAGCTATCGGTTCTCAAGCAGCCATGTTTTTTATTATAATTGCCTTGATTTTAAATATGATGCAGCTTTTTACTTTAGGCATTTATCTTTTTAGTGCAGCAGTAATATTTCAAATTATTACCTTACCTGTTGAGTTTAATGCCAGCAGTAGGGCAATAGTTGCATTGCAGGGATATAATTTATTATCTCCCGGGGAAGAAGAAGGAGCAAAAAAAGTATTATCTGCCGCAGCACTTACCTATGTTGCGGGAACAGTTATGGCTATATCACAATTATTAAGATTGTTGTTAATAAGAGGGAGAAGAGACTGATGGCCTGGCTGTCAGTCTTTTAATATAGTAGGAAAGTCCTACTTTCCTACTATATTAAAAACAATTTATTTTTATGCCGTGCCAGTATTTCCTCATTTTATTCGGAAATGGCACATGGCTATAAAAGCGGCTTTTTCGCCATGTTTTGTTTGATAAATCTAAATAATGATGGGGAATTAGAAATCTAGT
>CAZQHS010000080.1:0-1627 GCA_964593485.1 uncultured Clostridiaceae bacterium
GGCAAGAGGCAAGAGGCAAGAGGCAAGGGGCAAGAGTCAAGAGGCAAGAGGCAAGGGGCAAGAGTCAAGAGTCGACCGCCTCCCTATAGAACCTTCGTAATATACAACCCGCATAACAACCCTATAATAGTGCCCGCCGTTGAAATCCCGCCTTTGTATATAGAACGGGTTTTGGGAATGATCTCGCCGCAGGTTATATATAGCATAGCCCCCCCGGCAAAACCCATGCATAATGATATAAAAATATTTGAAATCCCCCCTAATAATTCACCAAAAAAAGCTCCAATCCCCGTCGGAATCCCCGCAATTACTGTATATAAAAAAATCATAATGGGTTTATACCCGCCTAATTTCAATGGTACTGCCATGGCTATTCCCTCCGGCATATCGTGGAGGGCGATTATCAGTGCGAGTCTGAGCCCTGCGGAATTTTGTGCAGCAAATCCGGAGCCCACTGCAAGGCCTTCGGGAAAGTTATGAACTGCAATGCCCAAACCCAGTAGCATCCCGGTTTTTATAAAATCCAAATCTTCATCCGCAGCTATTTTATTCGGTTTTTTTGAAATCAGATTATCCATAAATAAAACCCCTGCGGCACCGGCCATGACTCCTAAAAACCCCAATACCATCCCGCCCATTTCAATGGCTTGGGGAATCAAATCAAAACAAACGACGGAAAGCATTATTCCGCCGGTAAAACCCAAGATTACAGCCATAAGTTGTTTGCTTGGCCTATGTAAAAAGAATGCTATCATGCCACCCAGCCCCGTCCCAACCATTCCCGTGATGAAGCCGATTAATGTAACGGCTAAAATTCTGCTCATTTACCCCACCCCTTTACTGTACCGTTAACAAATGATAATCTTTATCGTCTATTAATTTTATTCAAAAGTGGGGAATTTAGAACGGAGGCAGGATAACTCCCGCCCATCCTTATTCGTTATTTTTTAACCTTTCGGCTTGATCAGTAGTTATAAGATTGTCAACCATTTCATCCAAATCACCGTCTAAAAATGCTTCCAATTGATACAAGGTAAAACCTATTCTATGGTCCGTGACTCGCCCTTGGGGAAAATTATAGGTCCGTATTCTTTCACTTCTGTCACCGGTACCCACTTTGCCCTTCCTTTCAGATGCTATTTCCGCATTCTTTTTTTCCATTTCTGCATCCAAAAGTTTTGTCTTGAGTATCTTTAAGGCTTTGTCCTTATTCTTTAACTGAGATTTCTCATCTTGGCAGGTGACAACGGTATTTGTGGGCAAATGGGTGACTCTGACGGCGGAGTCCGTGGTGTTAACGCTTTGACCCCCATGGCCGCTGGAACGATACACATCTATCCTCACGTCGTTTAAGTCCAATTCAAAATCCAAATCATCGGCTTCAGGCATTACCACAACGGTGGATGTGGAAGTATGAACTCTGCCGCCGGCTTCCGTGGTGGGTACCCTTTGCACCCTATGGGCACCGCTTTCATATTTGAGCCTACTGTAAGCCCCTTTTCCGGTTATTTCAAAAATAACCTCTTTGTATCCCCCGATATCCGTGGGGTTCGAACTGAGAATTTCCGTCTTCCAACCCATTCTTTCCGCATAACGGGTATACATTCTAAAAAGATCCGCAGCAAAA
>CAZQHS010000080.1:1637-5794 GCA_964593485.1 uncultured Clostridiaceae bacterium
CGATTACATTCTTTTCATCATTGGGATCTTTGGGCAAAAGCATGACTTTCAGCTCTTCTTCCAATACAATCTTTTTTTCCTCCAAATCGGAAAGCTCCGTCCTTATCATGTCGACAAAATCCTTGTCGTTCTCCTCTTCCAGCATTTCCTTGGAATCATCTATGCCTATAAGCACATCCTTATATTCCTTGAACTTAAAAACGATGGGTTCAAGGTTGGCATGCTCTTTCATAAGCTCTCGCCACCTGTTTTGGTCTGCAATAACCTCCGGGTCGCTTATGGTATTACTCAGCTCATCATACTTATCCTCTATAAATTTCAATTTATCATACATACAAATAATCTACTCCTTCAAATAACAATAGATACACCTATCAAGGCCGGCCAAATCTTTTTCCAATACTACATCTTGGAAAAAACTTGCTTTCTCTAACATCCCTTTTATAGTATGCCCTTGATTATAACCTATTTCAAAAATAAGCAGGCCACCAGCTTTTAATAATTTTGGGGCATCTTTTATAATTTTTTCATAATAGTCAAAACCTTCCCCGCCGCCGTAAAGGGCTAAGTGGGGCTCATAGCACCTGACACTGTCAGGCAGTTCATCCATTTCTTTCTTTGAAATATAAGGGGGGTTTGAAACCAAAACATCAAATTCACCTTCCATGTTTAACAAAGGACTCGCCAAATCTCCCTGGAAGATCACGACCCTGTCCGCTACACCATGCTTAACAGCATTAATATTGCAGTAGTCCAAGGCGGTCCCCGATATGTCCGTCATATGGACAAAACTATCCTTTATATAATATGCCAAGCTTACGCCTATGGCACCGCTTCCGGCACATAAATCGGCAATTCGTGGCATTTTTTTACCAATTAAAAGTTTTAAAATTCTTTCAACTACAATCTCCGTATCCCAACGGGGAATTAAAACGTCCTGTCCCACGGAAAAATCCAATCCCATAAACTCCTGGTTTCCCGTTATGTATTGGATGGGTTTTCCCGATGCACGTTCTTCTATAGCTTTTAGATACATTTTTACTTGATTTTCATCAACAATTTTTTCCCTATCCGCTATAAGTTTTTCCCTACCCACATCTAAAACGTATGCCAACAGCACTTCTCCGTCTAAAATGGGATTGTCAGATTTTCCTTCTCTTAATATGTTTACACCTTTTTTTAATAAGCCTCTTATGGTATACATTACCACAAATCAGCCTCCTGATCTTCCACCAAAACGCTTTTAAGTGCCGCTATGGCAACCTCTAACTGGCTGTCATCAGGTTCTTGGGTCGTTATTTTTTGCAGCCACAGCCCGGGAGCTGATATGGCACACACAAGTTTTGAATCGCTTCTTCCTGCCCACTTTATTAATTCGTAGGATATACCTGCCACCAAAGGCATCAGTGCTATCCTTATTATTAGTCTTATTAAAAGATTAGGCCACCTGAAGAAGGAAAACAGCAATATGCTTACAATCATTACCAAAAAGAGAAAACTGGTTCCACACCGTGGATGAAGCCTGGTGAATTTTCTTGCGTTTTGGGGCGTCAATTCCTCTTCACTTTCATAACAAAATATGGTTTTATGCTCCGCTCCGTGATATTCAAAAACCCTTTTTATATCCTTCATCCTTGATATTGCAGCGATGTACCCCACAAATATGGCAACCCTGACCAAACCTTCAATAAGGTTCATGACCAAGGGGCTTTTTGATACATTACCTATAAAACTCACGGCAAAGGTAGGCAGCAATATAAAAAGTCCTATGGAGAAGAATATGGAAAATACAATAGATATGGCAATCATGTTTTTATCTAAAAAGTTATCCCACTTTGACGGCTTTTTAGGCTTTTTATCTTCTTCCTCTTCTATGAACTCCGCGGAAAAGCTGAGTGCTTTAACCCCCACAACCATTGCATCCACAAAGGCAAACAATCCCCGGATAATGGGTATTTTTGAAATCGTCTTCCTGTTAGATTTTAATTTTTCCTTTTTTATTTCTATTTCACCGTCAGGCCTTCGGATTGCTATTGCAATACTTTCGGGTCCTTTCATCATAACCCCTTCGATAACTGCCTGACCGCCTATACTGGTCTTTTTCATTATTTTAAACCTCACTGTTCTTGTTTGGGTAAATTTGTTGTCCCAATCGATTTTTTAAATCATGCATTTCCATTAGGCATTACTTCATTATTATATATTAGTGTATTGTTGATTACAATAGTTGGGCGTTGCAAAAACATAGGGCAAAATAATGTAAATTATAATTGCATTTTGTCTCTAATGCGATAGAATAGTGGAAGGTGTATTTTTGACATTTAAACAATCATAGTTTTCATTTGTCAGAAATATACGAAAGATTAAATACATAATACGTTTGCTTTCTAATTAAAAGTACAAGGAGGTCGGGGGAATGGATGAGACAGCTTTGTTATCACAATTAGATACTATAATTGAAAAATATGATAACTCCAAAGAAAGATTAATTCAAATTCTTTTGGACTTGCAAAAATCCTCAGAGCAAAACTATTTATCCGAGAAATGTTTGGAATATGTAGCAGAAAAACTCAATATGAAGGAAAGCCAAGTTTATGAGGTTGCAACTTTTTACTCTATGTTAAATCATAAGCCTAAGGGGCGATACGTTATTGAAATATGCAACAGTGCCCCATGTCATGTTTGTGGCTCCCAAAAGGTCGCGGATATTTTGGAAGAACTTTTGGGTATAAAAATAGGCGAAACAACTCCTGATGGAATGTTTACCTTGCATCAGGTCAGTTGCTTTGGAGCTTGTGAAATAAGTCCTGCCATAAAAATAGATAATAAAGTTTACGGAAATATAACGACGGAAAAGATAGAAAGCGTTATCCGAATTTTAAGATATATTGGGGGGAATGAGCGTGGCAAGAATATTGAAATTGATTTCTAAAGACATTGGTAAAATTAAGCCGGACTCCGTGTTGGATTATCACAGCACCGGCGGTTATGTGGGCCTTAAAAAAGCCATGCAAATGGAACCTCTGGAAATCATAGAAGAAGTCAGCAAGGCAAGGCTTATGGGGCGAGGCGGAGCTGCCTATCCTACGGGTTTTAAATGGGAACAGGCCTATAAAAGCAAAAACATACCCGAGTATGTGGTCTGTAACGGGGATGAAGGGGAGCCGGGCACTTTTAAGGATAAACTCATATTAACTCAAAATCCTTTAAAGCTTATCGAAGGTATGACTATAGCAGCTTATGTTTTTAATATAAAAGAAGGATTTATATATGTGAGGGGCGAGTATTTAGACTATAAGGACGTTATAAACAATGCCATAAATAATGCCATAAGAACTAACTTTTTAGGCGAAAACATTCTGGGTACGGATTTTTGTTTTAATATCCAAGTAGTATGGGGAGCCGGTGCTTATGTGTGCGGTGAAAATACCGCTTTGCTTGAATCGATAGAAGGCAAGTCCGGCAGACCTCGTAAAAAGCCGCCGTATCTCAGCCAAAAGGGCTTGCATCAAAAACCCACGCTTTTGCAAAACGTTGAGACTTACAGCTGCATCCCCTATATAATTGAGCATGGTGGTACCAAATACGCAAGTTACGGCACCAGGGCCAGCGGGGGAACGAAACTGGTTTGTTTGTCGGGTAATATTGTAAATAAAGGGGTGTTTGAAATACCTTTCGGTACACCCATAAGGGAAATTGTTTATGATGTAGGCGGAGGGGTGCCTGATGGCCGAGATCTGAAATTTGTTCAGTTAGGTGGTTCGTCGGGAGCATGTTTTACAGAGGATCTGCTGTATACCCCTATGTGCTATAGAGCATTGCAAGACAATAAGTTGAAGCTTGGATCCGGGGCTTTATTAGTGGTGGATGATTCCAATTGTGTCATTGATTTTCTCAAGTGTATAACTGCATTTTTTAGGCACGAATCCTGCGGTAAATGTACACCCTGCAGAGAAGGCAATACCAGAATATATGGGGTATTGGACAAGTTCACCAAAGGTGAGGCCACAGCAGCGGATATGGATAGCCTTATCAGACTATCGGATACCATGAAGAATACATCGTTTTGCGGTCTCGGGCAGGCGGCAACTACTGCACTAAGAGACTGTCTGAAATATATGGGGGAAGAATTCGAGGAACATATAAATGGCGTATGC
>CAZQHS010000080.1:5804-7986 GCA_964593485.1 uncultured Clostridiaceae bacterium
AGAGGGACGGTTCTCCTGTGTCATTTTTGGACACAGGAGAACCATCCCTCTGTGTTGTGTTGTTTATTCGCGATATTTGAAATAACAATCAGGGCAAAGAGATTCGTATTCCACTTCTTCCACACCCTCAATTGCCACTTGTTCACCTTCAAAGACGAATTTACCGTTTACTTTTCTACCGTTCAGCATGGCTTTTTTACCGCATTTGCATATGGTTTTTAACTCTTCTATGCTATGAGCAATCAATAAAAGTCTTTTGCTTCCTTCAAAACCTTCCATCCTGAAATCCGTTCTCAACCCATAGCAAATAACGGGAATGTCAAGTTTGCAGGCAATCATGAACAATTGGTCTGCCTGAGTTCTGTTAAAAAATTGTGTTTCATCCACCAAAACGCAATCTATTTTGCCTTGTTTTTTACATAAATCTTTGACGATTTCAAATATATCGTCATCTTTTTCTACCATGCAATCCGCTTTTCTGGATACACCAAGCCTGGAAATCAACATTTCCCCACCTTTGGTATCCGTCTTGGGTTTGATAATCAGAACTTTCATTCCCCGTTCTTCATAATTAAAAGCAACTTGCAACAAGCTTGTTGTTTTGCCGCTGTTCATGGCACCGTATCTATAATAAAGTTTACTCATATGAGTTCCTCCGCAATAAAAAATATGCAGCTTAAAAAACTGAGGTTAAAGCAGCTACTCTAACCTCAGTCTTTTATTCTTCAGTTTCAAGATTAAATTTTCTTTTGAATCTTTCAACTCTTCCGCCGGTGTCAACAAATTTTTGTTTACCCGTAAAGAAGGGATGACATTTCGAACAGATTTCAACTTTTATTTCTTCTTTAACTGAGCCAGTGGTAAATGTTTCGCCACAAGCACACCTAACAGTAGCTTCCTGATATTTCGGATGGATTCCCTCTTTCACAAATCTCACCTCTTTCCGACCTTTGGATACACGATTAATTAGTGTTTTTAACTTTTTTATTATAGCATAATAGTTTTTCTTAGGCAAATATTTTTTTTGGGGTTAACACGGGGACATTCTATCGTTACTATTCATGCTTGTTTTTAATTTTCTACGATTATTAGTATTTGATAAAGATTGCGTTGTGGAAAGGATTAGGGACTGTTAGCGAAAGGTCGGAAAAGCGAAATCACACCAGCTAAAGGAATTACCACATGCTATATATATAATTTAACTGAGAAATTTTGATTTCGCCCGTTGTAGTGGATGGGTTCCACCCCATCCCATGAACCTTTAGCCTTGTAACTCAGCAATCATATCAAATATAATAACAAGGCTAAAAATATACATAGTGTGAACAATAAAGTTCTATCCTCAATTGCTACGATAAATATCGCTGTCGAGGCTGCTTTGTTTAGGATGTCACCAAGACCGGGTGAACAATCAGGAAAACATTTGAAACTTTTGTCATATTAGCAGGACTTGTATAATAAATGTAGAATAGGTAAAAGGATACTATTTTAATATGACTCCGATTCCAAAAGCCCAAGGGAGGTTTTTGGAACGTTAGGGCATGGGGAGAAATCCCCATACCTGCCATTATTGCAAAGGAGTCCATCTGTTAGCATTTTATGCAAACGGGTGGGCTTTTTGAATTTATAAAAGGAGGTGGAACCGGCGTTTGCAAACGTCGGGAAAAATTGAGCAAAATTTTAATGATTGCCCCTGAGAAATGTACCGGCTGCAGGACTTGTGAGTTGATTTGCACCTTCAACAGGTCGGAGGAATTCAATCCCAAGCGTTCTGCAATTTCAGTCATGGCTTATGACGAAGCTTCCATATCAGTACCCATCATGTGCATGCAGTGCGATGACCCTTCTTGTATGAAGGTTTGTCCCGTTGGTGCCATAGTCAAGGCTGAAAGCGGCACTGTACTTATTGACGACTCTAAATGCATCGGCTGCAAAATGTGCATAAGTGCTTGTCCTTTGGGTAACATAACTTACAATCCCAGGACCAAATCTTTGATTAAGTGTGATTTGTGCGGTGGAGAACCCTTGTGTGCGGAATTCTGCCCCTCGGGAGCCATACAGTACAAAGAGGCAACACCTACTAATCTTGAAAAGAAAAGAAAGATTGGACTCAAGTTTAAGGATCTATTTGGGGAGGTGGAATGCTGATGTTCGGTTTTACAGGAAAACTTTTAAGAGTTAA
>CAZQHS010000081.1:0-1567 GCA_964593485.1 uncultured Clostridiaceae bacterium
ATGACTTTATGCTTGGTTGAAAGCCTATCTAAAGGCTTGGATTATAAGGATGTTATGGACAACTTTATAAAGTGGTATGATGGAGGACTGTTCACACCTCATGGTGATGCATTTGACATAGGTATAGGTACGAGTATGGCTTTATCAAGGTATAAAGAGGGAATACCCCCACTGAAATGCGGTGGCAAAGGCGGATATGACAATGGCAATGGATCTTTGATGAGGATACTTCCAATTCTTTTCTATCTGCAATCAGTTTATGGAACTGAATTTTACGAGATAGAGGATGCCTTTGATATTGTACATAATGTTTCATCCCTAACCCATGGGCATAAAAGGTGCTACGTTGCATGTGGTATATATATTATGGTTGCTTCAAAACTTATGGGCGAGGCGGATTTAGATACAGCTGTCGGTTACGGAGTACATAAGGCAATGGAGTATTATAAGAAGAAAAAGGAATTTCAATCAGAGTTAAAATATTTTGAAAGATTGATGGATGCCTGCTTTAAGGATTTACCGGAAGATGAAATAAAAAGCAGCGGGTATGTGGTGGATACATTGGAAGCGGCTATTTGGTGCCTGTTAAATACAAATGATTATAAAACTTGCGTTTTAAAGGCTGTAAATTTAGGCAGTGATACCGACACAGTGGGAGCTGTAGTCGGGGGATTGGCAGGCTTAAGATACGGATACGAAAGCATTCCGAAGGAATGGAAAGACACAATAGTAAAAAAGGATTATATAGAAAACTTGTGTGATGGCCTTTATGAAAGCTTATCGGATAAAAAAACAGAATCATGAATTGAATTTTATGGCTTATAAAAAAGAGTAATTGTAGCTCGGACGATATATAACTGCAACGGTGTATAAGCATCTCAATTTTATTGAGGTAGAAAGGTAAGGTTGCAATACAATATTACCTGATGCTTTATAAGATTTTGGATGGAGTCAGTGCTGTAAATCTGAAGACATATGATGAAAGTATTTTATTGTTTTATCTTGTTAAAAGTTTAAAAAACGGGTATAACCATAATATGCATAGTTTAGATTATGTATATTATGGTTATGTATTGCGAGGAGAACCTACCCTATATAATTCTATTATGCAGGGAATAGCATCGGGTAATGAGAGGATGAGAGATATAGTATCATTTATGGGAATAACAACTTATATTGAAACAGAAGGTTATAATTAGAGGCAAAGGGACTTAATATGCAAATGCTTAATTTCAATTAATAGGAGCGATAGGATGAATATAGTAAATACCTTATGCAAGGAACTAAATGTAAAGTCATGGCAGGTGGAAAATACCATAGAGCTCATAGACGGCGGTAACACGATACCGTTTATTGCAAGATATAGAAAAGAGCAAACAGGTGAGCTTAGTGATACGGAGTTAAGGCAATTGGGGGAAAGGCTTGAATACTTAAGGAACCTTGAAAATAGAAAAGCAGAAGTTATAAGGCTGATAGATGAGCAGGGAAAACTTAACGATGAGCTTAGAGAAAAAATAGAGAGTGCAAAAATTCTTCAAGAAATTGAGGATTTATATAGACCCTATAG
>CAZQHS010000081.1:1667-7891 GCA_964593485.1 uncultured Clostridiaceae bacterium
CAATAAGCACAAAAGGGTTGACAGAGGAAAAATCCGAATATCAAATGTATTACGACTATGGGGAACCTATAAAGAAAATACCGCCCCATCGTGTTTTAGCAATAAACAGGGGAGAAAAGGAAAAACTGTTATCTGTCAAGATTGATCCACCTATAGATAGAATAATGCCAAAGTTGGAAGGCAATATAATCGTAGAAAGGTCTCCTTTTTCATTAATATTAAAGGATACTATAAAGGATTCCTATGATAGGCTTATTTCACCTTCTATTGAGAGGGAAATCAGAAATGAATTGACTCAAACGGCAGAGGAACAGGCGATAGAGGTGTTCGGTACAAATTTAAAAAATCTTTTACTTCAACCGCCGGTAAAAGGCAAAACTATTATGGGTTTTGACCCTGCTTATAGGACAGGTTGCAAGATTGCAGTAATAGACGATACAGGGAAGCTTTTAGATACTGCAACGGTATATGCAACACCTCCGGCAAGTAAGGTAGAAGAAGCAAAAGCCGAAATGAAAAGGCTCATTAAAAAGTATAACGTTGAAATTATTTCTCTTGGAAACGGGACTGCCTCCAGAGAATCAGAAAAAATATGTGCAGAAATAATAAAAGAGTTGGATAGGTCACTACACTATATAGTAGTGAATGAGGCAGGTGCTTCAGTTTACTCCGCATCGGAATTGGCGGCAAAGGAATACCCGGATGTAAATGTGTCAATAAGAGGAGCAATATCTATAGGCAGGAGACTTCAAGATCCGCTGGCAGAGCTGGTTAAAATAGATCCTAAATCTATAGGAGTAGGGCAATATCAACATGATGTATCCCAAAAAAACTTATCAGGTGCTTTAAATGTAGTAGTTGAGGATTGCGTGAATTCTGTAGGCGTGGACCTAAACACTGCCACTCCATCACTTCTTCAATATGTTTCGGGAATAAATTCTGCGGTAGCGAAAAATGTAGTGGCTTATAGAGAGGAAATTGGGAAATTCAAAAATAGAAAAGAGCTCATGAAAGTAAAAAAACTTGGTGCTAAGGCATTTGAACAATCAGCGGGTTTTCTTAGAATACCTGAATCTAAAAATATACTTGACAACACCGCGGTGCATCCTGAATCCTATGATGCAGCGAATAAATTATTGGATAAACTGGAATATGATAAAAATAGTGGTGATTCTTTGAGTGAGGCAATTAAAAAAGCAAGCGGTTTGGATATAAATGAATTATCAGCGGAAATCGGAATTGGAGTACCTACGTTAACGGATATAATAAAAGAACTGCAAAAACCCGGTAGAGATCCGAGGGACGAAATGCCAAAGCCCATATTTCATACAGACGTTCTGGAAATGAAAGATTTAAGACCTGAAATGATACTAACGGGTACCGTAAGAAACGTTATAGATTTCGGAGCTTTTGTGGATATAGGGGTTCACCAGGATGGTTTAGTTCATATATCCCAGCTATCGGATAGATTTGTAAGCCGCCCAATGGATGTAGTGCAGGTGGGTGATATTGTCAAGGTTAGGGTTTTGGAAGTGGATTTGGACAGAAACAGAATCAGCCTTAGTATGAAAGGATTGTTTTAGTAATTTAAATATTTATCTTAGAACTCTAATGCAAATAGGCATCATAAAAAAGAAGAACCTTTAGATAAAAGGCTTAGGAAAAAAAGGATAAGAAAACCTATTTAATGGAGTTTACAGATATGGGCGATTGACAGTGGCTTTTAGTAGTCATAAGCGAAGCATTTATTAATAAAAAATAAACCGGAGAAAGGTGTTTCAAATGAAAAACCATCCAACGTATACAATTACAGAAAAAGCTGCTGATTATTTAGCTAAAATAGTGGAGACTATAACTCGTCTTGAATACGGTACGGATTTTAAAAAAGATATAAGACTTCATCGGGAAAATAGAGTAAAAACAATATACTCTTCTCTTGCCATTGAAGGAAATGCATTATCACTTGATGAAGTAACAGATGTAGTTGAGGGAAAGATTATCAGAGGCAGGCAAGCAGATATCAAAGAAGTTAAAAATGCATATGATGCCTATGAAGAAATAATGGATTTCTCTCCTTATGAAGTAAAAGACTTTTTGAAAGCCCACAACCTCATGACCCAAGGTCTTGTTGAAGAGTCCGGAAGGTTCCGAAAAGGTGATGTAGGAGTTTTTGATGGTGATTTGGCAGTGCATTTAGGTGCACGGCCTCAATTTGTGCCGGAATTAGTAGAGGAACTGTTCACTTGGGCAAAAAGCTCTGACTTACACCCCGTATTGAAAAGTGCTATTTTACACTACGAGATTGAGATAATTCATCCTTTTTCAGATGGTAATGGGAGAATGGGACGTTTATGGCAAACGCTTATTCTTGCAAAATGGAATGAGATTTTTGCTTGGATTCCCATGGAAACAGTTTTATTCGAAAACCGAGATAAATATTACTTTGCTATTTCAGAATCAAAAAGAGAAAATAACTCATCCTTTTTTTTAGAGTTTGTTCTTTCGGCTATTTATAATACCCTCAGTGAACAGTTAAAGCACCAAGATAAGCACCAAGATAAGCACAAAGTTCATCTTTCAGATATCCAATTGTCAATCATCAATTTTATAAAAAATAAAGATTTATCAAGAAAAGAAATTTTTGAAATTATTGGACTGAAAAGTGATTCTCGTTCTTTTAAACGGCATATGAGCCCTCTTATAGAAGAAGGCTTAATAAAAATGACAATTGCAGATAAACCAAATAGCCCATTGCAAAAGTATAGTCTCACTGATGAGGGTAGAGAAGTATTAAAGATACGTTAAGGAAGTGTGATACAGTCATTGATATAAATTTTGCCTGTTCCAATTACAAAAACAGCGATACAGCACAATATACAAGCAATAACGCCATAACCGTATTGATTACCTTGCTTTTGTCAATAAGCAGCCTTTGAAAAATTGAACCGAACAAACCCCAGCAGCAATTGGATATAAAGGCTAAGGAGCATAAAAAAATAGCAAAACCGATATATATGATACCCGGCTCGTAGTAAGGCACTATAAAAGTTGCAACAGTTGTGATGGCATAGAGGATTCCCTTGGGATTAACAAATTGCAGTAGCACCCCGTGAAGGTATCTGTTAGTGTGTTTATCGATTTCCGTGCCATTATGAGGCTTGCTATTATAAGTATTCCAGGCAAGCCAAAGAATATAAGCGGCACCTATATAAGTCATGATTGGTTTGATAGAGGGTATAAGATTAAAAAGAGCCGCACTGAAAAAACTGCATAAAGTAAATATTATAAAAAAACCGGAGAAAACACCTGCGTTAAAAGGCAGGCTTTTTTTAAAACCATATCGCCCCGCATTGGACATGGCCATAATGTTATTAGGTCCTGGAGTAAAAGTTGTGACTATTACATAAGAAACAAAAGCCGGAAAATTTGGCAATATTGTGACCCCCTTATTTTTGTTACCTGTGTAAGTATAGTTCTGATAATATGTGCCTTGATACTTATTTAATAGGTGGTTCTCCCTTTAAAGATGTAATTCCTTCAAAGGCCTTTTTAACCTTTTCTTCTTCGCCTTCTATGACCAAAATAACTGCACCCTCAGAACCACCAACCCCTCCGGCTGCAATACATTTGGCTTCCACATCATATAATGCATCTATTGCCGTTATTTCCGTTACTACGGTGGCTCCAATCATCGGCATAAGACCTATTTTATCGCCAAAAGCCATATCAATGGGATGGCCTGATAAGAATTCAACAGCTGCACGGACATCAGGCACCAGTTTTTCAAGTCCTATGGGGACAACTAACTCTACACCACGTTGCATGACGGGACCCCATGCAGTGCCTATGGTACCGCCCATATTGTCGGAGGACAATACAGCAGCCAGCCCCGTATGGTCTACAGCATTACCGCCTTTGATAAATATATCTCCCGGGCCAATTTCCGCTAAATATGACTTCCAGCGGTATTCTTTTTCCCGGGCAATTCCATTGGTAATGACAAAGGGGTGTATTCTGCCTTCTTCGTCTGTTACCCCCGTCTTGCCTTCTGTAACGATTCCTACTGTATAAGTACTTTTCTTATCAATGGGCTCACCCAATAGTTCTTCTATCAAGAATGCATTTGTCGTCCCCCCGGCAACTATTATGGTATGATTTTTAAGGGCATTTCTTATACTCGGGAGTGCGGCAACACCTTTAGCGATAAGCCTTTTAGATTCACCGGGTGTTAATGTAATAAGTGCTCTCATTTTATAACCCCCAATCTATAATATTGTTTATCTTTGTTTTAAATAAGTATAGCATAATTTAACAGCAAGGTTCACTTTTTGGCCAAATATTTATGCTTCATTTCTCGCTACTGTTCACATACTATCTAATTGTCTTATATTGCTATGATAAGTGTGAATAGTAACCATAGGATGACTTCAAGATCGTGCGAACGGTAGCATCTCTCGATTTTCTACAAGTTTGATAACTTTATTATCCAATTATTTAAATAGGGTATGCTATAATTATTTATTAAGAGACAAGTTTATTCCATTTCCAAGGAAAAGGCGGGGATTTAGATGAGTTTACGGATTATATACGGAAGAGCGGGTAGCGGCAAAAGTAAATTTTGCATGGACGATATAAAAGATAAATGGGAGAAGAGCTCTTCAGTTCCTCTAATTTTGATTGTGCCTGAGCAATTTTCTTTTCAAACAGAAAAGAATATGGTAAAAGTTTTGGGCGGTTTAGGCTTGGGTGGACCAGAGGTATTAAGTTTTAAAAGGTTGGCAAGAAAAATCCTTGATGAGGTAGGCGGTTCAGCCAAACAACATGTTAACAAAGCCGGTAGGGCCATGATAATACAAAATGTATTAGATACATGCAGAGCCAATCTAAAAGCTTTTGGGAGATCTGCCGGACAGAAGGGTTTTGCGGATAAATTGTCTACTATGTTATCCGAATTCAAGAGATATAATATAAATCCACAGCTACTGGAGGAAAAAACAAAAGAAATAGAGGACAGATATTTAAAGGATAAATTAGATGATTTGATTTTGATTTACTCAAAATACGAGGAAACATTACATGAAAAGTATATTGATATGGATGATGATTTGACTTTATTGAGAGACCGAATAGATAAAAGCAAATATCTAAAGGGTGCAGAAATCTGGATAGATGAATTCTCCGGATTTACCCCTCAGGAATACGAAATAATAGCCAAGTTATTGCAAAATGCTACAAGGGTTAATGTATGCCTAACCACGGATTGCCTTGAGGATACGGAGCAGATTCAGGATATTGACGTTTTTTCCTCTATTAAATATTCAGCGAATAAGCTTATAAAAATAACAAAAGAATTAGAGTTGGAGGTGGAGAAACCTATTGCATTAAAACCCGGTGCGTCTTGGAGGTTTCAAAACAACGTGGAACTTCAACATTTGGAAGAGTTTTTGTTTCAGTATCCTTATAAGGTTTTTGACGGAAAAACAAACAAAATCAGCCTCTTATCAGCTACTAATCTGTACAGTGAGGTTTCAAACACTGCTGACAGTATGGTGGAACTTTGCAGGGATAAGGATATTAGATATAAAGACATTGCAGTAATTGCAAGAAATTTGGATGATTACGAAAAATTAGTAAGAATAATATTTCCCCAGTATAATATTCCGTTTTTTATAGATAAAAAGAGGGAAGTGACAGAGCATCCTTTAACATTGTTGGTCCTATCCGTAATTCAAATTATCATTAAAAATTTTAGCTACGAAACTATGTTCAGATATCTTAAGACGGGGCTTTTGTCTATACCCCGGGGTGATATAGACATTTTGGAGAACTATGTTTTGGCCAATGGCATAAGGGGTAGCAAATGGTATAAAGAAGATAAATGGGATTATAGGATTGAATACTCCATAGAGGCAAGTGAACCCCAAGAAGAAGAGCTTGATATGATTTCAAGGATAAATGATATAAGGGATGTCGTCATTGAGCCAATAAACATTTTTAGAGAAAAAGTTAAATCTTCAAGAAAGGCAAAAGATTTATGCAAGTTTTTATATGAGTTTTTATGCCATATGGGCATTCCGGATAAGATTAAAGAGCTTGAAATCAAGTATAGAGAGCAGAACGAACCCGAGGTTGCTGATGAGTACAAACAAATTTGGAGTATGATAATTGATGTTTTGGATCAAATAGCAGAAATCAGCGGCGACGAAATAATAAGATTAGAGCAA
>CAZQHS010000082.1:0-7755 GCA_964593485.1 uncultured Clostridiaceae bacterium
TATAATCAGTCCTAAGATATGTATTGCTTTATTTGGTGGATGCGTCTTATTGATGACATATATTTCAATGTAAAGGAAGAATAGAAAATGGGGAAACATATAAATACACCGAATTTTCCTGATGCGAAAGTAAAAATGGCAATTATTGATTACAGAGCTGATAAGGATATTTTAAGATCATTATCTGATTTAGGAGTAGACGTTATAAAAACAACAGGCTGTGACGAATTGTACAATTCAATAAAAGGACATCCGGATATTTTAATGCATCATATTGGAGGAAAAATTATTGTATTGGCTCCTAACGTATATGATGTTTTGGCCCCAAATCTTATAAAAAAAGGATTTGCAGTGACAAAGGGGGATGCATGGCTGCACAGAAACTATCCAAATAATATTGCATATAATATATTAAGAATTGGGGAGTACGCGTTTCATAATTTGAAATACACAGATAGACAAATACGTATTTTATACGAAAACATGAATATTAAACTTCACCATGTAAATCAGGGATATACTAAATGTTCCGTTGCATTGGTAAATGAAAAGGCGGTTATTACATCAGATATAAAGATTGCCCAAAAACTTGAAAAATGCAATATAGAGTCCTTGCTGATAAGACCGGGCGGTATTGAACTCGAAGATCTTGATTATGGCTTTATAGGTGGTGCTTCGGGACTCATATCTAATACGGAAATAGCTTTCACAGGCAGCATATACGAATTAAGAGATTACAAAAGAATTTTAAAATTTTTGGATGAAAAAGGTGTTTCAGTAAAGATACTAAGCAGCAAGAAAATAATAGATATAGGTTCAATTATACCGTTAACGTATTGAACGACAAGGGGTTCAATGAATTTAGACTTATGAATAATAGTCGTTACAACACAAATAATACTAATCAAGAAGGAGCTGAATGATTAGATGACAACAATTGGTATTAAAAGAAATGAACCTGAAATTAAACAATATATAATATCAAATATAAAATCTCTGAATAAAGATAATTTAGATGTCAGTTTTGATGATTATGTAGAAAGCGATACTATTTTTATAAAATGCAGTTTAAAAGAAGGATTTTTAACAAAATTAAAAGACAAAAGAGTATACGAAGAGTTAATATATAGTATAGCCTCAATTTTATCCGATGTTATAATTAACAATTATGAATCTTTGTTGATAAAGAAAATTATAAAAGATTACTATATTTATGTAAAAGACAGTGAAAGAATACAGATCTATGAATTTGCCAACAGGTTAGCTAAAAATGAAGAAAACATTTATGATGGATATTTTTATAAACAGTTGAGAAGATCCAAGATCGTAAAAAGCATATTTAATTATCTTAAGACAGAAAACTTGATTATTTTAGAAGGCTTTGTTAATTTCAGATTAGATGATTATATGAAAGAATTATGTATCTTGGTTGATAAAGCAGTAGAGGCATATATAACTCAAAAAGAGTATAATGAATTTATCAAGTTGTTAAGATACTTTGTTGAAATACAAGAATCAAAAATTAGTATAATTCATGTAGTGGCTGTAAAAAATGGCGGTTACATTTTAATGGATGAAAGCAAGTCAATAATCAGTTATGAAGATATCGATGAGTTTAGGCATGAACTGACAAACAAAGAATTAAATTATGATGATATATTAATCAGTAATCTTATAACAATTGCACCGAAGAAAATCATTTTGCATAATATAAATGAATTCTCAACTAAAGAAATTATACAAACCATTCAAAATGTATTTTATGATAGAACTGAGATTTGTCACAATTGTGAATTATGCGGTTTTGGCTCATCCAAAAAAGTAACAAACTAAACTTATTGTTTTTTACTGATCTAAAGATAAATAAAATGGGGGAACTTAATGTTGCTTAAAATTTTTATTCCGGCATTTATAGGTGGAATTATAGGCTGGATAACAAACGTTTTAGCTATAAAAATGTTGTTCAGGCCTATTTATCCTATACATATTCCTGTTTTAAACTATAAGGTTCAGGGCCTGCTGCCCAAAAGGAGAGAAGAAATTGCTGTAAGTGTTGGTTTAACAATCGAAGAAGAACTTATAGATATTGAGCAGATATTGAGCAAGATATCCAATGATGAAAACAGAGAATCCGCATTGGTATCCATAAAAGCTGCCATATCCGTAATAGTTAACAAAAAGATACCGATTTTGGTACCCTTTATTATAAGAGAAAACATAATTACTTATATAGAAGAACAAATTGATAAAGAAGCACCCAATATGATTGAAAATTTAGTTAAAGATTTATATGAAAAGACTTCAAAAGATATCAGCATAGGTAAGATGGTAGAGGATAAAATTAATCAAATTGATTTAACAAAACTTGAAGAGATTATAATAGGACTGGCAAAAAGAGAGCTTAAACATATTGAGGTTTTAGGTGGGGTTTTGGGCTCAATAATCGGATTAATCCAAGGTTTGCTTATGATTGTTTTGTGATTTTTTTATCCCAAAATTGTTGACATATATGGATATTGATATTAAAATGGTATTAAAATATTATCTGCAATGAAAAGGAAAAGTAAAGCATAGCAGCTTTAAAAGAGAAGAAATACCGTGGCTGAGAGTATTTCTTAGAGCAATTGTTTGAAAACCACCTTGGAGCTGTATACTGAATTTAGTAAGATATACCGTTAATTACGTTATAATTGGCAAGTAATAATTAGGGTGGAACCGCGGATACTCTCGCCCCTTTGGGGTTGGGAGTTTTATTTTTTTATCAATATATCAAGGAGGAGTATTATGATAAACGTAACATTTAAAGATTCTAAATCTACGAAATACGAGAAAGGTACCAGTATTGAACAGATAGTCAGTACATTGGGGCATAGACTACAAAAAGAGGCATTAGCCGCAAGTTTGAATGGTAAGACAGTGGATTTAACCAAGGAAATAATGCAGGATTCCAATTTAGAAATACTGACTTTCGATGACGAGGGGGGGAGGCAAGCACTTAGACATACAACATCACATATACTTGCACAAGCCGTTAAAAGATTGCTCCCCAATGTAAAACTTGCTATCGGCCCAGCAATAGAAAATGGATTTTACTATGATTTTGATTCTGAAAAGCCTTTTACCGATACTGATTTAGAACAGATAGAAAAGGAAATGCAAAATATAATTAAAGAAGATTTAAAGCTGGAAAGGTTTGAATTGCCAAGAGTTGAAGCAATAGAGCTTATGAAGGAACATGGAGAGGATTATAAGGTAGAGCTTATCTCTGATTTGCCCGAAGACGAGATTATTTCATTTTATAAACAAGGGGAATTTATTGATTTATGTGCAGGACCCCACCTAATATCTACAGGTAAAGTTAAAGCCTTCAAACTCACTAGTGTTGCAGGTGCTTATTGGCGGGGGAATGAAAAAAACAAAATGTTGCAAAGGATTTACGGAACTTCCTTTATGAAAAAGAGTCAATTGGAAGAACATTTAAAGATGTTGGAAGAAGCCAAAGAAAACTCGGGAGAGAGCTTGATTTGTACAGCATATTAGATGAGGGTCCGGGCTTTCCGTTTTTTCATCCCAACGGCATGATTATAAGAAACCTTCTTGAAGATTTTTGGAGAAAAGAACACACAAAAGCGAAATACCTGGAAATAAAGACACCCATAATATTAGGTACTGAACTATGGCATAGGTCGGGGCATTGGGACCATTACAAGGAAAATATGTACTTCACCGAAATAGATGAAGCACCCTATGCTATTAAACCAATGAACTGTCCCGGAGGAATATTGGTATACAAAAGAAAGCTTCACAGTTATAGGGAATTGCCTATCAGGATGGCTGAATTGGGATTGGTTCATAGACACGAGTTGTCCGGAGCCTTGCATGGTCTTATGAGAGTCAGGTGCTTTACCCAGGATGATGCCCATTTATATATGATGCCGTCGCAGATCGAAGAGGAAGTAATAGGTGTCATTGATTTGGTAGATTACTTTTATAAAGTTTTTGGTTTTGATTATTTTGTGGAATTATCAACAAAGCCCGAAAATGCCATGGGTTCCGATGAAGATTGGGAAGTAGCTACTGAGGCACTCAGAAGAGCATTAGAAGCGAAAAACATTAAGTATAAGGTAAATGAAGGGGACGGTGCATTCTATGGTCCTAAGATAGATTTTCACCTTAGAGATTGCATCGGACGTACATGGCAGTGCGGAACAATTCAATTGGATTTTCAAATGCCTGAATGTTTTGAGCTTACTTATATAGGTGCTGACGGGGAAAAGCACAGGCCTGTAATGATACACAGGACAATATATGGTAGCATAGAAAGATTTATAGCTATTTTAACCGAGCAATATGCAGGAGCCTTCCCAACTTGGTTAGCCCCCGTACAGGTCATTGTCATACCAATTTCCGAAAGACAATACGGATACGCGGAGGATTTGGCTAAAAAGCTGGAATTGTTGGATATAAGAGTCGAATCCGACATCAGGGGAGAGAAGGTTGGCTACAAAATTAGAGAAGCACAGATGAGAAAAATACCTTATATGCTGATTATAGGAGACAAAGAGGTAGAAAACTCAACTGTATCCGTAAGAGACAGAAAAGAAGGAGATATAGGGGGCATGCAGCTTCAAGGTTTCATCGATAAGATAGAAAAAGAAATAAAAGATAAAACAAACTGATAGGATTCAGACATATTTATTAAGAAAACACCTTTTAGACAGACTTTATTTATATATAAAGTTTGATTAGGAGGTGTTTCATATTTTTACAAGATATTTGAATATATATATACAAAGGAATCATACATATTATGAAAATAAAGCAGAAGATTCAAGATTAATGGCGGTTAAAATTCCATATGGGTAAAAAGTTAGAATATTACACAATTACGTGGCATTTAATTTTTCTTATTCGACTTCTTTATATGACAAACTTTTCTTGATATCTTTTTTATAATTAAATTAAAAGTCAAACCTAAATACAAAGCGTTGAATGTACCAAAAACAAGGACAATGGGTTATGTTAGCTTCCAAAATCTTTAATATTGGTGGTGAAGAAATGGTTAAATATATTTATGGTGATATAGTGCTTATAGAAAATATTGCCATGAACTATATAATACTTCTATGCACCGCAAAATTCTCTAAAAATGAACATAAAAAAATAAAATTATTATTGGCATCTGTCATTGGTGCCATCTATTCTTTTTTCTACTTTTTGCCGGGTTATGAATATTTATATACTTGGTTTCTAAAAATTATTTTTTCCCTTTTTATTATAATAATCGCCTTTACGCCATACAATTTAAATGAATTAGTCAAAACAACAGGGGTTTTTTATACAGTGACCTTTGTGTTTGGCGGTGCAACTTTCGGTTTATACTATTTGATTAACGGAATTCAATACTCATACAAGGATATACTTTATTTAAAAGGTTTTCCCAGCAAGCTGCTTTTGTTATCAATTATAATTGCATACATAACAATCAAATATGTATGGGATTACATAATTTATCGTGTAAAGCGGGAAAGAATTATATCCAAGATAAACATATCCTTTAACAATAAAAGTATACTTATACCTGCTTTAATAGATACAGGAAACTCTCTTAGCGACCCTATCAGTAAACTACCTGTTGTAGTGGTTGAATATTCTTCTATTAAAGAAATAATACCAAAAGAGATGCAAAGAATTTTTGAAGACAACAAAGAAAATAATATGAGTTTGATTGCTTCTATCATGTCAAAATCAGAGTGGTTAACAAGGTTTCGGATTATCCCTTTTAACTCATTGGGCAAGGAAAATGCTTTAATGATCGGATTCAAACCTGATGCTTTCAATATTGAATTTAACAACAAAGAACAAAATATTAAAGAACTTATAATAGGTATTTATAATAAGAACCTTTCCAATAGCGGTGAGTACAGGGCTCTGATACATCCTGATATTTTAGGTATTTTTAATGGAGGTAATATTAATGCATAAGTTACTAAAAAGAACCGCACTTTTATTTCAGATTTTTATTATTAAGCTGCACAGAAGAATTTGGCCTGAAGGTGACAATTGGATATTTTATATCGGAGGAAGTGAGGCATTGCCTCCTCCATTGGAAACCGATGAAGAATTGTATCTTATATCAAGGTTAAAAAATGAAGAAGAAATAGTAAAAACCATACTTATAGAAAGAAACTTAAGGCTTGTTGTTTATATAGCAAGAAAATTTGAAAATACGGGAATCGGCGTTGAGGATTTGGTATCAATAGGCACTATCGGATTAATAAAAGCAGTAAATACATTTGATCCCGAAAAGAAAATAAAATTAGCCACATATGCTTCAAGATGCATTGAAAATGAAATTTTAATGTACCTGCGAAGAAATACAAAACAAAAATCTGAAATATCCTTTGATGAACCGTTAAATATAGATTGGGACGGAAATGAATTGCTTTTATCCGATATTTTGGGAACAGAAAATGATTTAATATATAAATATTTGGAAGATGAAACCGATAAAGAGTTATTAGATATTGCACTTAAGATGCTTAATGATAGAGAGAAAAGAATAATGGAATTGCGATTCGGTCTTAATGACGGGGTGGAAAAAACTCAAAAGGAAGTAGCTGACCTATTGGGAATATCACAATCATACATATCAAGACTTGAAAAAAGGATAATAAACAGACTGAAAAAAGAAATTAATAAAATGGTATAGCATATTCAATGAACAAATTTGAGCAAAAAGTATAGCATATATTGCAGCAGCATGGGTGCATGCACCATCGCATCCCTGTCTGCATGTGCAAAACAATCTTTTTTAGCCCCCTTTTTCCCTCATAATACTGAATAGAAAAAACCCTCAATGGCAATAATTTAAATGTCAACAATATTAAAAGGGTGGGCTGAAATGAAGATAAACAAAGTTGAGATATGCGGAGTGAACACTTCTAAACTCCCCGTTTTTAAAAACGATAAAATGGTAGAATTAATGGGAAAAATCAAAAAAGGGGACGCGGAGGCAAGGGAAGAATTTATAAAAGGAAACCTTAGATTGGTTTTAAGCGTAATACAACGATTTAACAACAGAGGAGAATATGTTGATGATTTGTTTCAAGTGGGTTGTATTGGATTAATTAAAGCCATTGATAATTTTGATGTCAGTCAAAATGTGAGGTTTTCTACTTATGCCGTTCCAATGATAATAGGAGAAATCAGAAGATACTTAAGAGATAATAATTCCATACGAGTTAGCAGATCCTTAAGAGATATAGCATATAAAGCTTTGCAAATCAGAGATAGCTTAATAAATAAACATTCCAAAGAACCGACAATATCAGAGATAGCGGAAGAATTAAGTATACCGGTGGAAGATGTAGTATTTGCGTTGGATGCCATACAGGATCCCCTTTCGCTGTTTGAGCCGATTTATCATGATAACGGTGATGCTATCTTTGTTATGGATCAGGTGGCGGATGAAAAAAATCAGGATGAAACCTGGATAGAAAATATTGCAATTAAAGAAGCAATGAGAAAACTTAACGCCAGAGAAAAACTTATACTCAGCTTAAGATTTTTTCAGGGGAGAACCCAAATGGAAGTGGCGGAAGAAATCGGAATATCCCAGGCTCAAGTCTCACGTTTGGAAAAGACAGCCCTTACTCATATGAGAAAATATATATAGAGGAAATTTGCGGCTAAGCCGCTTTTTTTTTATCTAATAGGAAAGTCTTCTTTCCTATTAGATAAAAACAACTTCAC
>CAZQHS010000083.1:0-7522 GCA_964593485.1 uncultured Clostridiaceae bacterium
TTAAAAATTCATTAGCAACTATATAGTTTAACAACATAACGATAGCCATTAAATGAGGCGAAGCCGCTTTTGTTGTTATTCTAAGCATTTGGAATGCTAATCAAGCACCCATCGTTACAGCAATACATCATTGAATTAGATGATGTAGTTGCATCACAATAAATATAAATGAATTTTAGTAGCGAAAAGGTGCATAACTATGATAATATATGAGAAAACGGAAAGAAAGGATTATGCTTATGGAAAGACTATTAAAGGAAGGGCTGACTTTTGATGATGTGCTTTTAATCCCCGGTAAGTCAGAAATTCTTCCAAAAGAAACAGAAGTTACTACAATGCTGACAAAGGGTTTAAAAATAAATATTCCGATAATATCGGCAGGTATGGATACGGTGACAGAAGCGAGATTAGCTATAGCTATTGCCAGGGAAGGTGGTATTGGAATAATACATAAAAATATGAGTATAAAAAGCCAAGCTCTGGAAGTAGATAAAGTAAAAAGGTCGGAACACGGCGTTATAGTTGATCCGTTTTATCTTTCTCCCAGTCATATAGCTTCAGATGCAATGGAATTGATGGAAAGGTATAGAATTTCTGGTGTTCCCATCGTCGATGAAAAAGGTAAACTGGTGGGCATAATAACGAACAGAGATCTAAGATTTGAAACAGATATGACTAAGAGGATTGATGAAGTCATGACAAAGGATAATTTGGTCACTGCTTCGGTTGGAACGGATCTTATTCAGGCGGAACAAATTTTAAAGAAACATAAAATAGAAAAACTGCCTTTGGTGGACAGTAAGGGCTATCTGAAAGGGCTTATAACCATAAAAGATATTGAAAAAACCATTCAATTTCCAAATTCCTCAAAGGATAAAGGGGGAAGGCTTCTTGTTGGTGCAGCCGTGGGAGTTACCCATGACATAATGGATAGGGTGGAAGCCTTGGTAGCGGCAAAGGTTGACGTAATTGTTGTAGATACGGCACATGGCCATTCAAAAGGTGTTTTAGAAGCAGTTAAAAGAATAAAACTAAACTATCCGGATTTACAGGTTATAGCAGGAAACGTAGCAACGGCAGAAGGTACCAGGGATCTTATTGAGGCAGGGGCTGATGGTGTGAAGATAGGGATCGGGCCCGGCTCTATATGCACTACAAGAGTTGTTACAGGTGTGGGGGTGCCTCAGATTACTGCAATATATGATTGTGCCATTGAAGCTGATAAATACGGTATACCGATTATTGCTGACGGTGGCGTTAAATATAGCGGGGACATTGTAAAGGCTATAGCTTCCGGTGCCAGTTCGGTTATGTTGGGAAGTTTATTTGCAGGAACGGAAGAAAGTCCCGGCGAAACAGAAATATATCAAGGTAGAAGCTTTAAGGTGTACAGAGGTATGGGTTCCTTGGCCTCAATGGCAAGCGGAAGTAAGGATAGATATTTCCAAGAAGATGCGAAAAAGTTAGTTCCTGAGGGAGTAGAAGGTCGTGTTCCTTTTAAAGGTCCTTTATCCGATACAATATTCCAGTTAGTGGGTGGTTTGCGTTCTGGAATGGGATATTGCGGGACCCCTAATATAGAGGCATTGAAAAAGGAAAGTAAATTTATAAGAGTAACCGCAGCGGGATTGAGGGAAAGCCATCCCCATGATGTCCACATAACAAAAGAAGCCCCTAATTACAGCCTGTAATTAGGGTAAACATCGAAAGGAAAATTTAAATGGAAAGAAATTTTAAAAAACTTGATATAAACAAATTTATCACCGATTCTATTAATGAAATCAAAAAAACTGCAGGCGATAAAAACGTTATATGTGCTCTCAGTGGGGGGGTAGATTCCTCTGTTGCCGCTGTTTTGGTACACAAAGCCATAGGCAAAAGGTTGACTTGCATCTTCGTTGACAATGGCCTAATGCGGAAGGATGAAGGAGATCAAGTTGAATCCATATTCAAAAAACTATTGGACATGAACCTGATAAGAGTCAATGGCCAAGATAGATTTTTAAATAAACTTGTCGGCGTCTCTGATCCCGAGAAAAAGAGAAAAATAATCGGTGAGGAATTTATAAGAGTATTTGAAGAAGAAGCAAAAAAGATAGAAGATGTTGACTTTTTAGTGCAAGGAACCATTTATCCTGACGTGATTGAAAGCGGAACAAATTCTTCCCGTCTTGTCAAATCACATCATAATGTAGGTGGCCTCCCGGAAGATATGCAACTAAAATTAATCGAACCATTGCGTGCTTTATATAAAGATGAAGTTAGGGAGGTAGGCTTAGCCCTTGGCATACCCGAAGAATTGATATGGCGTCAGCCATTCCCCGGACCCGGCCTCGGTGTAAGGGTTTTAGGTGAAATTACACAGGAAAAACTTCAAATGGTAAGAGAATCTGATGCAATACTCAGAGAAGAAATAAAAAAGGCTAATTTACATAGAAGCATTTGGCAGTATTTCACCTTATTACCGGATATAAAAAGCGTAGGCATGCATGACGGCGAAAGAACCTATAACCATACAATCATCATAAGGGCAGTAAACAGCACTGATGCTATGATCGCCAAATGGGTAGCAATACCCTATGATATATTGGAAAAAATCTCAATGAGGATAGTGGAAGAAGTCCCACATGTGAATAGGGTAGCCTATGACATAACGAATAAACCGCCGGGTACGATTGAGTGGGAATAAAAATATTAAAGACTATAACTCAACTAAATCAAGGGTTATAGTCTTTTTTGCTTTACCAAAGTCTAATAAACTTATATTATTAAATGGAAATTAAACCATATAAGTTTATTTTTGATATAATATAAATTGAAGTAAAAGAAACATAATAAACTGATGTTAAGTAAAGACAGCCCGTGACGAGTAAATTTAATTTGTGACGAGTATACTAAGCATTTGAGGAGTAAAATTACAATAAGTTTTAATTGTTATAGCTAAAATCATTAAATATAAGGAATTCCTTAAAAATAATAGGGTGTTTTTCATGGCGGGTAAACTAGATTCATGACGAGTAAGTTTCATTTTCTCACAGGAACCGAAACTGGAACGGGTAAAATAAATTATAAATATAATCATATAACGAGGTGAAAAATGAAAAGTTCTGTTTCTAAAATCAATCCAAAGATAACTTTGAAATTTCTAACAACAGAAAAAGAGAATCAATATTTTGATAGAAAAAGTGCACGCATTGATACTAAAGAGGTTGCTAGGCATATATCAGCATTTGCTAATGCTAGTGGCGGAACTTTAGTGATAGGTATAGAAGATAAGGGAAGTTTAACAGGATTTACTGATATAGGATCTTCAAAATTAGATAAATTTAAAAGGGTTCCTTTTGATTTCTTGAAGTCAACTCCAATGATAAAGATTGAAGAAATTGATTTTACAAGTACTAAATTAAAAGGTGATATCTTACTTATTTATCATATAGAACCTAGCGTAAAAAGAGTAATACGAACAACATCTGATGATGTTTATTTAAGAATAGGGGACCAGAGTAGAAGACTAACACATGATGAAATTACTAATTTAGAATACGATAAAGGTGAAAGACATATTGAAGAAGAAATTGTTGACAGATCTTCTATAGCAGATATTGATACTAAACTATTAGGGGAATATAAAGATATAATTAACACGAATTTATCCGACAAAGAAGTTTTAGAAGCGAGGGGATTGCTTATTAACAATAAGCTTACTTTAGCAGGAATTCTGTTGTTCTCAAAAAGTCCTTTAAAATATTATCCGAATTCTAGATTGCGTTTTCTAAGATATGAAGGAACAGAAGCAAAAACTGGCGAAAGAATAAATTTGACAAAAGATATTAATATTGATGGACCAATACCTAAAATTATTGAAGAATCTAAAAACGTTATATCTGCACATTTAAGAGATTTTCAAACACTAGCTAAAGATGGTAAATTCAAGATAGTTCCAGAATATCCACAGTTTGCTTGGTTTGAGGGTATTGTAAATGCTCTAACTCATAGAGATTACTCACAAAGAGGCGAACATATTAAAGTAATAATGTATGATGATAGACTGGAAATATTAAGTCCAGGAAAGCTACCTAATATTGTAGATATAAATAATATGAGATATACAAGATATTCTCGTAATCCTATTATAGCAAGAATTTTATCTGAGTTTGGTTGGGTTAAAGAATTAAATGAAGGTGTTAAGCGTATTTTTGATGAAATGGAGAATTACTTTCTTAACCCCCCTGAATACTCTGAGCCTAATAAGAATTCTGTGTTATTAAAATTGGAAAATAATTATATTATGCGTCAAATTAGAGGAAATGAACATATGCAAAAAATATTGACGGAGGAATTGTGGAAAAATCTAAGTATTGAAGAAAAAGATATTATTAATTATTTATATAAAGAAGGGACAATAACAACCGGAAAGGCATTAAAGTTATTGAATAGAAGTGCAGGCTATTCGCGTAAATTATTAAATAGATTAAAAGAATTGGAGATTCTAAATTGGAGAGGAAGCTCTCCGCAAGATCCTACTCAATACTATGAACTCAATATAGGTAATAGTAAATAAACTGATGTGGAGTAAAAGCAGTCCGTGACGAGTAGATTTAACTCATACCGAGAATACTAAGCATATGAGGAGTAAAATCACAATAAGTTTTAATTGTTATAGCTAAAATCATTAAATATAAGGAATTCCTTAAAAATAATAGGGTGTTTTTCATGGCGAGTAAACTAGATTCATGACGAGTAAGTTTCATTTTCTCACTGGAACCGGGACTGGAACGGGTAAAATAAATTATAAATGTATCTAAACCAGATGGACAGAACATAAATGAACGGTCAGATAACATCTAATTTGGAAGGTTTAGTATATTCTTAAAGATATGAAATGAAGAGTGAGAATAGTATTTTAGGTAAAATTAAAGACCATAAACCCAGTGCTCATGCGGGTTTATGGTCCTTTGCTTTGTGTGGTGATAACATTTTGAAAAATCAATATAATAATATTGGGCATTCTATCATACTTCATATACGAGACACACTGTGTCCTGAATTGAGCTGGTCACATTATCACTTTCTGATGCGTATAAGGAGTGAGAACCGTCGTGATTTGATAAAGGGTGAGACCTCAAAACATTGAGCCTAAAACAGACCCAGATTACATTTTGAAAGACCCTTATATTTTACGGTTTTTAGATTTAAAGCAGAACAAAGCGTATTGCGAAAAGGATCAGGTTCAATCTACGGTGCGAGCAAAGGGTGTAAGTCTTAGAACCTTTGGTAACAGAGGAATTAAGAGTTATTTATTGGGTCAGTATTGATAAGACATAGACCTATGATTCCTAAAAATATGGATATAAAGGGTGCTAATATGCTACAATAATCTTACTGAATATAAAAGATAGAAGGTAAGACTATGGGTGAAATATTAAACAAAAATAATATTATTTTTTCTGAAATAAAACAAGCGATGCTTGAGGCGAGAAGCAATGTTGCAAGTGCAGTTAATGTTGAGCTATTAAAAGCTTACTGGCAAATAGGAAGAATAATAGTTGAGTACGAACAAAGTTCCCAAGAACGTGCAATATAAGGCACCAGATTACTAAATGAGCTTTCTAAAGAACTTACAACAGAATTTGGCAGAGGATTTTCTGTATCTAATTTACAGTTTATGAGAAGATTTTATCAGGACTATCCAATTCAACAGACACTGTCTGTTAAATTGAGCTGGTCTCATGTTTAGAGTATAATTAAAATACAAAGAAATGCAATAAATAAATACAATGTGATATAGCGGAATCTTTTTTTGTTACTTGTAAATAAAAAAGCGAATAGTGTACGAATTTAAACAAAAATAGGGGGCGAAAAAATGGAATTACATGAAATCCAAAGTGCAGTATCAAGGATAGCGGTTCGCTATCCGGTAAAAAGCGTCGATTTATTTGGCTCCTATGCAAGCAACGAAGCCACAGAAAAATCAGATATAGATTTACTGGTTTACTTTGACGAAAAAGTGGCAAGTTTATTTGATTTGATCGGCCTTAAGCATGATATTGAAGATGAAACAAGAAAAAATGTAGACATAGTTGCGGGTCCTTTACATGAAGATAGTTTTTTAACGATAAAAGAGAAGGTGAGGATTTATGGAACATAGAGACTTAAAATTACTAAGAAAGATAAAGAAAGAATGTATAGATATAATAAGATATACCAATGAAATAGACTTTGAAGGATTCTTTAAAAATGACATATATCAAAAAGCAACGGCTATGTCACTCCTTAATATAGGTGAACATGCAAATACCTTGAGCAGAGAATTATGGCTGGAATATAAAAATATACAGTGGAGAAAGATTGTTGACCTTAGGAATATTGTCGCTCATGGGTATGGAGAATTACGAATGGAACTTGTGTGGAATTTATCCAAAAAGGAGATTCCTGAACTTTTAAGCCATATTGATTTAATTGTAAATAATGAGAACGCAAGGAACAATTCAAAGGTATAAATAATTATGGAGGAGCTGAGCATAAAACAAATAGTAGATAAGCTAAATGGCGAGTTTTAGGGAGAAGAAACCGTATGTTATTTTTGCTGTTTAGTGTAAAATATAAATACAAAGAAATGCAATAAATAAATACAATAAAATATATTCAGGTGCAGACCCTGTTTTTATTGAAGAAGATGTGTTTAAGACAATAATTCCTCTTGAAACAGGCAAAAGTGACCAAGTTAGTGACCAAGCTGATGAAGATATTAGAAAGGTTTTAGAATATTGTGAAATGCCAAGAAAGATGGTTGAAATACTAGAGTTTATGAACTATAAGAATAAGACACATTTTAGAAGAAAGATTTTAAATCTATTAATTAAAGGTGGCTTATTAAAACTAACAATACCAGACAAGCCAACAAGTCCTAATCAAAAATATTATTCGGAAAACAGATAGTCTAAAAGCCTCTTGCTTCTAGTTTGATTCTAATAAATTATATAGCCAAAGCAATAGCAGGGAATCTATATGAAAAGCACATAAAATGGGTGCAAATATAAAAGCAATATAAACAAAAAGGTGCAATATAGCAACTTGCATTATTGAGTGAGGGTAATAACAAGAGAACGGATAGCCCTTCATTTTGCATAGAACCCTATGCAGCTTTGTAAAGATCATAAGATTTATCAAGATCAATGGTTTCCTCAAGTAAAGAGAGAAATTTAGGTTTATCTTCTTCAAAATAAGATTTACAATCTGAATAAATATCTCACAAAGAAAGATTTTTATATGGTATCATGTTATTATAACTCTTTTCGGTTTTTGGTGGATTTGGAATTTGTTACTTCAATTTTATCATAAATCGGTGAAGAGTTATATTGTTTTAAGGGAAAAAAGTCCCGTATTTATGTGGGTTAAGGCGTTTCGTAAACGCCAATATAATTTGAATGTGAGAGGAGAATTAACTATGAAAGAAAAAATAGTTGCACTTGTGATAATGGTTTTAGTTTTAAGTTTTTCAATTGTAGGATATGGTGATAAG
>CAZQHS010000084.1:0-7498 GCA_964593485.1 uncultured Clostridiaceae bacterium
ATTTTGATTTCGCCCGTAGTGAGCCTACAGTCCTTTAGCCTTGTAACTCAGCAATAATATCAAATATAATAATAAAGCTGAAAATATACATAGTGTGGACAGTAACATAAAAATTTAAGGTCAGAATCTTTCTTCGAGAAGACTCATACGTTAGTAACAATATTGAAAAGTCGCCCATTTTATGTTTATATTTATATAAACAGGCAATTATATAAATATGAAACATAGAAGATTTTAGAAATTAGGTGGTGCGATATGGTAAAAAGATTTGTCTTTATAATATTGACTTTAATATTTTTAATATTTACGGGTTGCACAGCAAAACCCATTGACAATTCTGAAGAATTAAAGGAAAAGAATGAAAAGATAGTTGCATTGGAAAAGAGAATAAATGATTTGGAGTCAAACCTCAGCGGGATCACATCAAACAAAGCTTATAGAGTTATAGAAACAATAATGCTTATCAAAGATAAGGATATGAATACATTATCCCAATATATACATCCTACCAAAGGAGTAAGATTCTCACCCTATTTTTTTACGGATACGGAAAAGGATCAAGTTTTTACGGCTGATCAAATTGCAGGGCTTATGAGAAGCACCGAAACAATTAATTGGGGAGCTTATGATGGTTCCGGAGAGCCGATTGAACTAACATTTAAAGATTATTATGAGAGGTTTGTTTACGATAAAGACTTCGCTAATCCGCATGTAATCGGTAATAACGTAGCGATTGGCTCGGGAAATACAATAGATAATACTTCTAAAGCTTATCCCACAGGTTATTTTGTTGAATTACATTTCAAGGGCTTTGATCCACAATTTCAAGGAATAGACTGGGAAAGTTTAAGGTTGGTTTTTGAAGAGTATAACGATACATTGTACTTAGTGGGGGTTATACATGGTCAATGGACTATTTAGGCATTGACCAAAACTCCCACATTAGAGGCTTTGATAATTTTCAAATCCCAATTACCATCCATATTCTGAAAGAATACGGACATTTCTTTTTCAAAAACATTATCATCTGCCCTCAATACTGATACTATAGTAGGACCTGCACCGCTCAAAAATGTGGCAAGGGCTCCCGATGATTCAGTTTTACTTCTTATTTTTTCAAATCCCGGAATCAGATGCTTTCTATATGGTTCATGAATTTTGTCTTTGCAAGCAAATTTCAACAGTTCCTCATCGCCTGTAATCATGGCCGCAGATAAAAGGGCAGATTTTCCTATGTTGTAAACGGCATCTTTGTACGGGATGCTCTCAGGAAGCACCTTTCTCGCGGCTGCTGTAGAAAGGGTGAATTCCGGTATCATAACCCCGTATTTAAATCCTTTATAGGCCTCTTGCCTAAAATAAACTACCTCATCATTTTCCAAAGAAGAAATAGTATACCCTCCTAAGAAGGCCGGAACAATATTATCCGGGTGACCTTCTATGCTTGTACCGATTTTTATCAAATCTCTTATGGAAAGGTTAGATTCAGACAGTATGTTTCCCGCCATACATCCCGCTGCTATACATGCCGCACTGCTGCCTAACCCCCGACTTATGGGTATTTGAATTTGTTGATCTATCCTGAAATTGGGAAGGCTCTTGCCTGCCATATCAAATATTTTCTTTATTGAATGGTATATCAGGTTTTTATTATCCTTGAATTCTTTATGTGATTCTTTTATAAAAACCTTGTTTTCCATATCCAAAGCCAGCCCCATGCAGTCAAAGCCGGGCCCTAAATTTGCTGTTGTAGCTTTTACACTTATTTCAATCATATAAATTACTCCATTTCTTAAGCAAAGAATTTTGACAGTTCATCCATGTTAGCATTTATTTTGTTAATATTCATTTTAAGTCCCATTGCAGTATCCGGATCTTTTAATCCGTTGCCTGTGAGTATGCACACGATAGTTTTACCGGATAGTTTATGGCTTTTCAAGTATTTAATAAGACCAGCTAAACTTGCACACGATGCCGGTTCAGCAAAAATACCTTCTCTTGATGCCAATAGTGAATAAGCTTCCAATATTTCTTCATCGGTAACCTTATCTATGGCACCCTGAGATTCTTTTATGGCTTCGTTTGCTTTATCCCAGGATGCCGGATTGCCTATTCTTATTGCCGTGGCAATAGTCTCCGGATTTTCTATGATTCTGCCCTCAACAATAGGTGCTGCACCTGCGGCTTGAAATCCCATCATTTTGGGATGCTTATCTATTATATTGTTGTCTTTGTATTCTTTGTATCCCTTCCAATAAGCCGTAATATTTCCTGCGTTCCCTACAGGCATAAATTGATAATCCGGTGATGCACCCAAGTCATCGCAGACTTCAAAGGCACCTGTTTTTTGACCTTCTATCCTGTGGGGATTAATGGAATTAACTATGGTTACGGGAAACCTCTTTGAAGCCTCTTTCACCATATTAAGGGCCTGATCAAAGTTACCCTTTACCTGTATTACATCAGCACCGTAGACCACAGCCTGAGCAAGCTTACCCAAAGCAACTTTGCCTTCAGGTATGAGAACTATGCATCTGATACCCGCTCTTGCTGAATAAGCGGCTGCGGAAGCGGATGTATTTCCCGTTGAAGCACAAATAACACATTTAGAGCCGTCTTTTACTGCTTTTGTTATAGCTGCCGTCATGCCCCTATCTTTAAAGGAACCTGTGGGGTTGGCACCCTCGAATTTAAAGAATACATGGTTATCCCCTACTATGTCCATTAAATTTTTCGATTGAATTAACGGTGTATTACCTTCATTTAAAGTGATTATATTATCACAATATATATCCTTCAAATATTTTTCATATCTTTCAATCAAGCCTTTATACATTTGTTTCTCTCCTATTCCATTGCGATTATTTCCACATCTACACAGTTCTTATTTTTTGATATTTCTTCTACTATATGTGCCGGTGTTATGTCCATATACTTGGTGTCAATGGTCATGGTTAAAGAAGCCACATCCAATACGGGTATGTTTTGATTTATCGTCAGTATATTCCCGTTAAATGAGGCTATTACATTTATTATATCTGATAAAACTCCCGGTTCGTGCCGCAATAACATAAACAAGTTAACTATTCTACCTCTTTCCTGGGCATTATAGTCAAATACCGTATCTTTATATTTATAAAAAGTGCTACGGCTTAGAGAAACCATTTCACATGCCTGTTGAATTGTTGTTGCTTCACCGCTTTTAAGTAAATTCTTAGCAGTTATTACTTTTTCAAAAACTATGGGTAATACCTTGGAATGAACTATTAACATCTTATCAGTGGTCATTTTATCACCTCTTTTGTTTGTTATACGTTTACACATGTCTAAACTTATGCACATATAGTAGCATATGTTAAAGCAATAATCAACAATTTGTCCTCATTCCTGTTTTCCTCATTAATTTAAAGAAGGTAAGCTGTGTGTGATATCAGTTACCAACAATAGGAACGAATCAATAAGTTTTATTAACCTTGTTTTTGCATAAGATACAATGGAAGTTTCAACGTTATATTTTTGTTGCTAAAAGTATTTTCATCGTGAAGATAGGAGTGTTTGAATAATGTTTATAAGCAGGACTGAAGCAAGAGTTAATATAAAAGCAAGGTTGGTTATATTATATATTTTTAATTTGCTTGATTTGGTTTTTAGTTATGTCGGGTTAAGAGCAGGTGTAATATCAGAGGCTAATCCATTGGTAAGAATGATATATAAAGCAAGTCCCATCATATTTATCCTATGGAAGGCAATTGTGCCATTAACTCTCATAATGGTAATACATAATCTTATAAGACTTTGCATTAATGAAAAGATATTGAGTATGTTTATTGTGAGTGTTACGGCAGTATATGGGTTTGTAATACTTTTACATTTTCGATGGATTTATTTACTATATTGATTAGGCTATTGATTCAAAAACAAGGTTATTATTCACACGGTGTGGTGTCACTCTGAACAAAATGAAGTATCTTAAGACTGTTCGGCAAGCCCCGACTGTGACATTTATATTAGCAATATAAGGCAGTTAATGTGTTACTGTTCACACTTACTTTTAACTTTCTACAATTATTAGTATTTGATAAAGATTGCGTTGTGGAAAGGATTAGGGACTGTTAGCGAAATGAAGGAAAAGCGAAATCAGACCAACTAAAGGAATTACCATACGCTATATGTAATTTAACTGAGAAATTTTGATTTCGCCCGTAGTGAGCTTACAGTCCATTAGCCTTGTAACTCAGCAATCATATCAAATATAATAATAAGGATGAAAATACACACAGTGTGAGCAGTCACGTTAATGTTGCAATCTTTAATCTTTAAAAAAATTATTTGACGGATATTTAACAATGCTTTATAATAGGTTTAGAATTAAATAATGGTTAATCTTCAGGGACGGGTGCAATTCCCTACCGGCGGTATAGCCCGCGAGCCGAAAGGCTGATCCGGTCAAATTCCGGAGCCGACAGTATAGTCTGGATGAGAGAAGGTTTATTTTTATGCAAAGCATGAACCTGTCCCTGAAGTTATCAGGGATTTTTTTATATAGTTAGGAAAGTTCTACTTTCCTAACTATATAAAAAAACAATTTAATTAAATGCCGTGCCAATATTTCCTCATTTAATTCGGAAATGGCACATGGCAATAAAAGCGGCTTTTTCAACCTATGTCATATTAAAAATTCATTAGCAACTATATAGTTTAACAACATAACGATAGCCACTTAATGTGGCGAGGCCGCTTTTGTTCTTTAAAAATAAATTCATTAGGAGGTAACAAAATTGAGAAACCTTAGGTTACAGATGATTACAAAGATAGGTATTTTATCTTCCTTGGCATTTTTGCTTTACTTATTTGAATTTCCCTTACCTTTTTTCCCGCCGTTTTTACAAATTGACTTAGGTGATTTACCAGCGATAGTCGGTGCCTTGGCTCTTGGGCCTTGGGTCGGTGTGGCAATACAACTTATAAAGAACATACTGCATTTGCTTCTTCGTTCACAAACGGGCGGTATCGGGGAATTAGGAAATTTTCTCACAGGGTCGGCATTTGTTGTAACTGTTGCTATGATATACTTTAAAAATAAAAGTAAGAGAACAGCCATCTTGGGTTTAAGTGCGGCAACTATAGTAATGTCTTTAGCAATGTGCTTTTTTAATTTTTTTGTATTAATACCGGCATTTACAAACCAACCTGTATCAATGGCACTTCTACCTATGATAATTACTTCTATACTGCCTTTTAATTTGATAAAAGGTGTGATTTTATCGGGAATTACATTACTTCTGTATAAAAGTTTATCACCAATATTGCATATGGAGGTTTATTCAGAGACTTCGGAAAGAACCAGCAAGTAAAACTATCCCCGCTGCTGTAGGGGACGGATGGGTGCCCGGTGCCGATAGTCCGGTACCGATGGCAAAATTGGTCTGATGTATACTTTTAACACAAAATGAAATATAATAGTTTTAACGGATATAAATTCCGGAGCATCTAAAAACTGCTCCGGTATTTGCATTGTACCAAAGCAAATATAAACGGAGGGTTTATGCTGACATTTATTTCAAATTCTATAGAAGATACGATGAACATAGCTATTAATCTATCCAAACATCTATTCCCTGGCAGTGTGGTGTGCTTATCCGGTGATTTGGGTGCAGGAAAGACCGCCTTTACTCAAGGGATCGGTAAAGGCCTGGGCATTACTGAATACATAACCAGTCCTACTTATACTATAATTAATGAATATTATTCAGGAAGGATTCCATTATATCATTTTGATGTATATAGATTAGAAAATTCTGAAGAAATGTTGGAGCTTGGTTGCGATGAATATTTTTACGGTAATGGCACAACAGTTATAGAATGGGCTGATAATGTTTATGACATAATACCAAAGCATAGGCTTTGGATTACTATATCTGCCATAAATGAACCTGATAAAAGATTAATACATTTTGAAGCTTGCGGGGATGAATATGAGGATATGCTAAAGGAGCTAAAAAAACATGAAAATACTTGCCATTGATACATCGACATCGGCGGCTTCAGCGGCTTTGATAGATAAGGAAAGTTTGTGTTGCGAATACATATTGAATGATGGTAAAAAGCATTCAGAGAAACTTATAAATTTAATTGATATGGTAGTAACGTCTTGCGGACTCAGCGTCAATGATATTGACATTTTTGCATGTTCAACTGGTCCCGGTTCCTTTACAGGTTTGAGGGTAGGAGCTTCTGCAATTAAAGGCATAGCTCAGGCACTTAATAAGCCCATCATAGGTGTCCCGACTCTTGATGGCTTGGCTTATAATCTATGGGGTTACGAAGGATATATATGTCCAATTTTGGATGCCCAAAGGAACATGGTTTATTCGTCTTTATATACTTTTCGACATGGTGAGTTGGAAAAACTCAAGGATTATTATGCTATTGAAATAAATGATTTAATAAAGGAACTTAATCCAATTGATAAGGATTTAATTTTTTTAGGGGATGGGGTTCCGATTTTCAAAAATGAGATTGAAAAATCTTTAAAAAGAGTATTATTTGCTCCCACGGGTTCCAATTATCCTCGAGCTTCTTCGGTGGCCTCATTGGCACTTATTAAACACCAAAAAGGTGAGGGGTCAAATTACAATGATTTGCGAATTCATTATATAAGGAAATCCCAAGCAGAAGTGGAATATGAGAAAAAACAAAACATTTTAATAGATACTATGAAATCCGAAGATATTGATGAGGTTTTGGAAATAGAGAAGCTTTCCTTTAAAACTCCATGGTCCCGTGAATCCTTTATATCTGAAATAGAGAAGAATGATCTGGCACAATATATAGTGGTGAAGGTTGGCAATAAGGTCATAGGATATGCAGGCATGTGGTTTATTTTGGATGAAGCCCATATAACAAATATTGCGATTCATCCTGAGTATAGGGATAGAGGTATAGGTGATAAACTGATAAAAATGATTATAGAAATGGTTAGGGAAAACGGTTTAAAAAGCATAACATTGGAAGTAAGGGATTCAAATCAACAAGCCATATATTTATATGAAAAGAATGGTTTTACGATAGAAGGGGTAAGAAAAGGTTATTATTTTGATACCAATGATGATGCACTTATTATGTGGAAAGAGATATAATGTGATATAATTATACTCGTTGTTATGCTTAATAATTTTACAGGAGGAACGATATGCTGCTTAGAGAATTTGAAATCGATGAACATGTATTAACCCTTGATGAAATAGAAGATGGATTTATTATTGTTGTGAAAAACAACACGGGAGAAAAGTTGTTTTCCCGGGAGTATGAGAGCTACGAAGAAGTTAGAGAAATATTTGATTTAATTGTTAAGGAATACGAAGGTAATTACATAAATATTGGCAGAGTTTTGGATATTTTGCAAGATAGCATGTAACGATAAGAAGGCAGGCGTATATCCTGTTTTTTTATATAGTAGGAAAGTCCTACTTTCCTACTATATAAAATACAATTTATT
>CAZQHS010000085.1:0-3961 GCA_964593485.1 uncultured Clostridiaceae bacterium
TGTTAATCCAGTTGATTAAGTGACTTTTACAAGGCTATTTTTTTTGTAGCAAAAGGAGGCCATATGGATAAAAAGGTATTTCATGAATTAACGAGTGAGAATATCCAATTTAAAGCCCTGAATATTAAGGACACGGAGGCTATACATGAATATGCTTCCGACCCTGATGTAAAGCGTTTTATCGGATGGCCTCTTTCTAAGACACTTGAGGACACTCGTGATTTGGTAAATGATATGATTAAAAAGGAAGAAGTAGGCACACATTTATATGCATCAGTAAGTGAAAAGACAACAGATAAAATTATAGGTACGGTTATGATTTTTAATTTTGATAAAGATGCAAATCATGGAGAGATAGGATATGTGTTCCATCGTTCTTACTGGAATCAGGGTTATTGTTCTAAGTCCATCGCCTTATTGGCAAGTTACGCTTTTAATAATGCACATTTACGAAAGCTTCACGCCCGTGTCGTAAATGCAAATGTGGGCTCCATAAAAGTACTTGAAAAAAACGGTTTTACAAAAGAAGGACTGCTGAAGGATTATTATAAAATAGAAGGAAACTATTATGATTTGATACTTTTTGCAAAATTCGCCCCCGGTGTTGAAAGAACATAACGACTTATTGGAAGCTGATTTTTTACTTGGCAAAGTTTGCTAAGAGTTATGTTAGAATATAAGTAAGAGTAACAATAACATCATTTATAAATAGCTTTATTCAAATAAAGTTGTTGTTAGTTTCTGCTATTAGTTCAATATATCATTTTATTTTTTTATAAAGGAGATGAGCATTATGGATCCAAAATTCGAACCGTTATTTACCCCATGGAAAGTGGGGAATGTAGAAATCAAAAATCGTATCGTTCTTTGTCCTATGGGGGGGACTTCACTATTTGGCTGGATGGAGCCAAATCACTTCGATAAAGAGGCTGCCAATTTCTTTTTAGAAAGAGCCAAAAACAATGTTGGCCTTATTATTCCCGGTATCGCACCTATCAGAGATACTATAGGTGGACGGTGGCTGTGGAAAAACAAGAAAATGTTCCAGGACCTAAAGCCCTTTATGGACGAGATACATAAAACCGGTGCAAAGTTGTTTGTACAGATGACTGCAGGGATGGGACGTTCCTGGGCTATTACAGACCATCTCGTCATGCTTCATAACAATTCGCTGCTTCATGCACTGGCAAAACCCATTATCGATGTGCGGTATCAATCTGCCAGCCCTAGCGAATTGCCATCCCGCTGGTCGGACAAGGTTACTTGCCGAGAAATTACCATGCAGGAAATCCAAGACATTATCGAAGGGTTTGCCAAAACTGCAAAGTTGTGCATGGAGGCGGGGGTGGACGGTGTTGAGGTACACGCAGTCCATGAGGGTTATCTGTTGGATCAGTTTACAATGGAGCTTACAAATAAGCGTAATGATAAATACGGCGGTTCCTTTGAAAACAGATATCGTTTCCCAGTAGAAATTGTACAGGAGATAAAGAAGGCCTGTGGCAAAGACTACCCCGTCTCCTTACGATATTCTGCAGTTTCAAAGATGAAGGATTTCCGTTACGGTGCTCTTCCCGGAGAAGATTATAACGAAGTTGGCCGTGATATGGAGGAAAGCGAGAAGGCAGCGAAATATTTGCAGGATGCCGGTTACGATATGTTGAACGCTGACAACGGCACATATGATTCTTGGTACTGGGCTCATCCGCCTATGTATATGCCGCAAAACTGTAATTTGGAAGATGTAGCCCATATTAAAAAATTCGTAGATATCCCAGTTGTTTGTGCTGGGCGTATGGAGCCGGAAGTGGGGGCACAAGCCGTTGCCGAAGGCAGAATCGACGGTATGGGCATTGCACGTCAGTTCTTAGCCGACGGCGAGTGGGTAACAAAGCTTATGGAGGATAGATTGGAAGATATCCGGCCATGCATTTGCTGTCATAACGCCTGCTTTAACTTTTCTCATTACAAAGGTGTTGCTAATGACCAATCCATTTATGATGCTGCACATATCGCTCGTTGTGTGTTAGACCCCAGGACTATGCAGACTAAAAAGTATAAAATCATTCCTGCCGAAAAGAGCAAAAAGGTTGCTATCATCGGTGGGGGTATCGGTGGTATGGAAACGGCAATAGTGGCGACAAAACGCGGTCACACCGTTACGTTATACGAGAAAACCGGAGAGTTAGGCGGCGTATTTAATTGGGCAGCGGAGCCGTCTTTTAAAGAGAAAGACCGGGAGCTTTTGGACTGGTATCGACGGGAAATTGTGAAATACCCCACTATAGAAATAAAGTTGAACAGTGAAATAAAGGATATTGGGTCATTGGACGCAGATGAGGTTGTGGTTGCTACGGGGGCTACTCCTGTTTGTCTGCCGATAAAAGGATTTGAACGAGGTATCGAGGCTATAGATTATTTGTCAGGGGAAAAGGCTGTGGGGGAAAATGTGGTCATCATAGGTGGCGGCCTCACGGGTTGTGAGATTGCTTACGAACTGTATCTAAAGGGTAAAAAGCCAACTATTGTTGAGATGAAACAAGACCTTATAGCCGTAACCGGCGTATGCTTGGCTAATTCCAGTTATCTGAGGGATTTCTTTAAGACTTACAAGGTTCCAGTGCATTTAGAAACAAAGCTGAAGGAAATCCTTGAGGACGGAGTAATGGTTACGGATAAAGATGGCAAGGAATTTAAAATTGAAGCGGACAGTGTAATTTTATCAGTAGGCTATAAACCCATGCCTTTATCCGGCGGTGGCCCTGTGAAAACTGTTGGTGATGCGGTGAAGGTAGGAAACCTTCGCACAGTTATTTGGAGTGCTTGGGATGTAGGTATGAAACTATAAAGGAAAGGAGTGAGTGACACTATGGAACTTACTGCTGAACAGCGGCAAATATTAGAAGGCAGCAAGGGAGAGACTTTATCCAAAGTCATGAAGACTTTGGTCATGTACGGAGAGGCTTTTGGTGCGGAAAAGATGGTGCCTGTCAATAGTGAAAAAGGCCATTTAGTCACAAGTTTTGGGCTGTCGGTGATGAAGCCTGTATATGAGCTAATGGATCAGCTCATTGAGGCCGGGGCTATTTCCAAACAACCCTTTTCCGTAGATCCTCGCCCTCTTGATAAAAATGTGCCGGCTAATTTTTTACAAAATATATTTTTTAAAGTCATGTATTCAAAACAGAAAGATTACGATGAACAGCTCAAAAAGTTAGGTATCATGTCCCAGGATGCCTATACCTGCACCTGTTATATGGATCAGGTGGGAAATATCCCAGAGTACGGAGAAGTCCTTTCTTGGGCGGAATCCAGTGCAGTGGTATATGCGAACAGTGTATGCGGTGCCCGATGTAATCGAAATTCCGGAATTTTAGAGCTTTTTGGAAGCATATTAGGATATGTACCTTATTTCGGTTTATTGACAGACAAAGGCCGCCGTGCTACCTGGGTTATAGAGGTAAAAACCAGCAAGTGCCCGGAGGCACAGGTGCTGGGCAGTGCCATCGGTATGAAGGTAATGGAGGATGTACCCTATGTAAAAGGGCTGAACAAATGGCTTGGAAACGAACTTACTCAGGAAGTAAAGGATTATTTAAAGGACTTTGGTGCAGCTACCGCTAGTAACGGTGCAGTAGGCCTGTATCATATTGAGAACCTCACACCGGAGGCAGTGGAATTAGGTGAAGGCCTTATAGCAGAGGGTGCTAAGGTCTATGTGATAGACGATGCGGAGCTTGAACGGGTGAAAAATAATTATCCAGTTGTTTGGAAGGATAAAAATGCAGTGCCAAAACTTTGTTTTGTAGGCTGCCCCCATCTTTCGCTGAGACAGCTCCAAGACTGGACGGAGAAACTGTCGGAATCCCTTAAAACGCAAAGACGCAGCAAAGTAGCTATACCCACGGTATTCACGTCTGCACCTGCAGTGGCGGAAGCCTTTAAGGGTACAAAAGATGCA
>CAZQHS010000085.1:4061-7449 GCA_964593485.1 uncultured Clostridiaceae bacterium
TTGATGTTTGGGGATAAGAAAGCCACCTGCTCAGATCAGAACAATCCGGATATATATAACAAGGCTATGCATGGCAAAGCCCTATGTCTGCCCCAGACTATCGGTTCTACAACAGGGGGCATGGTGTTTTATTGTGCAGCGGCCCTATCCCGGCAACCGGCTTGCCTGCTTTTCAGTAAGCCCATTGATTCATTAGCAGCGGCGGGAGTGATTTTAGCGGATGTATGGACAGACGCTTCTATGCCTACTGTAGATAGCTTAGGCGATGAATTTTTGCAGGCGGTGGAGAGCGGCATGACTGTTTCCGTGGAAGAAGGCGGCGTAGTAATCATCAAGTGATAATATTAGGTGATAGTATGGCTTGTTTTACAGAGTATGGCAAGGCTTGCTTGTAAATACTGTACCTTAGGGTAAAATTATATATAAAAAAGAGAAAAGGCCAGGCTTGTAGGACAAGTAACCTACAGGCCCGGCCTTGGATTTTTTAAAAACCTGTTTCTAATGGGTAGGGCAAAATAAAGATATAGACGTTGAAACGGGAAAGGGATAGGAGTTAGGAAAGAACTTAAAAACCGAAAAGGTAAAGGGGTATATAATTTTGTTATAGCAATGGCTAAAGAATTTGTGGTATTTTAGATAAGCTTTTGTAGCTTCTATATCAGACTTATTGGTACTATTAAATTGTTTTTATCAAATGCACCTAATTTTTCTGCCATGCAGAGGATGGCACCGGTGCCTCTTTTTAGAGGCTGCCTTTCTATCACTTTAAAAATATTTAATAATCTTTTATCCGGTGTAGCAGTTTTTTTGATTTCAATTGGATGTAAGAGTCCATCGCCCTCTATAACAATATCAATTTCTTTAGTATCCTTATCACGGTAATAATAGAGGAAGGCTTCTTCACCTGCATTTTGATAACTTTTCAAAATCTCACTTATAGCATAGTTTTCTAATAGTGCACCATTCATTGCCCCACTCGAGGCAGTTTCGGCGCTAGTCCATTTGGTTAGATGGCAGACAAGGCCTGTATCGTAAAAATATAATTTAGGTGTTTTAATAGTACGTTTCAAAACATTGTTGGAATAGGGATGTAAATAAAAAATAATACCTAAAGCATAAAGTATTTTCAGCCAATTCTTAGCAGTATTTTGATCAATATGGCAATCATCTGCTATGCTTTTATAATTAACCATCTGTGAAGTCCTTGCAGCTACAGAAGTAATAAAATTAAAAAAATCAAGGGAGTCTATTGTAGCTGAGAGGTTTTTCACATCTCGTTCTAAATAGGTACCAATATAAGAAGAATAAAAAATATTCCTGTCCTTATATCGACCACTTATTAAAGCCGGCATACCACCATTAAAGATTCGCTGAAACATTTCAAGACTTGTAACAGGCTTTATATGCTTCTGTCTTTCAAGCAGTGTAGAGAAATCAAGTTTAAATTCACGGGGACTGGAGCCATATATCTCTTGTTGTGATAAAGGAGAAAGATGAAGCAAGGCTGCCCGTCCTGCTAAAGATTCTTGTACACCTTCCATCAATTTAAATAATTGGGAACCGGTTAACCAGAAGTCCCCCGCTTTATGGGTCTTATCTATATGAATTTTGATATAAGGAAAAAGCTCAGGAGCATATTGTATTTCATCAATAAGTACAGGCGGTTTATGTAACTGAAGAAACATATTAGGGTCGTTTTTTGCAAGAGACCTCTCGTTTAGATCATCTAAGGTGACATAATTTCTTTTGTTGCGTCCGACCTTCATCAGCTCTTGGAGCATGGTTGTTTTCCCTACCTGCCGTGGACCGGTAAGTATAATAGCTGGATATTGCTCATTTAAGTCAAGAAAAATATTCTCCATACCTCTATTTATATAATTCATCCTAAAGCTCCTTTCGGCTATAATCTATGTTAATCATATTTTAGACGATGTAGAATTAAAAAGCAAATTAAAATTGAATTTTTGACACAGAAGAACCGTCCCCCTGTGTCGTCTCCGATATTGTAATACTTAAACGATTACATAAGTAAAATAAAATAAAACTGAAGTATAAGGATAGGGAAAAAGAACATGAAATATGCTAAACTGAAAATAAAGCATTAGAATAAGGGAGTGATCAATGTGGGTATATTTAAGGCAGGAATAGGTGCTTTTGGCGGAGTAATGGCAGACCAATGGCGCGATTTTTTCTATTGTGAATCCATGCCGGCGGATATATTGGTAACTAAAGGTGCAAAAAGAGTCGGTGGAAGAAGCTCCAACAAAAAAGGCGAAAACAATATTATATCAAACGGTTCAATAATGGCAGTTGCGGATGGACAGTGTATGATTATCGTTGATCAGGGGAAAGTAGTTGACATTTGTGCCGAACCCGGAGAATTTGTTTATGATACCTCGACGGAGCCTTCTCTTTTATACGGGGGGTTAAACAAAAAAAATATCAAGGCAGTATTTTCTCAAATAGGTAAGCGTTTTACCTTTGGAGGCGATACCGGGAAAGACCAAAGGGTTTATTATTTCAATATAAAGGAATTGGTAGGCAATAAATATGGAACCCCAAGCCCTGTGCCCTTTAGGGTGGTAGATGAAAGAGCAGGTATTGATATTGATATAGGAATCAGGTGTTTTGGCGAATACAGTTATAAGATAACTAACCCGGTGCTATTTTATACCAATGTTACCGGAAATGTAGAAAGGGATTACAACAGAAGTGAAATAGACGGTCAATTAAAGTCCGAGCTAATGACAGCATTGCAACCGGCTTTTGCAAAGATATCGGAAATGGGAATACGCTATAGTGCATTGCCGGGACATACAGAAGATCTTGCTAACGCACTTAATGATGTTTTAACTGCAAAATGGGGTGAATTAAGAGGGTTAGAGATAGTATCCTTTGGTGTATCCTCAGTCAAAGCATCCGATGAAGATGAAAAGATGATAAAAGAACTACAAAGAAACGCAGCTTTTATGGATCCTACCAGAGCGGCGGCTCATTTGGTTGGCTCCCAAGCAGCGGCTATGCAATCGGCAGCCAGTAATCCCAATGCAGGGCCTGCCATGGCTTTTATGGGAATGGGCATGGCACAGAACATGGGTGGTATGAATGCACAAGGATTATACGGGATGGGGCAGCAGGCTCCGCCACAGCCACAACCCCAACAGCCGACACCGCCGTCTTCTGCAGCAGCTGGCTGGACCTGTGGGAACTGCGGGTACCAAGACAATAAGGGAAAATTCTGTGCAGAGTGCGGCAAACCTCAGGCAGAGGGTTGGACCTGTTCTTGCGAAGCTGTGAATAAAGGCAAATTCTGTGCTGAATGCGGCAAGCCAAAGCCTGCAGGTGCTCCTTTGTATAAATGTGATAAATGCGGATGGGAACCTGAAGA
>CAZQHS010000086.1:0-7440 GCA_964593485.1 uncultured Clostridiaceae bacterium
CGCCACCGCAGTCACATTGTTCCATAGCATTTAATGTTTCTTCTAATACGCCGGCTAATATCTTCTCATCATTAACACGTCTAACATGTCCTGCTCCTCCGGGAGTCTTATCATAAAAAATCAACGAATAATTACCTCTATGCGTAATATCATTATAGAAGTATCTTAAGCACCCAGAGATATCATCTTGCTCAATGTTTAAATAACTGCACATTCCTTTAATTATTCCGTGAAGAACAGAATAAGCAACCTCCCATTCCTGTAGGTCAGGACTTAAGAACCTTAATTGCAAAACATCTGTTTCAAATCTATATCCGATAGAGTATTTTCTTAATCTATCGTTCCTGCAATTATAACCATTTGATGATTTGTGTTTATCTTTCTTTGAATTTGCATATACCTTATCATCTAAATCAGTATAACCACATGTTTCACAAACAAAGAAGTTTGATTCATTCAATATTGCCATTTCATCACCGGAACTCATGCCAAGCTCAACCTTAGACTCTCCTACTGTGTACTTTTTAAAGTCAATGTAATTTTTATATCCAACATAAGCAATTTCATTTCTGTATGTTCGTTCTGGTTTTATTAATCCCGGCTTTTCAATTTTATTATCTGCTTCAAATCCAAACTCCGGCACTAAGAATGTTTTTCTTTTTGAAACATTAAACATACTGCCACATTGCCTGCAGGATTGAAGTTCTGAATAGTCATCTTCTTCAACTTTAGGGCTAATATTCAATGTATTGCATTTATCGCAAATAATATAATCATATAGCTTCCAGCTCATACTTGGTATTTTTCTAATATATCTGCTGGTTATAAGGTTGCCATTTGCAATTATTTGTGAACCGGGAGCATATTCTGATATTGCAATTGATAAATCCCTTTGTAATTGCAGACCTAATTTTTGATTACCTGAAACATCAACAATAGTCATTTCTACAGTATCAACAGGGAATCCATACTTTGGAAGTACATTTTTTCTTGATAAAAACGTTAATATTTCTTCATTCTTATATACTTTAAGCCTCTCACCCAAACGCCCAACACCTTTATAAGTTTTATCGCTTACAGCCCTATCAATAGCTTCTTGTATTATTCCAATTTCGTATTCGTATTCTGCAATTGCTTTATTTAACACACCAGGATTACTTTCATCATCACTAAATAAATTGCTAACCCAAGAATATGACTCTATGCCTAATTTCCCTATCAAAGCGTCAGGAAGGAATCTATTTAAATATTCCTTTAAATATATCGGTTCCAAAAGAATATACTCTTTAAATTTATTAAATCCACTAATGCCATTTTTATCGCTTTCGGCCATTGTTGATGCTTTTAAAAAATAATTAGGATAAGCCTTCCAGAAGAAACTGAAAGCCGAAGCGTATACATGCCTTATTGCTATTTTTTCATTTTCTACATTAAATTTTGGCGGATTTATTTTACCCTTAATCATTTTTTCCGGATTTCTGAAAAATGTGAAGTCGTGATTACTCTTATTGCAGAAAGTTATTGCATATGCTGCTGAATGTTTGCTTCGTCCGGCTCTACCTGCTCTTTGTGCATAGTTGGCAGGTGAAGGCGGCATGTTTCTCATGAATACGGTTTCCAGTGTTCCTACATCTACTCCCATCTCGAATGTAGTTGAGCAGCTTAAAACATCTATTTCTTTTGTTTTAAACCTTTTCTGATATTCGTATGCCGTTTCTTTGTTAAGCTGCGCAGTATGTTCAACAATTCTTAGTTCTCTTATATCTAAATCTTGATATATTTGAAAATAATGATTGCTGTTAAATTCTTCTTTTATATCAATTTGTATCAGCTCTCCATCGCATTTGTAAGAAGGGCAAATATTGCTTATATTATGCATTGTTATTTTTCTGCACTTAGGACAAAAGTACCAATGCTTTTCTCTTGATATGAAAATTTTCTCAGAGTTAACTTTATATTTCCCGTTAGTTGAAGTTAAAATCTCATTATCAGGATTGCATAGTATTCTATCCCAAATTGCAGTAAGCATCTTTACAGCATTATCCCTGTCAATTTCAAAGCCCTTTTTATTTAAAACCCTCTCTAAATAATCAAGTCTTTTATTAGTTAGTCTTTCAATTTTAGGCACGAATGAGCGCATGTATTTTTTCTGATTAGAATCTGAAAACGTATATGAATGCTCAACACCGTTATGTGTAAAGAATTCTTTGTCTGATTTATCTAAAGGCACTTCATAAAATACAGCTGCATCTTGCATCATGCCAAGTAAAAAAACACTGCATAACGTTGCTACTTCACTGGAACTTAATTTATATATACTATTTGGCGGTATTTTTCCCTCATTAAGTGAAATGCCAATTAAACCCATGTTGTATAATGATGTATTGCCGTTATTGTCTATAAGTTCATGCAATATAGCTTTCCAAGCTTCATTTTTCATAAAGTCTTGTTCGCTTGCAGCTATATCATTCTTTTCGAATTGATATATTAAGTCTTTTACAAAATTATTAACGTTCTTTTTTCTATTGTCATAATCTTTGCCTTTCAATGTTTCAACAATCAGCCGCTTATACAAAATATTTCTGTATGTTTGGTCCAAATAAGTTGCATAAAAAGCTGCACCTTGCCTATTGTCTGAAAATGCTAAAAATTGTTTTGCTTCTTTTTCCTTTCTCTTTATCAGATAATCCTCATCTGAACCAAAACCCATATTGTCATCTTCTAAGGAAATTTCCTTCACAATTTTATACGATGGTAATTCCTCAAATAATGCAGTGCCGATGACGCTGGTCACAGCTTCTTGACCAGTAAAAAATGTCCTAAGCATTCCATAGCTGCTGGTATTTTCACATGCAAGACATTTGGTAAGTCTTCCACTATCGTTTTTTATCTTTACCTTTATAACCTTAACATAATATTCCTTCCCATGTTCACATAGTACTTCGTTCTTAGCACCTAATTTATTTAAGTATCCGCATCGCGAACATACTTCATATTCTTCTGCTTCTAAATTTTCATCTTCGAGTGTATGATCCTCATCTGTATCATTGACACTATCAGAGAGCAAATAAACATATTTATAAGACTCGAAATTGCTTGATTGTGCTAAGTAATTATTTTCCCCCCTTCCCAATAAGTATATGGCGTGGCACGATGTACATGTTGCTATCTCAAAAACCTTATATTCAATATCATTATCAATATGATTTTCTTTTCTTGTTAAAAACAACTTGCTGTTTGGTTTTAAAGTAATATATACTCCATCAGTAGCTTTTAAAAACATATGATATCTTGCATCAAATAATCTGTCTCCTTCAAAATCACATATAGATGCAACAGAAACAAAATCTGATAAATCTTGTTGAGACCAGCCCGTTAAGTAGTCAGCCAGAGATTGTACTGTTTTAGGCTTATCAATAAGTCTTCTTATCCTCCAATACGTTTTATCGCATATTAATAATTTGTACAGTAGTGTCGCTAGATTGTCATGACTATCCTCAATTTTGAGTTCTTTCATAATTGTAGAGCATATCTTTTCTTCAGGGAAACCTTCATTTATCAGCTTAGAAATTTCGTTGTAAAAATTGGAGTCTAACTCATATTTTTCTTCAATATTAGTATGTTTGATTCTTTTAGCTCTTATAATGTCACTTTCTTTGAATTCTGCATCGCATAAACTGGCTGCAAATTGTGCTACTTCATTGTTGTCTTTTTCTCCTCCTAAAGTTGCACTTGTTAAGATATATTGAATATTATCATTGTTTAATATAGCCTTTACCCTGCGCAATAACATTGATACCTCAATACCTGTAGAACCATTGTAAACATGGGCTTCGTCCAGCACAATGTATTTCCACTTACCCGCATATTCTTGACTAAAAAATACACTATCATCAGGTCTTAACATTAAATATTCCAGCATTGCATAGTTTGTTATTAAAATATGTGGTGGAGTATCTTTGATTTCATCTCTGCTGATTAATTCATTCTTTTTAGGAACTTGTCCATTGTTTAAGCTTTTATATTCAGCTAATGCTTGTTCAAATTTTGGCTTTGTCTGACCTGTATAGCTTCCAAATGTTATCTGAGGATAATCCTTCAACAGTTCTCTTAATCTTTCTATTTGGTCGTTTGCCAAAGCATTCATCGGATATATCAACAGTGCTCTAACTCCTGGAGCAAGTGTTCCTTTTTCATGTTCTTTAATTATATGATTCAAAATCGGAATTAAAAAACACTCTGTTTTACCGGAACCTGTTCCTGTTGAAACTACAACGTTATTTTTGTTGATTACTTTAAGTATGGCTTCTTCTTGGTGTTTATAAAGTGGTCTTGTTTTGGACATCTTTATTTTGTAAAAACCTTTTGCTATCGTTCCTTCTTCGATATGTTCCTTTAAAGCCTTGCCTTTAACAAATGAATCCGTAACATCAAGATATGGTCCGGCAACAAATGATTTATTATTTTCTAACACCTTAATAAATTGTTTAGAATAATTTTCGTCTGAAATTTCGAAGATTGTATTCAAATAGCGTTTATATTTTTCTACTATGCTTTTTGATGCGACAACCGGTGAAAAGCTCATTTATTTCCTCCACAATTTTATTATTTATCTGATGTAATTGCACTTTCGATTGCTAAGTTTCTGATTTTAGTTTTATTTATATTTCTTGAAACTTTGTTTTTATTTGTATTCTCAAATTCTATAATAAATGTATAATCACCTTCAAACATTGATTCGTATATTCTATAACGTTCAGAGTATGTTAGCCCCTCTATTTCAACAAATTCTAATGTTTTATTATATTCATCGTATAAGAATTCTGCTTCATCATTATATTCGTCGTTATATGATACAAAACAATAATTTAAATTCTTCAAATTATTAAATCTAACATTGACATATCTCTCAGTAGATACGCCATCTATAACTAAAGCCCCAAAATAGTCGTAATGATTATCCTCAGATACTCTTTTTAGATTTTGAATTTTATACTTCCTTGATAAACTAAGACTAAAAATGCTTCCACATTTCTTAATTGTTTTAAGTATTATATTATTTCCTTTTAGATCATATGGATTTATAAGTTCTGTAAATATCTTTTCTACAAGGTGATATGCATGATCCCCAAATCCGGTATCGTCTTCTTCATCTTCATAAATACATATTTGATAAACACCGCTGTTAATTTTTGTATTAATTACTACTTGTCCATTTATTATCTCTTGTTTATCAGCGATTCTTTTTCCTTCAAACTCCACATCTATATAATAATTTGAGTTTCCTGCAATCTCAAACTTCCCAATTAATTGCCCTGTTAAAGGTTCACATGTTGTCATTTTTGATATTAATGTACTTTTTGTTATAACTTGAATAAATTCAATATTTTTGTTTTTATCATCTGCATCCAAATATATAGTTCTGATTGTTTCATCCCTGCCAAACCAAGAGTTAAATCGTATAACATCACAATCTATATATCCTTTATCCTTAACAAAACTATAACTTGCAGACTGCTCAATTGCAGAATAATAATCAGAATCATCCATTCTAAGATGTATCATATCGCTTGGATAATTTATAGATATGTTCTTTGGAAAATTACTGTGCCATATTTCTGACGGTTTTTCCACTTGCCATTCTCCATAATTAAATCTATAAATAAATGCGGGTACATCAAAACATAGTGTATATTGATTATTATTTATATTAATATTAAATTTGAGTTTTAGATTTTCTGCATTAATCGAAAATGCATAACTATTCTCTCCTTTAATCTTTGTAACCATGCTGCCTGTCGGCTTTACTGTTATATCATCATTGAACGAAATTGTTCCTTTAGTTTTAAATATATATGGACTGTCACCAAATTTAAAGACCAAACTTTTAATTAAAGCAAATTTCCAATATCTGTTTGTCCTATCATTTGGAACATCTATATATACATCATAAATACCATCAGATTCACATCCAAAATCAGATAACTTGATTAAACAGCCTACTTCTCCGCTTCTATCCTTTAAATCTATTAAGTTTAAATCTATATTTGATAATTTATGTCTTTCCCCATTTATGCTGATTAGTGTCCCATTAATTTTTGATTCACTAAGTTTGATTAAAACCGAAGGCGGCTTATTATAAATTATTAAGTTTTCATCAACAGTTGATAAATGAACTTTGTCTAATAATCCTCTACGTATCAATCCTTCTTCTATTTTCTTTCCTATTGAAACCGCCTTACCATCCGGTAATTTTATTATATCTCCTTTTTGAAAATCATAATATGAAAAAATCATACCTTTTAATATTTGGCTTTCTATTAGTGCCTCTGTAATTATAGCTTTGTTTGAAAATGAATACATTTGTCCTTCGCCAATTGTATCAGTTTTTATATTTATTCCGTTTTTATTGAAAAATCTAATGCAATCATTGTCTATCTTAAATTTTCTGATTCTTTTGTCATAGTTTTTTAATTCAATAATTATTTCATTAAATAAATATTTTAACTCTATTTCAACCTCTTGCATTTCTGTCTTAAATCCTGTAACGGCCTCATATAATTCAACTTCTAAGTCTAGCCTTTTATCTCCTATTTTAATTGACCAATAAACACATTCTGATTCTTCTTTCTTGATTAATTGTTTAGGTAAAACTAACTTAAAATCTGTTTTAATAAAATCACAAGTCAAATATGCAAAAGTGAATGACTTTTTACGGTAATTGTTCTCATTTCCATTATAAATATTTTTATAGTCATTTATAAATTCCGACGAGTTTTCAGACCAATCTATAAGGTACCTGTTAAATCTACTATTGGTGTTTGTTGGAACTTCTCTGTCCCAAAAACATTTGTCAATAAGTTTCAGCCATCTTCTAATCCTGATTTTAGAGCCGCGAGTGTTTAATTCTATAGCATCTGCTGTTTGACTAACAAGCATAACTGTCCTATCTCTGTTATCATTTCTTATCATTACTTCTATTAAGTCATTCAATGATTGATAATCTAATTTTTCAATATCTCTTTCCAAATCAATTGAATAGTATTTATATAAAAAGTCAAAGAACCTTTGAGAATAATTATCTGAAACAAATCCATGCATTAAAATTGTATTAACCTTTTCATTATCTCCTAATATTAATTTATTACATGCTTTTAATGTAGAAATAAATGATTCACCAACCCAACCTTGTTGGTGTCCCTTTAAATTACTTATGCCAAGTTCTCGAGCAAAATTTGTCCAGTAATTCCCATCATAATGTCTGATGCCTACTTGTACCAAAGCAGTAGCAAATACTGCATCTAATATATTGTGACTATACCTATTCAGAATTGTATTGATACAAATGTTTGCATATATTATTAATAATGCATACTCTTCATCATTAATATTTATATCTCCTATATACTTTTTCTTTGGGAATTCTCTTTTGATTTTTTT
>CAZQHS010000087.1:0-3645 GCA_964593485.1 uncultured Clostridiaceae bacterium
CAAATTTAGTATCGATTTCCTTGATCTTGTTTTTGATTGAAAGCATTGTTTATCCCCCTATTTTTTTTGTATGCACTATAATTGTAATATCGCATACATACAAAGGAAATAGAGAGAACTTGTAATATATCGACAAAAAACCAACTATATTGCAAATAAAAAACTGTTATTCACTATAAAAAATTCAGAAGTATTGCAATATTAATTAATTCTTCGTGTTTTTCGCATTTTAATTTTGCCTTGACATTTCTTCTATGCTGATCCACGGTATTTAAACTAATGCATAAAAATTCAGATATACTTTTTCTGCTATGCCCCCTTACCGTGAAATAAAAAATTTCTTTTTCTCTTGCAGATAAAGTATTATATAGTTCTTCTGTTTCATTATTAACGTATGATTCTACATAGCTTTCTATTATTGTTCCTATAAGGGGATAACTCAAATAATACGAGCTATTCTTTACGGCTTCAATGGCAGTTGCCAGATCATCGAATGCTGAGTCTTTTAACACAAAACCTTCTGCACCATATTTTAATGCTTTTTTCACAAAGGTGCTGTTATTATGCATAGAGAGAATGATGATTTTAATCTTGGGATCCCTGTCTTTGATTATTGCAGTTGCTTGAATACCATCCATGTCCGGCATAGATATATCCATAATTATTATATCTGGAAACAAGCTTTCTGCCATTTTGATTGTTTCTATTCCACTACCTGTTTCGCCGATTACTTTATATTTAAGATCATTCTCTATTAATGACTTCAGCCCTTCGCGCATCATTACATGATCATCTGCTATTATAATATTAATTTCATTCATCCCCTGTCGGAATAGATACCTTTATTTCAGTTCCCCACCCGGGCGCTGAAACAAATTCTACATTCCCACCCAGCATTTCTATTCTTTCTTTTGTCCCAATCAATCCAATGTGTTTCGTCGAGTTACCGATAGTTTTAGTATCAAAGCCAACACCATCATCTTTAACTTTGATTAATAAACAATTTTTTGTGTGATTTAACTCAATCAATACATTATCAGCCTTTGCGTGTCGCATGGTATTTGTTATAGATTCCTGGATAAAGCGATAAGCAACTGTCTCGACTTCTTTAGAATATTTTTTAATTCCATTATGCTTCACCGCGATCTTCAGGCCGGTCCGTCGTTTAAATTCTTGCGCCATATCCTTTGCAACGTCTACAAGGTTTAAATTTAAAGCAAAGGGAGAGCGAAGGGAAGTAATTTGATAACGAATGTTTTGCATAGTATCTTTAAGGATACCAATGCTTTTATCAAGCTGTAAAGAAGGGTTCTTCCTGTTTTTCCGTTGCAACTCAAGTATTGCTACTGTAAGAGCCTGCCCTATCTCATCATGAAGTTCACCTGCAAGTCTTCTACGTTCTTCCTCGTGTGCATTTAATACCCTTATAGATAACTCACGAATTTTGCTGTAACTTAATTTAAGCTCTTTATCAATCTCCATTCGTCTTAAAATATTCACAAATATCCTGCTAGCTGTTTCTAATAATAAAATGTCTTCCCCGGTCAGTATTTTGGGCTCTGCTGAACTAAAGCATATAATTCCGCAAACTGCATTGTTATAAATCATTGGGATCACGATTACAGTTTCAGCTAGAAATCTCTCTACAAGTTTCTTTTTGATCAAGTTGTTTTTGCCGGTATTCTTTGTCAAAATAAATCCGTGCATATCCTTAATATCCTGCAATACAGAAGATGACATAGAAAAATCAATATCTTTAACTGATGGCACATATTTTTTCTTCCATCTATAGGCAGATGTAAATAGGTAATCTCCCTTAAGAAGAAAAATAAAACTGCTATCCATATTGTTGAATTCAGCTATCTCTTTTAATGCTTGTTCTATTTCACAATTAGATTTTTCTGTTGGCAGTGATATAAAGCGCATAGATATGTCAGCTATTAATTTAATAAAATTTCTGTAATGTTCTAACTTTGCTGTTCTATGTCTAACTTTTTCTTCCAGCATAACATAAAGGTTTGCTCGTTCTGTTTCAGCAATCTTATATCTGGAAATACCCGCCGACCTTTCTATTATAAGTTTAAGCCAACATCTATCGACATTTGTAGGCTTTTTATGAAAACTTAGGGCACAAAAAATCAGTATATCTTTATTTTCAAAATAAATGGCGTAAACTTTATCCTTGATTAATTTAAACGTTCCTACTTCGCTATTTTGTAACATTGTCATATCAATATCAAATTTATCGCTTTCAACTTTTGAAAGGTATTTCTTGTTTTTGTATAAATATAGTGCCCCGATATCGGTGTTGAACATCTGTAATAAAAGCTCTAAAACCAAAGACATAAACTCATCGACCCAGCGTGTTGATTCTGCATAAAGATATAATTGATTAAGCAGCTCCAACTCCTTGTTTCTGCCATCAATATACTTTTGTTCCATGTTTCTGTAAGTCCTTATCCTGATCTTGTTTTGTTAAAAAATAACCCAAATATTATCCTGGCCGCCTAATTAGTTATAAACAGAGTTAAGTTTTTTGAAAGATCAACGATCTCATCACCTACTTTTACAATAGGCCGAAAAGGTAGTCCAATATGTGTTCCTACTATTATCCCTGTACTTCCATCACTTAAGTTTACTTCCATCCCAATAGGATAAAAAGCAAAAATACTGATAAATATGGTTAATAGTTCCCTGTCATACTTCGCAGAATCGCCCATCATAATTTCAAGGGCCTTGTATCGTGCATAAGCCGGCCTGTAAATTCTTTTACTTGTAAGAGCAGAATAAACGTCCGCTATTGCAATAATTCTGCTCCAGCGATGAATATTTTTAGTTTTACTAGGATAGCCACTACCATCGATTCTTTCGTGGTGCTGCAACACAGCAAGTGCTGTATTCCCAGAAATACCTTCTTCAACTATTCTACGATAGCCATGCAAGGGGTGCATCTCTACTATCGTTTTCTCTTCCCTGCTTAACAGCCCCTTGCTTAACAATATATTCTTAGGGATATCTTTATACCCAATATTGCATAAAATGCTAGAAAGAGTAATATCTCTTAAATCTTTATTATTTAAAAGATTGATTTTGCCCAAATAGACGCTTAAAATCATAGTTTTAATAGAATGTAGAAGAAATTCATTGCTAATTATATTTAAGTCATATATACCCGTCAACAACTGCAAGTCAATTTTATGCACAAACTCATCGGCAATTTCTGTAAATTCCTTTAGGAAAGGTTTTACCCTTCTATGTTTAAATATATCATTCAAAGCAAGATAAATTTGTCTGTATATCTTCCTAGCGAACCCGCTTAAAGCATTATCTATATTGCTTAAAACTGCTTCTTTCTCTTTTTTGTTGTCAAAGTATTTGATGGATTTATTATAAATAAAGTGCTTATCTACGATATATACATAGGGAATTTTATGCTTTTTAAGCAAGCCAATTAAATGCTTATCGATCACAGTTCCCTTTTTAATCAACAAAGTAATTTTATGTAAACATAGAACGTCGGAAGCTATCATCATGTTAGGTTTAATATCTTCTACTTTTATTTTAATCATAGCCCTGCCCCAAATCAAAATTAAGGGAAATTAACTCAAACAGAAGGCTGAAATGATAAAAAATAGTCCGGGAAAT
>CAZQHS010000087.1:3655-7373 GCA_964593485.1 uncultured Clostridiaceae bacterium
TTTTAGCAATGAAATTTAACGCTAGAAATTAACGAAGCTATCAACAAGATTATTTAACTTTAAACTTTTTAACCTAACATCCATAGCTTTCCGGGAAACGCCAAAATTTCCCGCCATTATCGTTCTGTTTGTTTCATTTTGTACCATCTTGTCTATATCTTTAACTGGCATTAATAGTTCGGCAGCAAACTGGTTAGCTGCTATTTCTTTGTTGCTGCCACTAAAACTTAGGTTACACATACTACTACCATGTCCCAACACGAAATGCCCTATTTCGTGAGCTAAGGTAAATCTTTGTCTTTTAGGAGAATGCTTTTTGTTTACCGTGATTATAGCAGGATATGAATCTGAAATAATAAGCATTCCCGAAAAACAGTTTTGAAAAGTGCTCGGTTCGAAAATAATACCATAATGTCTGATAATTTCGTCCAAAAAGTTGTCGCTTGGGAAAGCATCTCTGATTGCCCTGGCTGTTAAAATAGGATTTCTGATTTTCAAAACATTAAAAACCTCCTTTTGCAAAAGTTATTTCTTTTCATCCTTTCTTGTCTTTGATATTTTCCAGTTTATAGTTAATATAACTTAGGAAAGAACGTATTTCGTTATATAGCTCTTCTACTTGGTCCTCGTTTTGAAATGCACCGGTATCACGCATTAACACTTGCATATTATTATTTAACAATTCAGGACTATCGCTTGACTCGAAAAAACGGTTAGGTTCGATATTATATTTATCACATAATTTGGCCACGTGGTTCAGTGAAAGAGAAACTATTCCCCTTTCAATTCTGCTGATTGTGCTAATCCCGATACCTATAATTTCACTTAAATCTTCTTGTGTTAAATCAAAGTCACGTCTCAGTTTTTTTAAATTATTACCCATGATTTTTTGAATATTTGCTTTAATTTCTTTAGAACCGTTTGTTTCCATATGATTTGCAAAACCTCCTTAACTGGATGGTTGCAATTACCTTCCCTAAAATAGTTAACATTATTATATACTGCTTTAGCATTTAAAAGCAAGCCATATTTAAAGAAATACATAGGTATTTTAAGATAAGGACATATTTTATGCAAGTAAACCAGGGTATTGCATGCTTATAGTAATATTATATGCTTGACGGGTGTAAGCATATAGTAGTATTATTAGGACAGTTGCTAAGCATATAAGGGAAGAGGAAAGCATAAGTAAGTATTTAAGTGCATAGGGGTGATACATTGACTGCAGAACAACTACAAGAACTGTTGAGCCCAAAGGAGTATCAGCTTTTACCTTACATAAAACAGGGGAAAAAAAACAAGGAAATTGCGGAATCGGTCGGCACTACTGAAAGCACCGTAAAAGTGCTTAAAAACAGAATAAAAAAGAAAATGGGACAAAAGTTTGTTAACCTTTTTGATAACAAAAAAGCGCAAGGGGCGGAGCTTAACCAAAATAGGATTAACAAAGAGGACTTGCCAAATATTTTGTCAAAAACTGAATGGAATGTGTTTCTTGAATTAGAAAAATCAAATAAAAATAGCCAGCTAATTGCCAAAAATATTAATACAACAGATGGATTTGTTAGGATTGCAATAAAGCGAATTAAAGAAAAGCTTGGCCCTGATTTCCATAGATTCTTTAGTAAACAACTACCTGATGGACAGGAAATAATCAACGATTGTCGATGTTGTATGTATTTAATCCATAACATTCACAATAACGGCACTAGAACAATACAATGCGAAATAAAAGGGACGCTAACCCGTTCCAGCAGCAAAACATATACCTGTAATTGGTTCACTAATCGCAAAAATAAACGTTTCCAGGAAAAAGACTTCTTAGAAGAAAGACTAGCCGATAAAGGTTTCTTGAGAATGGCTTACGACAGATATGCAATAGAAAACGACCCGCCCAACACCGAAGAAAAATTGCAACTAGCAATAAATAAATTGGGGCACATGGATGTTCTGCTAACAAAAAGAGCAAGACATTTCTCGGTAATAGCTAATTCTGCACGGTATGCAGTTATACCTCTTACAACTTATGATCTCAATAAATATTCATACAAAGAAACCTATATCGATGACAACGGGGAAAAAAAGAAAAGGACAAGGTATCCCGTAAAAGAACTCCTTGACTGGTTTCGTTTAAAACCAACCAACGTCGATCAGGAAATAGACGCAAATGGGAAAAAATACTCGGTTAGCCACTATGTCATAAAAAATAGGTTCCATTACCGAATCCTAACAACGCAGCTTATAGGTAACGTCAATATCTACCTTCCGGAACAAGGGACTATCGCAATAGAGTTTGAAAGAAAAATACACATACAAAGCATATACTGTCAAAAGAAAGGGGAGCATGGAAAAGATAAGCTTGCGCTAGACATTCAAAACGTTCCACTCCAAAACCATACAGCAGAATTCAATTACGGCCCAGGCGACTACATATTACATATTACGATAGGAGATTTTAGGTTTGGGACAAGCCTAAAATATGAAATAACTATCGACAAGGACAACCAAGTATCAAACCCAAAAATCAAGTTTTAGCTTTTTTTCCTCCTTTACGCCTGCCATGATCTGGCAGGTTTTTTCTTTTTTAACAGAATTTCGGGCAATAATTCCCCCGCTTCTAAAGTGGTAGGAGTATTTTACAAAGGGTACACGTGTACCATAGGGTGTGTTGAAAAATGAGAGCAAAATTAATGATTGATCTTCTTCGTTCTGATGGTTCAATCACAATTAATAAAAGGCTTATCAAGTCTATCGGTTTAATTACCGCTGTTATTTACTCTGAATTACTTTCAAAGTACTATTACTTCGAAGAAAGAAATATGCTAACAGACGATGGGTATTTCTTTTGTACCGTAAAAGATATGAAGGAAAGCACATCGCTGACCGATCATCAGCAACGACAAGCCATTAAGAAGTTAATGGACTTGAAACTTGTTGATATCCAAGTTCGAGGCGTTCCTGCCAAGCGTTACGTCAAAATAGTGTTCGATGAAAATATAATCGAAAAATGCCTGCAAAGCCCGACAGAATCACAGTTCTTAAAAAATTTAAGAACTAGTACTAAAGAAATTCAAGAACTATATAATAATACTAATAATAATACTAATCTTAACCGCGCACCTATCGATGACCTTAAAAAGTCATTTGTAGAGCGTCAAGAAATTTTAGATTTGGATCAGCCAAAAGATATAATTGTTTCCCCAGTTGAGAGCATTGATTCTAGCATTAGTGCCAACACCAACAAGTTAAGTTCCTGGAAGGCTAGAGCTAGAATAGAAGTAGCCGACATACCTGAGAAGCACCAGAAGGTTACCGCTGTATTAATTCAAAATGGAGTAGGTAAGGAGAAGGCCTATGAGTTATCGCAGCTATATCCTAACGAGCGCATTAGAAACGTTGTCTGGTTTGCAATCAAACTGCACCAGGCTGGTAGTATCAGCTACGAACAAAAAGCTGGTATTATAATCAACGTGCTTGAGGATAACAAAGAAATTCCCATCAAAACAAGAAAGCAACGCAAACAGGAATCTAAGATTAGGTTTCTAGAATACATAGAGCAGAACCCTGGTATAGCAGCAACCTTGTTCAGACACGACGCTGCTAAACAGCTCGGCACTGAAAGTGAATTCAAAGACAAAATAGATAAAATGTTTCAGTACTGTGTGGACAATTTGTTTTCCTGATCTAAATCAATATCAAAAACAGCTAACCTTGCTAT
>CAZQHS010000088.1:0-7338 GCA_964593485.1 uncultured Clostridiaceae bacterium
ATAGTTGGTTTACACTTTTGAATCATGACGGATATAATAATATTGAAAGTATATTTGAGTATAAAAATCAGTAGTAGAAGACTGGGTTGACCGGTCTTTTTTTTATATTTGAAAGGAGAGTTATGTTATGAAGAAAAATCTTAATACAAGGAAATGGTTTAAAAACCTGACATCCAAAATGGCTTGGGATGAATATGTGGGCATGAGTGAAAGGATATTTATTTCAAATTTTTATGCTGAAGATGTAAAAGATATAGGAAAAATGTGTAAAATTTATGCCAGTGAAGTACCAGGAATATACAGCTATGAAGGGATATTATTTGATGTGGACGAGCTAAAAATAATAGAAAGGTTATTAACGCAACATTTAAAAGAATATTTGAAAAAAATAGGAGGTATCGAAAACATGGCATTCTATACTGTAGAAGAATTAGACAAGATGATTGATGATACCTATGAGGAAATAGTGCAACTTGCTATGGCCAGATATAATATAACAAGGGAACAATTTTTTGAAGTAATTTCTAAGAGTAAGTAGCAAACCTTTCACATTATTACCCAAAGCACAATTAATTATAGAAATAATAATATAAAACTAAAAAAGACAGTTTGACTTAAATTTTATGAATATTAGGTGGAGGTATTTTTATGTTAAGATTAAACGATAAATATATAAAATTATATTTGATACATAAAATAAATGACGGGGATTATAAACTATGCAGGATTTTAAATGAATATGATAGTCAAGAAGACGTAAATAGCGATCTTGCAAAACTGTTGTGACATGATATAACGGAAAGGGATTTGCTAAAGGAATATAGTAAGAAGAATTTTTTTTAAAAGAAAGAAATCGGCTGTGTCCATTCCCTTTTTATTTTTGTTTTATAGAAGTTTCTATTCTATAATAGAGGGAGAATTTTGATTCGATGTTTTTTTCGATTGCTTTTGAAATGTGTGCTTATACATTTTGGAGCTATAAGAAAGGCGTGTTGACATGATAATCAAACCTGACAAGTTGAATTTTGGGGACGTGGCCCTTTTGCCACCCGGAGGAAAGAGAAGAAGGCTTAAGTGATTTACCTCTTGAAGAGGTATTCAAAGAAATTTTGCTGCCTTATAAAAAGCCAATTATATTAAACTTTAGGGCGGGGCATAACAATCCGCATCCTGTTTTAGCATTTGGAACAAAAGTAGTAATGGATGCGGAGAAAAGTGAAATTATTTTCACTGAATCAGGAAATTCAGGAGGTTAACAGTTGTCATGTTTATAATGTATGAATTCTTATTTTAGCTATAGAACGAAATAATCTACTAAGGTAAAAAAATGAGGGTTATGTATCGAACGGGATAAGCGAGGATAGTACAAAAATATTTTTAACACCAAAAAAGGGCAACTTATCAGTTGCCCCTTTTGAATGCTTTTCTTAGTTAACGGGTATCAGGAGTTCTTGTCCCGGGAAAATCAGGTGCGGATCCTTCAAAGAGTTATATTCGGCTAATTTTTCCCAAGCCAATCCAAATTTCTCGGCTATTCTCCAAAGAACATCTCCAAGTTTTACTGTATATGTTTCCGTAACAACTTCTTCTTTTTTCTCTATAACTGACATTCTGGGCTGAACGGCAGCAGGTATTGCATCCAGGCCTTTTACATATTCTAATAGGATTTCATCGAGACCGCCCATTTCAAGCACCAATTCACCGTCCATGAGCATTGTATAGTCGTCGCCGCCCACTGCCATAAAGTCATTAGTTGCAACCTTGTATTTTTTATTTATATCAAGGCTCTTACCATCGACTCTAACATCTTTGACTCTGTTTCCGGCTTCTTGATTCAAGTTTAACACATATGTCAGTCCTGCTACCTGGGCAAAGGAGCCTGCTAATTCAGGATAGCTGGCTGTACCGTGTTCTAAGGCTTTCAACACTTGATCTCCGGTGTATTCTTTTACAACAACATAGTTGCCAAAAGGCAGCACTGTAATAATATCACCCATGGTTATTTCACCGGGTTGTATGGAAGCTCTGATTCCGCCGCCGTTTGTGATGGCGATATCGGCTCCGGTTAGTTTTAGCATTGAATCGGTAATAAGGTTGGAGAGGTTTGTTTCTCCGCCTCTGACTTGTGCCCTTTCTCCATCAAGAACCACATCGGTTTTACCTACAACAACGGAAGTGATTACTTTATTTTTCTCAGTTGTTTCATTCATTAAAGCTGCGATTTCTTCATCGGGTTCAAGTTCCGCAGCATCATCTTTTGTAAATAATGATGGCTCAATAGCTTTTAGCTGCCCATCTTCAAATTTCAGGTTGACTATACCTAAATTATTATTGTATTCACCGGTAGATACTATAATTGTTTCTTTTCCTGCATTATCTATGTCACCAAGAAGGGTATGGCTATGACCGTCTATTATAAGGTCAATTCCGTCTACCTTGTCTCTTACCAAATAGGAAGTATCGGTGCTTTCTTTGTCTATTCCCAAATGTACGAGAGCTACTATGGCGTTTACACCTTTTTCTTTAAGCTCCGCAACCATTTTCTTAGAAATATCCACCGGGCTTGCAAAGGTTAGGCCTTCAACATTTAGCGGATTGGTCTTATAGGCGGTTTCAGGTGTTGACAGTCCGAATATGCCTATTTTTAGACCGCCGACTTCTTTAATTACATAAGGTTCCATGGCTGTGGTTCCGTCTTTTTTAATTAGATTTGCAGTAATGATAGGGAAGTTTGCTTGTTCTGCCAATTCTAATAATCTTTCCTGACCGTAGTTAAAATCGTGGTTTCCCGGAGTCATAACATCATATCCTATGGCATTCATAAGTTGTATGATGCTTTCTCCTTTTGAAATCGTTGCGAAAGTCTGTCCGTGCAAGGTGTCCCCTGCATCAATTACTAAAGTGTTTGGGTTTGAGTCTTTGATTTCCTTTATTTTAGTCGCAACTTTTGCAAACCCTATTCCGGCATCGACTCGTGAATGAGTGTCGTTAGTATGTACAATAGTTACAACGATGGAATTTTCATCGGCAAACACACCTGTAACTGGAGCAAATACCATTGTTACTATTATCGAGAGAATTAGTAACAGGCTAAGCTTCTTTTTTGAACCAATAAACATTTCGCACTCTCCTCTTAATTTATTATTTTTGTGGACACCTATTGTCCATTACTCATAAGATTCTACATTTGTTAAAGGTATCCTTTAAAAAAGCCGTAGTTTTTTGATTTTCTCGTTCAAGAAAGGGAACAATTCTTTGAAGCAATTTCCAATAATAAGGCTGAAGATACACATAGTATGAACTGTAACATGCATGGTGGCTTTTAGAAGGGCGGTGTGAACGTCAAATAGTATTTTTTTATATAATGACACATAAACAATAATTAACATAAAAAGCAATTTAGATTGAATTTATCCTAACTAATATAACAATAAAGGATTGCAATCTAACAATCATTATGTTACATTTAAAGCAATGGTGTTATGTTGGGAGGTATTTAAAATGGCATTGAGAGTAGAACGATATTTAAAAGATAATATAGATGAACAAACAACAATAAAAGCCTGGAATTATACGAATAAAATCTCTATATTCTTAAGAGACATTTATAAATTTCATACAATGAAGATTCTAGGAATTAAGTGCATTTTGCTTGAGATTATTGATGAGGCACCAAGGATTGATGCTATTAAGAAACATTTAAATATAATTGAGAAAATAACAAATGAGCAAATCGTACTTTATTATAGGGAAACAACAAGATATCGAAGAAAAAGCTTAATTGAAAATAAGATTCCATTTGTTATAGAAGATGGTCAAATTTTTTTACCATTTTTAGGACTTCATTTAAAAAATATAGATGATTCTTTGGGAAGACAAATAAATACATTTACTCCTTCTGCACAAATGGCTTATCTTTACTTTCTTTACAACAAGGAGACGGTAGTAAATACGACAGAGTTTTCAAAAATTTTTGGATGGAATCCAATGACATCCTCTAGGGCATTAAATGGATTATATAATGCTAAGCTTCTTATTTATGAAATCGGAGGTAAGACAGGTAGAAGTAAGTATTATAGCAGAATCTCTGATCCAGATTATTTTCGGAAAGGTGGGGTTTTTCTCAATTCTCCTATAAAAAGAACAGTTTATGTAAAAAGAGAGCCTAAAGGTTCACTGATTGCTGGTTTAGAAGCATTATCAAAATTATCTATGATAAATCCTCCTGGGCATAAGGTAAGAGCAATCCATAGTGAAGATTTAAATAAAAATAATTTAGAAATTATAAACAATAAAGATATTATTAAAGATAAAAAATTGGTAGAGCTTCAAATATGGGAGTATGAACCTAAGTTTTTTACGATGAAAGATATTGTAGATAATGTTTCATTATATGCATCTTTGAAAAAAGAAAATGATGAAAGGATAGAGCAGGCTCTTGAGGAAGTCTTGCGAGGTGAAGAATGGTATATGGATTAGAAAAGTTCAAGGAATATTTAGGAGATTGTTCAAATCAATATGTTTTTATAGGGGGGACTGCTTGTGATATATTGATGAATGAATTAGGAGCTCCTTTTAGGGCGACTAAAGACTTAGATATTGTACTAATTATAGAAGCCTTAGATGATTCTTTTGGAAATAAGTTCTGGGAGTTGATAGAGGATGGAGGATATCAAAATCGAGAAAAAAGCACAGGAAAAGAACAATTCTATAGATTTAGTAAACCTATAAAACCTGAATATCCAGTTATGATTGAGTTGTTTAGTCGTAAGCCGTATAATTTTGATTTGCAATTTCAGACGGGCCTTACCCCAATACACATAGAGGATAGTATATTAAGCCTCTCTGCAATACTTCTGGATCATATTTATTATGATGTTCTATTAAACTCTAGGATAATAGTAGATGGATATTCAGTTATTGAAATAGAAACAGTGATTTTATTTAAAATTAAGGCTTGGTTAGATATGAAAGAAAAACTAGAAAATGGTCAACATGTAGATTCAAGAAACATCAAAAAACATAAGAATGATGTATTTAGGCTTCTTGCTAATGTATTACCTTCCAGTAAAGTAGAAATAGATGAAAAAATAGAAGCGGATATTAGGCTGTTTATTGAAATGATTGATCATGATAGACCTGATTTAAAAAACTTAGGAATTAAACAAGTAGGATTCGATGATATGATAGAATTACTTAAAAACATATATTTATGGATATAAATCTCATAGCTGGAGCCGATGCCAAGATAACGAATATTATGATACAAATACTTGAGAAACAAATGGATTTATCAAGATTAGAAAAATATAAATTGAGGTAGGGTGATTCAAATGGTATATACAATTGATGAATTAAAACAAAAAATCGCATCTATTGCAAAAAAATATAATATTTCAACTGTGTATATTTTTGGTTCTTACGCCCGAGGTGAAGCAGATGAGGATAGTGATATAGATGTGCTTATCAAAAGGGAAGGCTCGAAAATACGCGGTTGGTTAATTGGCGGACTTTATGAGGAGATGAGGGAGAGTCTGGGTAAAGACCTTGACTTGCTAACTGTTGAAGCACTTGAACAGAATAATATCCAAAGCGAAAATCCGTGCTTTTTTGAAAGACTAATGAAAGAACAGGTGAAAATTTATGGCTAATCCTGATATTCAAAGAATACAACATATTAAAAAATATTGTGAACGTGTTGCGAAGACTATAGAGTGCTATGGTCATGACTATGATATATTTTTATCTGATGATGACTATTTTGATTCAATTTCAATGAAAATCATGCAGATTGGGGAATTAGCTGGGGGATATTCTTAGTTGCGGGTATCAGAAGTACTTGTCCCGGGAATATCAGATGAGGATAGTCCCGATATGCTGTCCGTATAGTCCCGAAACTAGTGTCCAGATGTTGCCGAAATATGCAGACGGGTATTATTCACTGAAATAATTGAGAAAAGCGGGGAAAGGCTTATGGTTTTAAGGGGAAAAGACTATTGAACTTATAAAAAGAAATTGTTATATTATGAATAAATTCAGTAGAGAAAACCTTAAATAAGCAAGATGCTAAACATCACTAATGAGAAAGGATTTGGATGAAGGAATGGATTTATTAAGATTAGAAAATTATATATTACCATGTATACAGGATTTTGAAGCCTTTCTTAAATATATTGGAGAAGAAAGGCCGGTATTATCACCTAAAAGAGGGGTATTAGGAAAAAAACACTCATTTAATCTTAATTCACGACTCAACTATAAAAGAGATGTATCAGCCCCTTACTATCAGCAGGATCATTACTTCATTATAGATCTGATGTTTTCCTTGGCTATAAACAGTAGATTGGTTATAGTCGTAAATGATGAGAAAGGAAAATCATATTTTGACAAGACAGTAAGAGCAGAGTCATTTATGAAGCTTAACAATTTTGAAAAATATGTATTCCTTCTTGAATCTTATTGGTCAAGATATGATTTTGATTTAAAAGTACCTAAATGGTGGGGAATGAAATCTTTATATAATTTGCTAATTGTAATTGGCAACGGAAAGCCTAATGAGCGTATTTCAAAGAATTTTATTACAGATATACTTTTTGGAGAAGTAGTCTTTTTTTTACACCATTTAAACTATTTTGGACTATGTAGTCTGGAACTTATTGATGGGGCAAAAAACAGGTATGATTACTCAGTTGAGGCTGTTGTACCAAATGAATTTGGCGTTATGATTTGTAGGCAGCTTATAGAAAAAGCGATGATCTTTTGGAATACAGAAGATACAAATGTATTAATGGATCATACCGGTGTAAAGAAAACAAAGAATGTTGATAAAGGATTATTCTTTATTATTGCTAAAGTTTTCCCCGGCAACATTGTTCAAAAGACTATAGAAGATGAAGTCCAAATTGACAATAAAGGTGTATATACTTTTAAAGTCAGTCTTTGCAAAACAATTTGGAGAAAGATTAGGATGTCCCATAAAAGCGACTTTGAGGATTTGCATCTCGCAATTCAAGAAGCCTTTAACTTCGATAATGATCATCTATATGAGTTCTATATTGGTGGAAACAGACGAACTGCAAACATTATATATACCGGACACCCTTATGGGGGAATAGAAGATGATGTTTCAATGGATGAGGCGAATCTATATAAGGGGCAAAAGATCAAGTATATTTTTGACTTCGGAGATATGTGGGAGTTTGACATAATCGTAATTGATATAGATAAAAACGTTCCCATACCAATAAAGCCTGAAATTATTGAAAGTAAAGGAGAAGCTCCTGAGCAATATCCGTCATGGGAGTGAACTTAGTTTTAGTCCCCATTATGTCTATGAAG
>CAZQHS010000089.1:0-1222 GCA_964593485.1 uncultured Clostridiaceae bacterium
CCTGAAAGGCCCTTATTTTGCTACTTTTAATAGCAGAATTGATTACATACATATTCTGCATTCCTATAGGTGCTACATAAGCCAGACCAAGTAAAAAACCTTGAAATAGATAAGTCATTTTATTTCCCCTTTGTTTTGTTATTCAAAATTAAACCAACTAGAATTTATCTCAACATATATAACATAGGAGTTGGTATAACAACATAATTATATCATATAAAAATATCGAAAGTTTCACGTCTAAATATTAAAAAGCCCGCAGATTTAGGCGAAAAAAGTCTGAAACCGTTGATATTTCAGTGAGTTTCAGACCTAAATTATTTTTAAGCATTAGAGACGAATATATATTAGATATGGAAAGGTAGTGTTAATAGATTTTTTTGCATTCCATATTTTCCTGCACTATTCTTAGGGCCTCTCCGAATCTTTGAAAGTGAACGATTTCCCTTTCTCTTAAAAACCTTAGGGTATCATTTACCCCTGGGTCATCACTAACAGAAATCAAATATTCATATGTTGCCCGTGCTTTTTGTTCCGCCGCCATGTCTTCGTGTAAATCCGCTATAGGATCCCCTTTGGATTGAATATAACCGGCTGTCCACGCTTCACCTGCCGCATTATGAGGAAACGGACTTCTGCCATGATTTACAAAGTGTGCCTCAAAAGGGGTTCCTTTTATTTGACTTATAGGTGCATCCTTTACTAATCCCCATACCAGTGTGCCTATCATTTCCCAGTGTGCCAATTCCTCTGTACCAATATCATTAAGTGTTGCCTTTGCCTGATTTGTAGGCATAGTCCACCTTTGTGACAAATATCTTATACCTGCAGATAGTTCTCCGTCGGGCCCGCCGAATTGTTCTATCATCATTGCCGCCAACGTCGGATTTGTTGTATCCACTCTAATAGGATATTGCAGCTTTTTTTCATATATCCACATATTTACCCTCCTAACGGCAATCGGTGAAGTCGATTTCCCAAGGCCATGGATCATTGATGTATGCCCAGGGACAATTGCTCATTCCGGTATTTCTCAAAGGACCAAATCTTGACTGGTACATAGCTTCCAGCTGGCTATACTGGGCGGAGGTACTGTTGTGCAGGCGCAGTGCTCTTTCATCATCCGGGTGGGTGTTCAGATATAGAGCTGTTTCAATTAATACAAAGGATACCTCCATTAATTCTTTAAGCATACACAATTGTTCCCTACCCATTGTATCGC
>CAZQHS010000089.1:1232-7302 GCA_964593485.1 uncultured Clostridiaceae bacterium
CTTTCGTCATAAATATTCCAGCATGGTTTATATAGTTCGGGAAACAGAGTCCCTTTTTGTAGTGCCTCTTTTTTATTAAACACCTGATTCATTATTTGGAACGGCACGCAGGCCGTGGCCAGTTGTGTGTTTTCGCATCCTATTACTTTTATATTCCCATCCATAAACTTCCTCCTTTTAAGAATTTAACTTACTCAATGCATAGTATGTTTTTCTTTTAAATATGTGAGGAAAAAATAGAACAAGTGGGGAGTTTGGCACAATTTTAACAAAAAAAATTAGACCTGGACTGATGGTCTACCGCTTTCAAAACATCCGGAATCCTGTTTTCGCCTTTTAGACTTTTTACTAAATCTCCGGCATAGTCCTGGCCTATTCCAATGCTGCTAACAAAAAGAGGCCTTTTACTTTTGCCTCTATACACCTCTATGTAATTTTCACTACCTTTATAAAAAGTTTTAGCTACCCCGATAACCGGTATTTTCTCATCCAACGAATAATATAAATATCCGCCTAAACCCTTTTTTCCATTCTCAAGCATAACAAAACTATCTACCATTATTAGGCCGATTTTTTCTCTAATCTTTTTATATACTTTTAGTATGCATGGCAGCTCACGTTTATAGAATTCACCTGAAATGTACTCATTGGTATGTCCTATTATCTCATCATATCGGGAAATAATTTTTTCTTCATCACCGGTTTGAAATACTATACAACTTGCTTTTGCACTATTCCCGTGATAATAAACGTCAAAACAGGCTGTTTTATGAACATTCAACGGTAATTTCTCCCCCTATTGGCACCCACACATTTTTAAAACTCTTCGGCAGACTTCAGAGTGACATTCGTTATATTTCCCTTCTTCCCTCCAAAGCTTTCATCAAAGTTATTTCATCTGTATATTCCAAATCGCCCCCTACCGGGACTCCGTGGGCTATCCTTGTAGTTTTCACACCCAAAGGTTTTAAAATTTTAGAAATATACATGGCTGTGGCTTCCCCTTCAATGTTAGGATTAGTGGCAAGTATTATTTCAACAACCTTGCCCTCCCTTATCCTATTTAGTAGTTCCCTGATCTTTATATCATCAGGACCTATATCGTCCATTGGGGATATGGCACCATGAAGCACATGATATACTCCTTTGAACTCCCTAGTCCTTTCCATGGCAACAACATCCCTGGGGTCTTCCACAACGCATATAATACCTTCATCCCTTTTGGTGTCCGTGCAAATATTACACTTATCTTTATCAGTAATATTACAGCAAACTGTGCAGTATTTAATGCTTTTTTTTGCGTTCATAATAGCATAGGCCAAATCCTCAGCTTCCTTGTCCGAAACATCCAGTAAATGGAATGCAAGACGTTGAGCCGTTTTATTGCCTATGCCGGGGAGCCTGGCAAATGCTTCTATTAATTTAGCTATGGGAGCTGCGTAGTAGCTCATTAAAATAATCCTCCGGGCAGATTCAATCCCCCTGTCAATTTACCCATCTCTCTTGCTGCCATCTCATCAGCCTGCCTGATCGCTTCGTTTATGGCTGCCATTATTAAATCTTGCAACATTTCAATGTCATCTGGATCAACTACTTCCGGTTTTATCTCTATTGATTTAATTTCCTTTTTACCCGTTGCAACAACTGTAACGGCACCTCCGCCAGCACTTGCCTCAACTGTTCTTTGCTCTATTTCCTCTTGAAGCTTCATCATTTCTTTTTGCATCTTTTGAGCCTGTTTCATCATATTGCCCATGTTTCCCATACCGCCGGGAAATCCACCTTTCGCCATAATTAGCCCTCCTTTATATATGAATTATTAATTCTCATTAAAACCAAGTTGTTTTAGATAATATCATGTTTGTAATTTTTTATTGTGGAACGAATAAATTCGTTCATTGAATAGTTAATATTCCTTGCTATTTTATTCCTCTTTTACAATTTCAACAAGGTCTTCCCCGAATACTTCAATTGCCTTTTCTATAACATAATTTTCGTCTATTGTTGTATTTGTATCTCCATTGTTCACATTCTCTAAAGAAATAGCTTCGACTGCTTCTGCAACACTATCCTCCGGCTGAGAGGCCAAATCCTCTTTTACTGCACCGTCCTCATCCATGGAACAAACTGATTCATCATCATATACAAGCCCGTTTTCCATGGTTTTTTCCTCCAAGTCTTCCTCAAATACAGGCTTTACTATAACAGATATATCAAAATATTCTTTTGCCATATCTTCTATTTCTTTTTTTAGCTTGTTTTCTTCCAAAGCCTCTTTAAAAAAATAGTCTATACCTTTAAAACACAATAAAAGTTTATGCCCATCAATCACTATAGGCTTACAGGAAGATAAATAGGTCCTAAGAAGCATTCTTTTCCTAATACCGAATTCCTTTACAAAATCATCCCAGGATTCTACTATTTTATTTTCTGTTTTCCCCTGTACATTTTCTGAGCTTTCGTTATTTATAGTTTCCTCTTGGGATGGTTCCGGAACTTCAAATTCATCATGAATTTCTGCACGCAGTGTATCTACAGTTTCTTTCTCCTGCACTTTGTTATCTTCACTATGGGAGTCCACAGCATTGTTTAGCTCAATAAAAACATCTTCATCTCCACTATCTCCGTTTGGATACTCTTCTTCATTATCACTCAGTGATGTCTGTTCATTTTTAAGCTTATGAGTTTTAACCGATATTTCTCCCTCTGCTATTGCCTTTTCCAAAGTTGCAATCCTTGCTGTCAGCCCCTCATAACTCATATCCTTTTCCAGTTTGCTCATTTTAATAAGTGCCACTTCCAATAGTAGCATAGGCTGCGGTGACCATTTCATATCAGCAGATAATTCGGACAGTACTTTTATACACCTTAATATGCTTTCCTTGGTATAGCTTTTACCTTGTTTTTTTAATAAATCTATTTTTTCTTTGGATAAATCAATTACATCTTCTGCTTGGTTTACAACATTAGCCATCAAAAGGTTCCGGTAGTGCATCTGCAAATCCCGGGTAAATTGCTGCATATCCTTCCCTTCATCGGATATTTTGGTCAAAAGCTTCATTATATTAACTATGTCCTCTTTTAAAATTGAATCCGCTATTTCAAATAAATATTTATCGTTCACTATCCCTAAAACCGCAGATACATCATCTGTAGAAATATTTTTACTGCTATAAACAGCACACTGATCCATGATACTGATGGCATCCCTCATAGCACCATCGGAATTTCTAACGATAAGTTCCAAAGCCTCTTTGCCTATCTTGATTCCTTCTTCTTTTGAAATTAAGCTTAGCCTATCAGACATGCATTTTGGGCCTATCCTTTTGAAATCAAAGCGCTGGCATCTTGACAGTATTGTTGCCGGCAGCTTATGGGGTTCTGTGGTGGCTAGAACAAATATTACATAAGCGGGGGGTTCTTCCAAGGTTTTAAGAAGTGCATTAAATGCTTCATTAGTCAGCATATGGACTTCATCGATTATATATAGTTTGTATTTGCCTATAGGTGTGAATTTAACTGCCTCTCTTAAGTCTCTTATATTATCAATGCCTCTGTTTGAGGCTGCATCTATTTCAAATACATCAATGGAATTGCCTTCATTTATAGACTTGCAACTTTCACATTCTTCACAGGGATTGCCATCCTTTAAATCCAAGCAATTAACAGCCTTAGCTAAAATCTTTGCTGCTGTGGTTTTGCCCGTACCCCTTGTTCCGCAAAATAAGTATGCATGTGAAATCCTATCGGCCTTTATTTGATTCTTCAAAGATAATGTTATATGCTCCTGACCGCATATATCATCGAATTTTCTTGGCCTCCACTTTCTGTATAAAGCTACATACATATTGATTCCTCCATATTACAGCACAAATTTCTCCTGTATTTTTAAATTCTCTTCTTATTAAAATCCTTCACAACCCTTAAATAATATTATCATAAAACAAGAATGTTTGCGAGAAAATTATGGGATGATTATTGTATTTAACACGATTGCCGTTACTATTCACACAATAGCTTATCTATAAAACAGATTATTGTATTTGACACGATTGCTGAGTTACAAGGCTAATGGTCTGTAAGCTTATTACGGGCGAAATCAAAATTTCTCAGTTAAATTATATATATAGCATTGTAATTCCTTTAGTTAGTGTGATTTCGCTTTTCCTACATTTCGCTAACAGACCTTAAGCCTCTGCACAACGCAATCTATATCAAAAACTAATATTTCTGACTAAGCGTTAAGTAAACATCGTGTGAACATAAAAAAAGCCTCTTTGTCGTATTTAACAAACAAGCCTCATATTCAAAATTATAATGGCCGTGCACCTTTCTTCGGCGGAACACTTCCAAGCGTAACCCTGACAGTTAACTCCAATCAGGCACCCCTGCGGCACACGAAAGAGTTCACTTACCGCTGCTCCCTTCCGGGCCTGACGGGGTTCATAAATTTCCGTTGCGCAGGACCCAATCATCAACATCACTTATCAGGGGCAGACCTTACAAGCGTCTACCTCAGCAAAGGAATTCAACCCTGCTGTTGCGGGTTGCAGGTTATAGGGCACCGCAATCTCCCCGTCTAGCACGGCCAAGCTTTATTCAACGATTCTTTTAAATTATATATTTGTTCATATCTTATGTCAACGGATACTTTTCCCTACTGTGACCTTAAATACTAACCCTTACATACTAACTAATAAATAATAGTATTTGCTACGATTACTGAGTTACAAGGCTAATGGTCTGTAAGCTTATTACGGGCGAAATCAAAATTTCCTCGATATATTGTCTGAAATTGTATAGATAAATCCTTCCGGTGGTGTGATTTCGCTTTTCCTACATTTCGCTAACAGACCTTAAGCCTCTCCACAACGTAATCTTTATCAAATTCTTTATTTTTATCTCAGTAGAATCAAAAATGTATTAAATTTGTAAGCACCATTCTACTTCCCCGCCACTGACAGCTCTTTCACTATCACGCTGGGGCTTCCAAAACAACTTCCTCCCGAAGGGATACCGAATTTCAAGTCAGAACCCGAATCCACTATATCCAATAATATTTTGTAGAAATTGCCCGCAATAGTAATTTGCTCTACTGGTCTATTTACAACCCCGTCTTTAATTAAAAACCCTTTTGCACCTAAAGAAAAATCACCTGATACTGTATTTGCACCCGAATGAAGTCCTTGAACCTCTGTTATAAGCAAACCTTCTTCCAATGTTTTCTTTAATCCGTCTAAATCGTTATTTCCGGGTTTGATATAAAAATTAGAAGGCGATGTGCCCATAGGAGAAGCGTAGGATGCTTTTGATGCATTCCCCGTTGACTTAACGCCATCCTTTTTCCCTGTCTTCAAATTATATAAATAAGTCTTGAGTATGCCTTCTTCTATCACTGCCTTTGTATATGCCGCTACACCTTCATCATCAAAAGGAATGGAACACAGCCCCTTTTTCATTAACGGATCATCAATTAAAGTAACTTTATCCGAAGCTATCTTTGTTTTTAGTTTGCCTTTCAAAAGGGATAACCCTTTTTGTACATTGTAGGCGGAAAATATGCCTGAAAAAGTGTCCAAGATATCCGCCATTACATCGTTTTTTATGATAACACCGTATTTCCCGGATGGTACACTCTGAGCCCCCATATAAGATAGTGCTTTTGCAACGGATTCTTCCGCCAGTTTTTTTGTATCTATTTCATTGATATCATAGGCAACTTTGTAGGAATAAGCAGTGTTTACCTTCCCGTTTTCTTCCACAACGACAGACACCAATGCATAGATTATATTGGATATATGGCTCAAATTTAGACCTTTTGAATTTAATATGTATCTTTCACCTTTCCCTGAGGCTACTACACAATCATCAATGGATTTCACTTTTTGGCTTTGACTTTTTGTTTCTTTTTCAAGTCTCATGGCCAGTTCTATCTTTTCGCTTACATCCACTCTTTCCAGCTCTTCGTTATAGCTATCTACTTCTTTATATGCATCCTTTTCTCCGTAAATAGTCTCTATATCCTCATCTTCAATAGCCAAAGCATTTTCTTTTGCATCTTTTATCAGCA
>CAZQHS010000090.1:0-7246 GCA_964593485.1 uncultured Clostridiaceae bacterium
CAGGTCTATTAGAGATTAATAGCAATGCAGTCCATAAAATAAATTTGAATAAATAAAAAAGCAAAAGGGACTGTCCCCTTTGCTTACACACGAAATATAAAAAAAGCAAAAGGGACTGTCCCCTTTGCTTACAAAAACTTTATATTGCATACCGGTTTTTCATTTGATACAATGATTACAAATACAAAAATAAATTCGTTGACAAAGAAGAGTAGTTAATTCTTATCTTTTACAGAGAGCTATTGGTTGGTGGAACATTAGCATAGAGGGATTTAATGAATGGACTTTGTAGAAGCGGGTGGAAATCCAAGGAGAGTACCCCCAGCCGGAAGCCTACCGTTACCAAAGGACAGGATATTTTAGTATCCCTTTAGAGTGATGCAATTTTTGCATAATTTAGGTGGCAACGCGAATAGAACCTTCGTCCTAATCAGGATGAGGGTTTTTTGTATTTGAAATTATATTAATTGGAGGAATAAATATGAAAAGGGAAAATGGACTATTTGGTGAATTTGGAGGAGCATTTGTATCGGATGCTTTAAGACTTGTGCTAAAAGAATTAGAGGAAGAATTTTATAATGCTATGGAGGACGAAAAATTTTTAAAAGATTTAAATTATTATTTTAGCGAATATATCGGTAGGGAGAGCCCGTTGTATTTTGCAAAAAGACTGACGGAAGAAGTCGGCGGAGCAAAGATATATTTAAAAAGAGAAGACTTGAATCATACCGGAGCCCACAAAATTAACAATGCTATAGGTCAGGGCCTTTTGGCCAAAAGGATGGGGAAAACAAGAATAATTGCTGAAACAGGTGCGGGCCAGCATGGGGTAGCTACAGCCACTGTATGTGCATTATTAGGTATGGACTGTGTTGTTTATATGGGAGAAGAAGATATAAAGAGGCAGGAACTGAATGTATTCAGAATGGAAATATTAGGTGCCAAAGTGGTTGCAGTGAAAGACGGGCTCAGAACATTAAAAGAGGCAGTAGATGCTGCTCTCAAGGACTATGTAGATAATAAAGACAATACCTTTTATCTTTTAGGTTCTGCAGTAGGCCCGCATCCATTTCCTATGATAGTTAGGACTTTTCAATCTATAATTGGCAAAGAGGCAAGAAGACAAATTCTTGAAAAAGAAGGTAGGCTGCCGGATTACTTAATTGCGTGTGTTGGGGGCGGTAGCAATGCTATTGGTTTATTTACAACATTTTATGAAGATAAGGATGTTAAGATGGTTGGTGTTGAACCCGGGGGGAAAGGCATTGATACAAAAATGCATTCAGCAAGCATTGGGGGTGGCAAAATTGGTATGATACATGGTTTTAAATGTTATCTACTGGACCATGACACCTATTCCATTGCAGCGGGGTTAGATTATCCTGGGGTGGGACCGGAGCATAGTTATTACAATCATACTAAAAGGGCCGAATATGTAAGTGCTACCGATGAAGAAGCCTTATCGGCATTTTTAAGACTTTCAAAAACAGAGGGAATAATCCCGGCTCTTGAATCTGCTCATGCCGTTGCATATGCTATTAAATTGGCAAAAGGGCTGAACAAGGATGAAATAATTGTGGTAAATCTTTCTGGCAGGGGAGATAAGGACGTAGCCCAAATCAAAGATATGATATAAAAGCAAAGGGGACTGTCCCCGTTGCTTCTATTGCTTCTTCACTAAAAGCAAAAGGAAGCAAAAGGGACTGTCCCCATTGCTTCTTCAATTGCTTTCCAAATTATTGTATAATATAGACAAGGTAATATGAAAGGAATGATATGCAATGCAATATCGTATGAAAACTCATCCCTTGTCTGATGATAAAATGAACCTTTTACTTCAGCGGGCACGGACATGTACTTTAGCAACATTAAATGCCGATGGCACACCGTACTGTACGCCTATCCATTTTGTTTACTGTGATGGCTCAGTTTATTTCCATGGGCTACCTAAAGGCCAGAAACTCGATAACATAGTTCGGGACCCAAGGGTGGGTGCAACGGTTTTTGAAATGGATGGTTTATTATTGGATGCAGATGAAAAGCCGTGTGATACCAATACAAAGTATGAAAGTATTATAATATCTGGGGTTGCCAAGGTGGTTGAGGATATTAATGATAAAAGAAAAATTTTAGAAAAGATTATTGAAAAGTATACGCCTAATTTAACTAATAAGAGACCATCGGACGATATGGTTAGCAGCACTGCGGTAGTGCAGATAAATATAAAAGAAATATCGGGAAAATATTATTCTTAGTTTTTATTTTTGCTATAGACTAAAGTTTGACAGTTGAAGAAAATAAATGAGACATAAACACTGAAATTTCAATGTTTATGCCTCATTTATGAATATCAGAAATGTTGCATGGAAATGGGGGAATGTGTAAAGGGTGGTAAAAGCAAAAAGGAATTTGGGCTACCAATGTCGAAAATAAGCTATAAGCAAGTATTTAGGTGCTGTATTTATGGCATACATAAAAGGAAAAGATGGATATCAAATCACCATGTTTCCTGATAGTATTGATGATTATATTGCGGAAAATAATCCTGTATTAAAGCGAAAGTATATAGAAAAGATAAATAATTTGTAAGGGAGGTTAGCTATCATTGTGAAGGATAACAACTATTATGCACAGAGCTTAAATGCAAGGAAGCTTTACAAAGTATACGAGACAAAATATGAAAGGGTAGAACAATACCTATATGCCGAGATAGATTATGTTAAACAAAATATTAAGGAAACAGATCGCGTATTAGAATTAGGTGCAGGATACGGACGGATTGTGAAAGAACTAGCACCCTATTGTAAAGAAATAACTGGCATTGATATATCCGAAGAAAATGTTTCTTTTGGCAAAAAGTACCTGAGGGGTGTAAAAAATGCAGATCTCGTTGTCATGGATGCACATAATCTACAACTTGGCGGCTTTTATGATACAATTTTATGCCTACAAAATGGTCTATCGGCCATGAAGATTGAACCAATTGGTTATACAGGCATTTTAGCGGGATTATTGGCTCCAGGAGGCAGGATATTTATCAGTACCTATAGTCCAAAATTCTGGGAATATCGTCTGTTATGGTTTGAGGAACAATCTGATAAGGGGCTTTTAGGTAAAATTGACATGGAAAAAACAAAGGATGGTGTAATAATTTGTAAGGATGGTTTCCGGGCAACAACTCATTCGGCTGAAGAACTGGATGCCATAGGTAAGGCATGGGGTTTTCCTTATGATATAATAGAGGTAGATAATTCAAGCTTATTCCTCGTTATTACTAAAGGATAAGGATTTTTTACGATTTTTTTATATTTTCCAACAGGAATTTATTTGTGTTTCAAAGCAAGTGGCAGGAGGCGAAAAAATGCCGTTTGAAATAATACGAGATGATATAACTAAGGTGTCTGTTGATGCTGTTGTCAATCCTACCAATCCTTCTTTTACCGGAGATGGTGGGGTTGACAAAGCGATACATCTTGCTGCCGGACCGGAGTTATCGGAAGAATGTCGAAAACTTGGCGGATGTGGTATAGGACAGGCAAAAATAACCAAAGGCTATAATCTGCTGGCTAAATACATAATTCATACCGTGGGACCTATTTGGCAGGGCGGAATGCATAATGAAGAACAATTGCTGGCAGATTGTTACAAAAATTCCCTTGAGCTTGCCAAAGACCATGAATTGAAAAGCATTGCTTTTCCTTTGATTTCGTCAGGTACTTTAGGCTATCCCAAGGATAGGGCTTTAAGTACTGCAATTTCTGTAATAAGCGATTTTTCGTTAAACAATGAAATGATGATTTATTTGGTTGTGTTTGACAAAAAGGCATATATGTTATCAGAAAAACTTTTTACGTCTATCACGCAGTATATTGATGATAAATATATTAAAGAACATATATGCGAAAATAGAGGGGACTATGAAAGAAGCTATCGGATAGAAGAAAAACGTTCGAAAGACTACGGGCGAATGACTACAATGGTAACCGTACCAATGCAAAAACATAAACGTAGTCTTGAAGATGTATTGAAACATATAGACGAAACATTTTCGCAAATGTTATTGCGTCTAATAGATGAGAGTGGGATGTCTGATGCGGAAACTTATAAAAAAGCAAATATTGACCGTAAATTATTTTCCAAGATACGCAATGATGTGAATTATAAGCCGAGTAAACCTACTGCCCTTGCTTTTGCCATTGCACTGAGGCTTAACCTGGATGAAACAAAAGACTTACTGCTAAAGGCAGGTTTTGCTCTTTCGTGTAGCAGTAAGTTCGATATTATTATTCAATATTTTATTGAAAATGGTAATTATGATATTTTTGAAATCAACGAGGCCTTGTTTGCATTTGATCAAAGTTTATTAGGAGTATAGCTAAACAAATGTAGTTTAGGCGATTCACGAACCGTCATGTATTTTTAATCATCACCGAATATTCCTACAGTCTGGAAAAATACTTTAAAGTCATCTCCATTCCATTCTAAAGATGTCTGCACCCACCCTAATCCATCAGCATGATACCTTCCTGCTATTGCCTGAATTCCATATAGTTCATAAACACCATCCCTTTGGAAATCAATGGGATAAAGGCCACTTAAGGGATCCACCCAACCTTGTATGGGTTTTTTTAATGTGCCATCAGGATTATATATTTCTGATAAATATTCCGGCCCTTTAAAAGACAAATCTATAATATACCTTTTGTTATTTTCGTTACTTAGTACTTCAGCTTTATAATTGTTAAGGTAGTTCACTTCATAGGTAAATCTATTATTGAATTCTTCAAAATCAAAAATTTTCTTTGGTACATCATCTATAAAAGAAAAAATATAATAGTAACCAATAGCCCCACTTCCACCGCTATCTATACTTAGAAGAACATCGCTTACTTTATCCTTGGTAAAATCGCTTAAAAATAATGTTGGGCCATAGCCTGAATTTACCTTAGGTCTTACAGTTATTATTTTGCCTGTTTTCCCGTCAATGATTCTGATGATTATATTGCTTCTGAAGGGGCTATCCTCGTAAGGCTTTTCGCCTAAAAGATAAATATAATCTGTTACCTTATCTCCTGTTACATCTCCTGTTTTAAAATCAAGCACATATAAGACTGCCTTATTCACATCCACTTGCATCCCGCCTTTAAATAATAATACACTTCCATACTATGCAACTAAAGTAATAATGAGTATAGTTTATTTTAACAAAAATTGGGCAGGGTGTTATTGGAACATTTTATTGTTAAATCTGTCAAAGATATAGAGGTGATTTTATGGATAATAAAACAATATTCAAACTACCGGTTATTTTATTACTAATCTTTACATTTGTAGTCTTATCGACAGCAGGATGTACAAACAGCAACTCTAAATTGAGTATTGAAAAAGTCAAATTTGAGGTTCCTGAGGATGAATTCAGCGAAGAAAACCTGGGTGGCAGCACTCTTTTGGATGCATTTTCATTAGAGCAGTCAATATATAGAATTGAGCAGGTCAGGGAAGGATTGGAGAGTTTTAAAAAGCTTACAGAAAAAAGTAAAACAAAGATTACAAAAGATATATTGGACCAGGTGGGTAATACGGGTTGGGAAATACAAACTCTTGGTTTTTATAACTGGCCAAATACTATAGAAGGTACTTTAAAAATACAAGACTATCAAATAAGCAAATTGGAATTTGAGCTTGCAATAGAAAAATATGAAAAAGATAAGATAGCAAAAGAAGATGTGGAGAAGACGAAAGAAAAATATGAAAATGCAAAAAACGAAATGCAGAAATTTTTAGATTCGTATACCATAGCTGATTAAAAGAAGTTTTATACAATATTAATAAAGTATCGCTTTTAAGGATATTATTCCAGTTCAGGGGAGGAAGATATATGCAGTATTTCTTTCTCCTTTTTAGTTATTGAGGCAGATGATATTTTTGATATTTTTAATCATATTTTAAAAAAGTTTGATTTTTTTCTTAGGCGGTATATAATAAATTAGTGTAATCAAAATTAAAATTGACGGAGGAAAAAATGCAAACACATATGGGAGAAATATTCGCATTGCTTGTGGCCTTTTGTTATATGGTTAATGCAATAGCTTATGAATCTGCAGGTAAATCCGTAGGTTCCTTATCTGTAAGCTATATAAGAATATTTATAGCCTTTCCTTTGCTTGCGATATCTTCATTTATAAGCAGAGGTTTAGCTTTACCCACAGATGCAACTGGACATACCTGGTTTTGGCTTTTGATTTCTGGATTCTTGGGGTTTGTTTTGGGTGATATTTTTCTTTTTGCATCTTTGGTGGAATTGGGCTCACGTATATCCTTGCTTATCATGTCTGCTGCACCGCCTATAACGGCGATAGCCAGCTATCTAATTTTGGGTGAAAAGATTTCACTGTTGGGTTTGATCGGCATGGCTATGACCATGGCCGGTATAAGTCTTGTTATACTTAGCCGTAATCCAGAGGGTAATAAGATTTCTTTCAATAGACCTATAAAAGGCATAATATATGCCTCATTAGGTGCTGTTGGACAGGCCTTGGGCCTTGTTTTTGGTAAATTAGGCATGGGTAATTATAATGCTTTTGCGTCTACACAGGTCAGGCTTATTGCCGCCTTTATCGGATATACAATTATAATAACCGCAGGTAAAAAATGGCCTGAGATAAAGGGTGCATTTGAAGAAAAAAAGGCAATCAAACAGATTGCAATAGGTTCCGTTTTTGGGCCTTTTATCGGTGTGGCGCTTTCTTTGGCTGCTCTTCAGCATGCCCCGGCAGGTATTGTATCATCAATTTCATCAATTGCACCGGTTATTATAATACCGGTTTCAATAATGGTTTTTAAGGAGAAAATTCTATCAAGGGAAATATTAGGTGCCCTTGTATCCATAGCCGGAGTTGTACTATTATTTCTATAATATCAAAATGCCACTTCGGACGTATAAGTCAATATTTATATAGACATATCTATCGCTATTTTATTAATATGAGTTTCAATCATATCAAATGCAATAATCTGCTGTCATAAAGCAAGCGATAATGCTGATAGTTGCGGACAACAGGTATAAGATGACATTTAAAGTCAAAAAAATACTTCTTTTTTTATTATAATATATGATATAATCTGTCCATGGAGGTGATAATTTTGGTAGAGCAAATATTTAAATTGGCTCAAGGGAACGAAAAAGCTGTAGAAAGAGTAATATTTGATGAAAATGTTCATTATCTTCACATGGTATTTAACAAAG
>CAZQHS010000091.1:0-7074 GCA_964593485.1 uncultured Clostridiaceae bacterium
TGTTTTTAGGATGTTGAAAACTTGTACTTTGAGTACTAAAATGTATAAGTGTATATAAGGAGGATGAAATAATGAATACAAGTGAAAAAGCCTTGGAAGAGATTGAAATGAAAAGACATATGCTCTATGAAACGATTACAAAACACGGAGTGGGTAGCATGGAAGCCCTGATTTGCAGCAAGGAATTGGACGTGCTGTTGTCAGCTCTGCCCACGGAATGGAATGATAAGAAATCCCCTACATTCAGTAAGAAATCCTTAATTCAGGGAAGCGAAGCACAGATCAGTTAACACTACTACGTATTGTTTTATAACAAGATTACAGTAAAAAGTTTTGTTACAAGCAAAACTCTACCCGAGCGTTGGGGGCGTGGTGGGAGATATCATTACACCCCGTTATAATATTTATTAAGGCCTAAAATCTTCTGGCCTTTCTTTTTTAATTTTAAATTTATACAATAAGCAATCTCTGATTCTCTCGGAAGCGTATCCGTCACCATATGGATTTGTTGCATTTGCCATTTTTTCGTATTCATTTTTATCATCTAATAGTATAGACGTCAATGTGTAAATATTCTTCATCTTTGTTCCCGCTAATTTGACGGTTCCATATTCGATTGCCTCAGGTCTTTCGGTTTCTGAGCGAAGAACCAACACGGGTTTTCCCAAAGACGGGGCTTCTTCCTGGAGACCCCCTGAATCAGTAAGAACCATAAAAGATCTATCCATCAGATTATGCATTTCAACCACATCAATAGGGTCAATGAGATGTACCCTCTCCTTGTTGCCTAATATTCCGTATGCGATATCCCTGACACTGGGGTTCATATGTACAGGATATATAACCTCTGTATCCGTATAATTTTCACATATTTGTCCTAAGGCATGGCAAATATTCTCCAAAGGCTCTCCAATGTTTTCCCTTCTATGAGCTGTTACCAGGATCACCTTTTTTGAAAAATCAACTTTCTTCAGTATGGGGTTTTTGAATTCATATTCTTTATTGATAGTTGTTTTCAATGCATCAATGACTGTATTTCCTGTTATGAAAATGTTGCTTTCACTAATATTTTCTTTTATCAGATTCTTTTTTGAATTAACAGTAGGAGCAAAATGCAAATCGGCTATAGCCCCTACCAATCTCCTGTTCAGCTCTTCCGGATAAGGAAAATATTTGTTATAGGTACGAAGTCCCGCTTCCACATGACCTAAATTTACTTTTTGGTAATAAGAAGCCAATGCCCCGGCAAAAGTCGTGGCGGTATCACCGTGAACCAAAACCATATCCGGTTTGGCATCCTTTATAACTTTTTCCAGACCTTTCAAGGCGTTAACGGTTATATCAGAAAGGCTTTGTTTTTCTTCCATTATATCCAAGTCGTAATCCGCAGTGAGTTGAAAAATGTCCAGAACTTGATCCAACATTTCCCTATGTTGAGCGGTTACACAAACTTTTGAATCTATATCTTTTTCATTTTGCAAAACCTTTATAAGTGGTGCCATTTTGATTGCTTCAGGCCTTGTGCCGAATACGGAAAGTACTTTTATCATTCACTATTCTCCTTTTTGTAAAATCCTTACTATTCATATATTAACAAATTATCTTAAATTGCTATGGTAAATGGCACATCCTAAAATAGGATGACACCAAGATCATGTGAACAGTAACGTAAATCCTTATATATTTTAAAAAGGCACAGTCTCATTATTGACTGTGCCGTCTTGTAACTACATTTCATGCATCCATTTTGTTTTTTCCGTCTTTGTTGTTTAAAGTTTTTAGATGCTTCATGCCCATGGATGTCACAGCGAAAACTAAAAATACTAAAAAATACAAGGTTTTCAGTTTCACTTCTATAATTGCAACTGCTCCAATTCCAAGTACAGCACTTAAAGAGTATAATGTCAAAACGGCTTGTTTTTGACTATAGCCCCTTGCTATAAGTTTATGGTGCAAGTGCCCTTTATCGGCTTCGACCATGGATTTGCCGTTTGCTGCTCTTCTTATCATTGCCAAAGCCGTATCTATTATGGGCAGGCCCATAGCAAAGACGGGAATAAAGACAGCCAAGGCCGTTGCACTTTTGAGAACTCCTATGGCGGATATTACGGAAAGCATATAACCCAAAAACATAGCCCCTGTATCCCCCATAAAAATCTTGGCGGGATTAAAGTTATAAGGAAGAAATCCTAATGTGGAGCCCGCCAGTATCGCCGTTATTATAGGCACATATTGCTGCTCGGGGCCTAAAAGTATAGCTGCAACAAACAAAGTCATACTTGAAATCACCGATACTCCTGCGGCAAGTCCGTCAAGTCCGTCTATTAAGTTAAAAGCATTTGTCAGCCCCACAATCCAAAACAATGTCAAGGGATAAGATAGAACTCCCAATTCTATCCACTTGCCACCACCTAAAAAAACAAAAGGATTGGTGAGCCTGTTTATCCGTACGCCGCTGTAAATCACAATAAGTGCTGCGATTATTTGTATTGCAAGCTTGGTTTTGGGAGAAAGCGATTTAATGTCGTCAAAATACCCGCATGCGACAATAACAGTAGCTCCTGCTATTATACCTAAAATTTTTTGATTTATAGGTATATAAATAATAATACCTATAATACATGCAAAATATATTGCTAACCCACCCAACAAAGGTGTCGGTCTAATGTGGATTCTTCGATTATCCTTGGGTATATCTATGGCACCCACTTTATCAGCCCACTTTTTTGCCAAAGGTGTTATAAAATATGCTAATAAGACTGAAGTAAAAAATGCCATCATATAGTTCCTCATTTTATCACTCCCGGGTATAAAGCTTAATACTGTCCCAACATCATAATTTTAAAACAAACGAAAAATAAAGTCAAACTTACCAAACTTGTAATTTCAAGGTTTTTTGTTTCTCCCGTTATTATTTTTTGCTTTTTTAAAAAATTAACTAATGTAATTTTTTCTTTTTTAAAAGGTTTTTGAAAATTCATCCAAATTTTAATAGGTTTTTAAAGTTCTTTATTTGAAATTTGATAAAAGTTGCTCCAGTTTATATGTAGTTTGCTATTGTAAATTTTTTTGGGATATTTTGTGAATCCGTATTTAGGATCGTCTAAAAAGTTTTTTATTGACACAATAATCTTTTCTCATAATTATCCTTTTTATGCATATAATGAAATTTACGATTTTTAATATCCCATTATATCGCTTAAAGAATCATCTTCATTTATCCAATCTATAACTTCGATGATCCTGTATAATTCTTTGCTGTCCCTGATTATTACTGTATCTATCCCTGCATTTATTATCAGTCTTTTGCACATGGTACAGGAGTTTGCATTTTGGACAAGCTGTCCCGTATCCATATCTCTGCCCACCAGATACAGCACAGAATTTATCATATCACGCCTGCTTGCGGAAATGATGCAGTTGGCTTCCGCATGTACGCTTCTACATTTTTCATAATTTTGACCTCTTGGTATGTTTAACTTTTGCCTCATGCAATATCCCAAGTCGCTGCAATTCGCCCTGCCTCTTGGTGCACCGCTGTAGCCGGTGGAAATTATCTCATCGTTTTTTACGATTATGGCACCATAATTTCTACGAAGACATGTCCCTCTTTCCAAAACCGTTTCGGCAATATCTAAATAATAGTTATGCTTGTCCTTTCTTTTCATGTTTCTCCCCTCCCAATGGTTGCTGTTTTTTAGTTTTGCTTTTTATTTCGTTCCGTATAATCTGTCTCCCGCATCACCTAAACCGGGCACTATATATCCGTGTTCATTTAATTTCTCATCTATAGCCGCTAAAAAAATCTCTACATCAGGGTGTTTTGCATTAACAGCCTTTATTCCCTCAGGAGCGGCAAGCAAGCACATAAGCTTTATGGTTTTTGCACCCTTTTCCTTAAGAAAGTCTATGGCTGCTACTGCGGAACCGCCTGTGGCAAGCATAGGATCAAGAATTATTATCTCCCTCTCAGCTATATCAGTAGGGAATTTGCAATAGTATTCCACCGGGTTTAAGGTGACGGGATCTCTGTACAAGCCCACATGACCCACCTTTGCAGTAGGAACCAATTTTAATAATCCGTCTACCATTCCCAATCCCGCTCTTAAAATTGGAACCAAACCCAATTTTTTGCCGGATATAACTTTTGACGTAGTTTTGCATATGGGAGTTTCGATTTCTATGTCTTCCAGAGGTAAGTTTCTTGTCACTTCATAACCCATAAGCAGCGACAATTCTTCTACCAATTCTCTGAATTCTTTGACTCCGGTGTTTATGTCCCTAAGTATTGTTAATTTATGCTGCACCATGGGATGGTTGATCAGATTGACATTTTTGAATTCCTTCATGCCCTAAGACCTCTTTTCACCATATTATAAATGAACGATGGTTGAGCAATGGTTAAGCAATAGTTGAGCAGTTGTTAAACGGTTGTTAAACGGTTGCGGAACAACAATGGCTGAACGGTTGTTGAACGATGGTTGAACGATGGTGGTAGGGGCAGACGCCTCTGTCTGCCCTCGTAGGGGAGACCTTTGGTCTCCCGGCAAGAATCAAGAAGCCAGAGTCCAGTGCCCGGTGCCCAGTGCCCAGAGCCTGATCCTGGTGCCTGCCCTATATCATCTTATTTAACTTATCAACCCTAACCTTATGCCTTCCGCCGATGAATTCTGTTTCCAACCATATATCCACTATCATCTTGGCCAATTCCGTACCGATAACCCTTTCGCCAAGAGCAAGAACATTGGCATCGTTATGTTCACGTGACACTTTTGCCGAAAAACAATCACCGCAAAGGGCAGCCCTTATCCCGGGTACCTTGTTTGCCGCAATGCTTATGCCTATTCCCGTGCCACATATGACTATGCCTTTGTCGAATTCTCCCGATGCAACCGCTTCGCCTACCGCCTGTCCAAAGTCCGGATAATCTACGGATTTCTCATCATAGGTACCCAGGTCTTTATATTCAATGCCTTTGTTTTTAAGATGCACTATTATTTCACTTTTCAGTCTAAAACCGCCGTGGTCGCTACCAAGGGCTATTTTCAAATTTATCCTTCCTCTCTTTAACTTCTACTATCCGTTTTCCACTTTTCCACTTTTCCACTTTCCGCTTTCAGCCTTCTACTTTCAGCTTTCCTTTATTTTTTCCAATACTAACAGCAAATATTTCATTATTTCATCTCTGATATTTCTGTAAGTATCCAAATCCATAAAATAAGGGTCTTCTATATTTCCTTTTTCATCGTTTGTCGCATATTCAATAAGTGTAAAAGTCTTTACTTCCGCCTCTGCCATGGTTTTTAAAATATGATTTTTATGAGCTCCGGTCATGGCTAAAATCAAGTCCGAATCCTCTATCAACTGTCTGTTCAATGGTCTAGACCAATGATTCGTTATATCCAATCCTATTTCATTTAGTGCCTGAATGGCGTAATCCGATGCAGGAAGGGATAGATTAACCCCTGTACCGGCAGAGGATATGTAGACTTTATCCTCCAAATCATTATTTTTTATCAAATCCTTCATAATTCCTTCTGCCATGCTGCTTCTGCATGTATTGCCTGTGCAAACAAACAATATCTTAAACATATGTCTCACTCCTATAACTCAATTATATTGAATCCTGCGGCTTTTTTCATCCTATTCATCACTGCCAAGCCTAAATATTCTTCTTTTAGTGCTTCTGCATATATTTTGTCCACACCTATTTTGTCAAATTCCCTAAGGGCGTTAAAAAAGTTATGTGCCGCTTCTTCATCGCTGCCGCCAATGGATATCACGGTTAAATCCTTATATTTGTCCTTGTTCTTGTCAATGGTGAGAATTCCTACCCTGAGTCCTTGCCTAATATCCAAATTGACCATTTTTAAAATCCTGTCCGGTACATTGTCGCCTTTTATAATCACCATCTGTGCATCAGGAGCATAATGAGTATATTTCATCCCGGGTGATTTTGGCAATGCATCTTCGTTCATGACTCCGGGGTCAATATTTACCGTGCCCAAAACCTTTTCCAATTCTTCTTTGGTTACGCCGCCGGGTCTCAATATTACGGGAACATGGCCGCTGATATCTATTACCGTTGACTCCACACCCACAACCGTATCGCTGGATAGCAAAATCATATCCACCTTGCCTTCCATATCCAAAATCACGTGCTCCGGGGCGGTAGGGCTGGGTTTTCCGGATATGTTTGCAGAAGGTGCAGCGATGGGAACCATGCTTCTTTTGATAAGCTCCAATGCGATTTTGTTATCCGGCATCCTGACTGCCACGGTATTCAGCCCCGCCGTGACATTGTCAGGTATGTATTTTGATTTTTTAAAAATTATAGTAAGGGGCCCCGGCCAAAACTTTTCAATAAGCTGTTTTGCTTTTAAGGATAGTGGTTCCCCAATGCAAAAAAGCAGCATATCCCGGTTGGAAACGTGAACTATGAGAGGATTATCGGAAGGCCTGCCCTTGGCATGAAAAATACGGTTTACGGAAGTCCCGGCCAATGCATTGGCACCTAATCCATAAACCGTTTCTGTAGGAAATACGACAGTGCCGCCTTTTCTGATTATGGCGGCTCCTTCATCTATAACATTTGTATCCAAATTATTTATATCTAAATCATGTATATGTGTCTCCATTAGTGTTCCCTCCATTTGTAAAACTAAGTATATAATAGCATAACCAAAAGAGGGTAACAACAAAAAATCGATGCGATTTCGGCCGAAAGCGGAAAGTGGAAAGCGGAAAGCGGAAAGTGGAAAGCGGAAAGCGGAAAGTGGAAAGCGGAAAGTGGAAAGCGGAAAGCGGAAAGCGGAAAGTGGAAAGTGGAAAGCGGAAAGTGGAAAGCGGAAAGCGGAAAGTGGAAAGTGGAAAGCGAAAAGCGGAAAGTGGAAAGCGGAAAGCGAAAAGCGGAAAGCGGAAAGCGGAAGGTTGGACAGTTGGAAAAGTTGGAAAGTTGGACAGTTGGAAGGGTTGGAAATAACAGGCAGATTCGCTTCTGCCTGTTATAAAATCCTTAGCGAGACTATGAAATAGTTTGTGTATGAAAATCCTCCGAGTTAAGGTAAAATAAAA
>CAZQHS010000092.1:0-7033 GCA_964593485.1 uncultured Clostridiaceae bacterium
GTAGCTTTTCGATCTATTTTTTTACTTGCCGTAAATACTGCGGATAATTCCATTTCCACCGCATCACAACCTTTATCCTTCATAAAACCAAAACTTTCTTTGTTCTCTCCCAAAATAGAATCCGTTGTATAAATCCTGCCTTGATAAGTATTCAGCCCTATCTTTCCTGCCTTTTCCTTTGTTCTTCTGAATAGTATTTCCGCAAGTTCTATACCCCCTGAGACCTCTTCACCGAAACAATCTTTTTGTAAGTTGCCTTTGTGATAACGGGAAAAACCTTCACCAATAATAGCACTGCTGCAAATCAATAAGTCACCAAAACCATAATTATCATTAATCCCACCTGCGGAACCAGAAAACAAAATATTTTCACAAGAAGTATAGCCCAAAGCAATTACACAATCCCCGGTAAGGGGTGCACCGATGCAACTGTTTATAATTGTGATATCCATCCCTTTGTATATTATCGCAACACCTCTATACCACCCTTTGAATGTTTTTTTTACTTTATCTGCCTTTTCTATAAAGCTATTCAATGACCATATGGGGCTAATGATTACGTTTCTACTGATATCGGATGGATCACAGCCAAAAAGTGTTCTCACTATTACATCGTCTTTTATATTTTCATACATACAAACCCCGCCAATCGCCTTATTTATCATCTTGAATTATATTAATATTTTAAAATTTATATTACCCATATATATTGTATGGCAGTAGGAGTTCCGGAGCCTGTCATTCTGAACGCAAGTGAAGAATCTTGACCCAAAAGAAATACCCTAATCTGTTCTCCGGACTTCTGTTCTCTGTTCTCTGGAACACGTTATAACGCTTTATCAATCAACTTGGTAAAATCTTCAAAAGACTTTGCTCCCACAATAAGATCCCCCACCATAGCACCGCTACTGTCAATTAATAATGTGGTGGGCACATACATTATCTGATCCAAGAAACCGTTTATAAGACTCTCTGTATGAAGAATGCTTGCATAATCGGCATCTTTTTTACTCATAATCATTTTGCCCGTTTCAATTTCACCATCTGCAAGAATCCCCAAAACCCTAACCTTTTTATCCTTATATTTGTCTTCTATTTCCTGCAACGCAGGAATGCTTGCTATGCAGGCCGGTCATGTGGTGGTCCAAATAGTCAATACAGTAAGACTATTTTTGGCAAAAAAATCACTCGTAACCTCATTGCCATCTAAATCCACAGTCTTAAAATCGGGAATTTTAAATCTCCCTTCTTCCGGTTTTTGAGTTACCTCGGTGCTTCCCGTTTCTTTCTCATTCTCTTTGGGCTGTTCACTTTTTGATTGCTCTTTTGGTTCCTCTTTTTGTATATCCTTTCCAGCAACCTGATCCTCTTCAGTATTTTCCTTTTCTAAATAACCTTTCTCGGATATATCCTGCTCTTTTTTTTCAATCTTCTTATTGCAAGCGGTTAGGTTCATTGCTACTATCAGTATGACAACTATAATCCATATTTTTCTCAAACTTATTCCTCCTCTTATAATTTAAAAATCCCGATTCAATAGCTTTTGTAGGGCATTTGCCAACACATTTATCACATCTTACACATTCAGGGCTATTGGGATTTTCGTAAATTTTTATATCTACAGGACAATTTTTCTGACATATATCACATTTTATACATTTTGATAGGTCAACATCCATACTGTAAAAACTAATTCGATTAAATAGTGAGTAAATAGCACCCAAAGGACATACAGCCCTGCAAAAAGGCCTTGAAACCAATATAGACAGGACGGCCACTATTCCTAAAACAAGCAATTTCCAATAATATAAAAGTCCTATCGCACTTCTTATAGCCACATTTTTAATAACCAAAGGGATACCCGCTTCCAAGGTCCCGGCAGGACAAATCCACTTGCAAAAATGAGGAAGTCCCAAACCTATATCGTCTGTTATCAAAGCCGGTGCAGCTAAAACAAAAATTACTAAAAAGAAGTATTTCCCATAGTTAAACATTTTTTTCATCTTTAATTTTCTTGAAGGAATCTTATACAATAGCTCCTGGAACAATCCGAAAGGACATAACCATCCGCAAACGAACCTTCCTCCCACAGTGCCTATTAACATAAGAAAACCCAAGACATAAAAAGAAATTTGATGTTTAATACCCGCCGCAATGGCCTGCAGGGAGCCTATTGGGCATGATGTATAGGCCCCGGGGCAGGAATAACAGTTAAGTCCGGGGAAACAAATAGATTTAAGTTTACCTTGATAAATAACTCCTTTGCTAAACCCCTTAAAATAACTGTTGGCAAGTATGGCGGAAAAAGACTGTACAAATTTTCTTTTAAACTTACCCAATTCCTATACACTCCAAACAAATATTTATGGCCTTCTTTAAAACCTCTAATATTTCTCCCCTTGCCGTACCGATAGCCATAAATACTAAAGATAACACCAATAAAAGATATTTAACTTTTTGCTTCATATCCTCACCTATTTTTAATTTGATAATCAATCATGTTTATAGAATTATTTATATTATAACAAATATAGTTACAAAACCAATATAAAATAAAAAAGAACCCCCGTTTTTAATATGGGGGTTGTTTTAAAATTATAGAGTTTTCAAAAGATATAACAAATGAAAAGTAGGATTTATAAAAACTTTAAGTTTTGTGTATTCGATAATTCTTTAAGTCAATGCCCTGTCTTTTAATTTATCTACTGCGGTTTTTAATTGGGGTATAAGAGATAACATCATACATATCCCAGTATCCGTGCCAATTATCAAAAAGTTTACCGTAAATGAATACCAGATAGGATTCATGCCTTCAGGTGCGTAGCTTCCAAAGAATATAAACCCTGATGCGAAAGATGCCAAAAACCTCCCGAACCCGCCTATCATTGCACTTATGGGCAAATGTTTACGGTTTAATCCCGCCAGTCCCATCAAAGAAAAAGCAATGGGGTAGTCAAGTAATACCTGGGCCCAATGTACAGCATAAAGCCCTTGCACCATTTGAAGTAATCCGTAAGCCAACCCTGCAGTCAAACCGGCACCGGGTCCGAATATAAAAGAAAATATGAATATAGGCAGCATACTTCCGGGTGTTATTGAACCGCCTTGAGGCCATCGATATAATCTTATATAAGACAAGGTAAAGGACATGGCAATACATAAGCCTCCGTATACCAAAGCATTTGTCCTCATCTTTCTGTCCTTCTTATGGCGTGATAGATAAACAGATAAGCCTACAAGTATAAGAAGTATTACAATTGTGATTGGTTTTAGTTCTTTTAGTTTGCTGAACATTTTAATAAAATAATCCACTTTATATCCTCCCTTTGACATGTCCTCGGAGGGAACTGTTAAACAAAAAAACCGCCTCTAACGCGGCAGCTTCTTTTTTAACAGAAACCGCTTCCCTTCGTTAGAATTAACTACACAGGTTCCAAGGGTCAGTGGCTTTCGCCACTATCTCAGCATATGCTCCCCTAGCGGACATTATCATATTTATTTAACTATAGCTTACTACTTCAAAACTTTTACGTCAATGCAGAATCTCAAATTTTCATGCCACTTTTCCATGCCAAGATATGATTAATTTTTACAAATTGGTAAAGATTTATCCCAAAATTGTTAAAAAATTAATTGAAAGATAATTTTTAAATTGATACAATGATAAGGTAATTTGATGCTACTGTGGCTCAGCAGGTAGAGCAGCTGATTCGTAATCAGCAGGCCGGGAGTTCGAGTCTCCCCAGTAGCTCCATTTAAAAAAAATCCTTGGAATTGCAGTGATTCTAAGGGTTTTGTTTTCTGATAAAAGAAATTTCAAACATTAGTTACATAGCAGATGTAAATAATCCAATAATAGTTTTTAATATTTTGTTTATGTGCTAAAGAGATGTCCAGAGTTCCCAAGGTTATAGCAATGGCGAAAAACGTTGAGATTAACGATGCCCTAATAACCTAAGCAAAAAAGGTTACTATTCACTCCGGAGTTAATGGTGACCAAGAACTGGCAATTGTCCAGTTGAATGCAATGCCTGGATGAATACGGATTGTAACTAAAGGAAATATTTGTTACAATATACCTAAATAGCAGAACATTCAGATGATTATAAGCCATCAAATTCGATGGGTTTTGAAGAAAATGTGTTAATGGCTTGCAGAAACGAGGAGGAAATTCCATGCTTATTAATAGTGACAACTATTTTCAGGTGCTGGAAAACGTCAAGGTCCGAATTCAAGAAGCCCAATACAGAGCTGTTTTAGGTGCAAACCGTGAGCAGATAATTTTGTATTGGCATATCGGTAGGGTTATTATTGAAAATACAAAGTATGGAGCAAAATTTATAGAAAATCTTGCCCGTGACATCAAGTTTGAGTTCCCAAATGTCAAAGGTTATTCCACTCGAAATCTGAAATATATGCGTAAATTTGCTGAATTTGTTTCAGATGAAGAGAAAGTGCAGACAGTGTCGGCACTTTTGACATGGTCGCATAACAGGCACCTCTTTGACAAAACAAAAACGCTTGATGAGTATCTCTGGTACGCATCACAGACCATTGAAAACGGTTGGTCTTTGTCTTCGCTTGAATACTATGTTGGCACAAAAACATATCAACGCCAGGTATTGGGCGAAAAAGCGACAAACTATAATGCTATGCTTCCGCAGCCGCAAAGCAACCTTGCAAACGAAACCTTAAAAAATCCGTATATATTCGACTTTGTGGAACAACGCGAGGGAATTGTTGAGCGTGAAATTGAGCAGGAACTCATTGCTAACATTGCAAAAACGATTATGGAACTTGGGACTGGCTTTGCTTTCGTTGGAAACCAATATCATATGGAAATCAGTGGCAAAGATTACTATCTTGACCTTTTGTTTTATAATACCAAACTTCGCTGTTATGTTGTCATAGAGTTAAAAAATACTGAATTCAAGCCGGAGTATGCCGGAAAACTCAACTTTTACCTTTCTGCTGTAGATGATTTACTTCGGCATGAACACGACAACCCATCCATAGGTATTCTGCTTTGTAAAGAGAGAGATAAACTGACTGCTGAATATGCACTGCGTGACATTAATAAGCCTATCGGTGTCAGCGAATATAAACTGTCCGATTTTGTACCGCTGGAATTGGCGGACACCCTACCTTCGGCGGAGGATATCGAAAAGCGTATTAAGAACAAATATGAAATCGAGGAAGATTAGAGAGAACACTTTGTTAAGGTCAACAAAATGATAATAGTACCTTACAAACAACCGCAGGCCGGGAGTTCGAGTCTCCCCAGTAGCTCCATTTAAAAAGTGAATCCTTGGAATAGCAGTGGTTCTAAGGGTTTTATGCTTCGTGTATATGGTTATTTAAGCCCTTTGAATTCGACAAGTTTAAATCTTGGACTACTTAAATTACGGTGCTGCGAGGTTATTTGTTTTATATGCGAGAATCCAGAGGTGATCTGTGGCATAATAATACTATTAAAGGAGATGATTCTATGTCCCCGGAATTACAAGCCCGTCGCTTGGCAGCAGTAAAGCTCGCCAACGCTTTGAATAAAATAGAAGGCGTTCCTATCTCAACCCAAGCCAAAACCCTCTCAACCAAGTGGGCACGGGGTGAGATTTCAGGTGCAGAAATGAAAGCCGCTCTCATTGCAAAGCATAAGCAGGGCTAAGGGGGGCTATCTATGAATGATCCATATCTTTATAAAGGCAGCTTGGTTCTGCGCAATCTACTGAACATTCATGACGAAAAGAAATTAGATATTGCCGAAGCGGAACTCTCACAGGCCAATATGATGATGCTTTATGAACAGGGATTTGATGACTTTTCTACAACGGGAATAATGACAATTCATAAGGTTCTTTTTGAAGATGTGTACGATTGGGCGGGGGTATTTAGGACTATAAACATCCAAAAGCGAGAACCTTTATTAGCAGGAATAAGCGTTTGGTATTCTGATTCCGACAATATCAAGAAGGATTTGGACTCAGCATGGAAAGCAATCAAAAAAGTAAAATGGGAAGACTTAAGCCGTGCAGAATTTGCCGCACAGATAGCCCGGCTATTTCCTCCGTTCTGGCAGGCCCACCCCTTCCGCGAGGGGAACACAAGGACCATCGTAATACTGATGACATTTTTCGTTGAGCATTACGGTTATTACTTTGATAAAGACCTTTTGGAAGCCAGTGCAGGATATGTCCGCAATGCCTTTGTGATGGCAAGTCTCGGACAATATGCCGAATATGAACATCTTGAGAAAATCCTTCTGGACGCCATCTGTACGGAGTCAATCGAATACAGGGACAATTTAGACCAAGAGGAAACGCTTCCTCAAGGCGAGAAATATGAGAAATATAAGACCGATTACAAGCCGGTGCCGCATGAGTACCGGCCTGACGGCGAAGAAAAGGAAAAGTAATTTATTCTTTCTTACAAACAACCGCAGGCCGGGAGTTCGAGTCTCCCCAGTAGCTCCATTTAAAAAGTGAATCCTTGGAACCCTAATAGTTCTAAGGGTTTTATTTTATCATGCAGACAGTCATAAGATTAGTATAGGATATCATGACAATGGCTCGATAGGAATTATAACAAATATGTTATTGTAATAGTAGGGCAAAGAGAAATCAGATTGATTACCTTGAAAGGAGTAAATCGTATGGGAACTAATTTTAATGAACTCTGGAATGACCCCAAATTCATTGATCCAACGCAAAAAGCCAAGATTGATTTCGAGGTGGCACTGATTGGAAAATTGATTGAAGTCAGAGAATCAAAAGGGCTATCCCAAAAGGAGCTCGCTGACCTTGCAGGCCTTAAGCAGCCTGCCATTGCCCGTCTGGAAAGCATGAAAGCAACGCCGCAGATAGATACGTTATTTAAAATTTTACAGCCTCTGGGATATACCCTTGCTGTCGTTCCTTCTGAACAGACCAAGAAATAAGATAAATCTGCAGGCACCGCCTGTAGATTTCCTTATCTTTCGGACTCCAAAAAATGATTTTTTATTTTCTTGCATATAACCCAAGGTTGGAATTTT
>CAZQHS010000093.1:0-6908 GCA_964593485.1 uncultured Clostridiaceae bacterium
GAGCAGCTGACTTGTAATCAGCAGGTTGGGGGTTCAATTCCTCTCACCAGCTCCACCTTAAAAATAAAACCGCAGGAATTTGCGGTTTTTTCTTTATGTGTAGAAATTACCCATGGGGAATAAAACTTTACTATATTTTTATAAGCCTTTGGAATAAACCCTTTAAACCTTTCAAATTGTTTTGTGATTTGTTATTGTGTCCTGAACCGGATTCAAAAATTTTAATTTGGCCTTGGGCATCTATTAGGGCTTTTTTGAGCTCAGCACATTGAGTTTCTAAACTTGCTTTCTCTTGTGAAAGAATAATTTGATTGCGAATCAGTTCTTTGTCCCATGCACCTTCTTTATGAATAAGACGTATATCCGATACATTATAACCGTCTTTGTTTACCTCCCGAATGTTGCGGTTTATACCGGGGCCAAGACATGTCGATTTCTTTTCCATTTGTACCATGGTTTTATTTGAGTTTGATAAAGGTGACGGCCTGCTACCTGCCTTGCTCATGGGAGTACTACTTACGTATGCAGGGTTTTCTTTTTTAACTTTTCCCATAGTTTCTTGTGAACTCGGAGGTAAAAGAAAGTTTATGTTTGGCGATGCTGTTCCAAACACCCTTTTCATTGTTGAATTACCGCTTTGGGTTTGACGAATATAGTAGTACATATAAATAGATCCTTTATATTCCGTTTTTAATTCTTCGACCTTTGACCATCTGTTTGACAGTGAAGAATAAAATATTTTGCCACCTGCCCTCCAGAATGCCCAGAGGCTATTTTTATCAACAATAAGTAAAGGATGGAATATCCGCAAGTTGCATTGAAATATATTGGTAATGGTTAAAACCTTGCCAAAGGAATCGAAGGTTCTATCTTCGAGAGTATAGGTAGAGTTGACATATGAAACATTCAGCATATGAAATCCTGCACCGTATTTTGCTAAGAAGAAATCAAGACTGTTACCTTTTAGGGAAAACAAAGTAGTTATAGCACTATAAGCGTTGTTTTGCCACCTGCAATTTCTGAAAACAACTTCTTTTCCCGTATTATATATAAAAAATAAAAGTATTTCCTTCTTCTCCCGGATATCAATTTGATAATGAGTGTGCACATCCGGTAGTAATTTAATATAGCTTATTTCAAATACTTGGCACTTTTCCCCATCCCATCTATTGTGGCACAAAATACCGGGGGCTTGTGAATTTGGATTATAATGTATATAGAATATATCCAAATTATTATCCGTTACATATAAGGACAGCTCCCGGATAGTGGCACTATTATTTTTTATTTGGTAGATTGTTTTAGTTGACCATTGTCCGTCAATAAATTTACAGCACTTGAGATTTCCAGATTTATTAATATATACAAGATGTTTAGTGCCGTTATCGTCTATATCTGAAGCGAATTCGATAACACCGGAATCTATAGTACCTTCTTCTTTGTATTTTCCTTCCCCTGAGATGAGTTTATATGTCAGGATGCCGTGTTGTGATAGATTAAGCAGCCATAAGTCATTTCTTATATTCTCAATAATCAAGCTGTTATTGTTATTCATTTTTGCATACCTCCGTGATATATATCTTATATACTATTTTTATATGCGGCACTAAGATTAATTGTTATCTTTTAAAAATATTCTTCAATGAAAATGGGTTTTTGCAGTAAGTGCACAAGCCGATTTATTAAATTTTACAATATTTAAGATTTTGTCCGCTACTTATAGCACACTTATAAGACATGCAACATATTATACAGTGAAAACAAGCCATAATATTAAGTCATTATGTGCTTATTTATCAAATAATAAGGAGGGAAAAGAATTATGGCTGATGATTTAATCATTCTTCAACAAGAACCGATTCCACCAGCATCGGAGATTGATTGTATTGAAACAAACAAGGTTTTTGACGAATGTTTGCTGAGAGATTGTTTTACTGCTCCCGCTACAATAGGTGTAACTGTAGACCCACATTGTATTAGCGATATAAAATGCGAAGGATTCAGAATAACTGTAGCAGGTCCAATCATACCCACACGTAGAGTCACTGATGAGCCGGGTTTTGTGAGGGTCAGCTTCCCATTTACAATTGATTATACCTTAAGTATTTCTTCAATAGGTTCCTGCGGTGTTATTAATGTTCCGGGAACAACTATATCACGAACTGTCAGCAATGTACTACTTTATTGTCCTGAGCCTATCGCATATATCCTTACACAACAAGGAACAGCAAGTGCACCGACACATCTTGAAAATGAAACGATAAAACTTGAATTTGTTGGTGAGTGTGTTGATGTGGTATACGCCCCGAATCCTAATCATCCTGAAATTACTGATATAACCCCGGTAATAGGATACTATTTAATTATAAAATGTGAACAAGTGGTTCAGCTCCAGGTATTAAGCACAGGTTATTGCACAGCACCGTTTTGCAGTTCACCGATAGTAGACCCATGCTTCGAATTCAATGAGAGGCCGATACCGGAATTCTTCCCCGCTTCAAGAACTCCTCTTTAGAATATTGAAGTTTGGGAAACATCTCATGCGGTAGGGCCTCAACAAAGACAATTAAGGGAAAGACCTAAACAATAATTCAAGGATCGGGTCTGTGGGTTACCATATCTATAGACCCGATTCATAAATTGCACTGTCTGTGTGGTTATTTCTGTATTTACATTAAATAATTATCAGCCAATTGTGTGGAGCGGGCCCAAATAGCCTTATAACAAGATTACAGTAAAGGGTTTTGATAAAAACAAAACTCTACCCGAGCGTTTCATCGAGGTGGGAGATATGCTCACCACCTATTTTGCAAAAATGAACTGGAAATCCATGGATTTCCCTAATAGAAGCGGGAGGCATCATTACACCTCGTTATAATATGTTATGCGGGTTTATAAAAAATGTAACTCAGTAATCATATCAAATAAAATAATTAGGTTGAAAATGCACACAGTGTGGACTGCTTATATGCCGTGCCAGTATTTCCTCATTTTATTCGGAAATTGCACATGGCTATAAAAGCGGCCTTTTCGCCATGGTTCGTTTGATAAATCTAAATAATGATGGGGTATTAGAAATCTAGTGTTTATATTTGGTATGGCGAAGCCGCTTTTGTTTAACTGGTTTGTATGATAAAATCAAATGGGAGATGGGTGAAAGTAGACTTGCACAGTTTGTAAGTACCATATCCGATTTTTATTGATAAAGTAAGAGATTAACGGAGGTAGAGAAATGCAATACATAGTTACAGGTTATGACGGCACTGACGATGAGGCAATGGATAGAAGGCTGGCAGTAAGGGAAGACCATTTAGAGGGCGTGGAAAGAAGGTTTAATGCAGGGGAACATTTGTTGGGGGCAGCTTTGCTGGATGACGACGGAAAGATGATAGGTTCCATGATGGTTGTGGAATATCCATCTTTGGACGAACTTAACAAGTGGTTGGACGAGGAACCATATATATTAGGGAAGGTATGGCTAAAAGTCGACATAAAGCCATGCAAGATAGCTCCTTTGTTTATGGAGCTTTATAAATAAGTTTTTAAGCAATCATGTGAGGGGATTCAATATATATTAACAGCAGAGGGCTTAATAAGCATACAGACCATTAACCTTGTAACCCAGCAATCGTGTCAAATACAATTATCTGTTATTATGGATAAGCTATAGTGTGAATAGTAACGATATAATTAGAAATAAAAAAGGTATCGCAAAGATGGCGATACCTTTTTTATGTGTTGCTTGGTAATAGATTAAATTTAGTAATACTATAGGCTAATTTTGATAAAATGCATAAATTTTGCTTTCCAGGTTTTTAGGTAGGATATATTTAAAGCATTAAAAGTGTGTTGGGAAATAAGGGGGCCGCTGCTGTCAAATGAAGTTATTATAGCAGAATGATATATTATTCCGTTATCACCCTCATAAAAAATCATATCCCCCAATTCCATTGCATTTATATCTCTCACCTCAAGACCTTTAGGTCCATAGTAACCGTTTTGCATGTTTACCCTCAAAGTCCAGTAAAGGGAATGAGCTACCGCCCAGGGTATTGACCAGGTATCATCTAATGTATCATTCGTGCCCGAATTATTATACCACCATGCGTATTCTGTGCTGTAGGTCATGGGGGCACCACCGGCAAATAAACATTGTGAGGTAAAATTTGTACAATCGCCTCCTATGTTTGCATAGATTCCAAAATACCTGAAATTCGGATTGGGAGAGAGGGCATATCGTTTGGCATAATTCACAGCGTCTTCTCTGTTATATTCTGTTTGCCTATTTAAGTTCAATTTGCACACATCCATATAAAAATACTCTTACTGAAATAATATGAAAGCAAATTTATTATGTGCAAAATAAAAGCGGCTTCCATACATTTATTGTTTTATTCTAAAACAATAAATAGAGGAAATGAAAATTCAACATGAACAATATATGTTACTGCATTGTTTGTATGCCCTTAAGCAGGATATCAAAATGTTCCAAGGCCTGTTCTTTGAGATTAAAATCCGGGTAGCGGATGCACCACTCATAAGTAAGGCCTCTTAAGGCTAAAATAAAGTGCTGCGAAAGAGTGTTCGGGTCTAAATCATCTCTAAACTCCCCATTTTTAATTCCGCTATTTAATATTTCAAAGAATATTTTTATTAACTGTCTATCATAGCTTGTTGTACTGTCAGTTGTTATAGTTTTTGTTATATTAGCGGTATATAGGGTTTTCATATTTTCATAGCCTAAAGTATGGGAGATGACATCAGAAATTTTTCCGACAAGTAATAAAAGTGCCTCCACTGCTGTTTTTTCCATAGAGACGGTTTCAACATAGGATTTATAATCCAAATCCATTTCATTTACCAAATCCTGTATCAAAATGGAAGCTAAAGAGGATTTTGATTTAAAATGCACATAGAAAGAGCCCTTTGACAGCCCCGTGGTTTTCATAATTTTATCAACACTCACATTTTCAAAGCCTTGTTCTTTCATCAATTTGTATGCAGTCTCATAGATTAAACTTTTTGTTTTAGCAGCTTGTTCTTTACGGGTACTTTGTTTTACCTTTTTCATCACAATTCTCTCCTAATTGACATTTGCAGCGAATCGGAGTACACTGACTATAGTCAGTGACTGTGGTCAGTGTATGTCTATATTTGTCACTATATCATACATAATTAGGGAAGTAAAGGCGGGAACGTAAACCACAGATTATAGGCGACGATGGGGTCTATAGCACCCTATCCGATGTGATATATTATCAACATTCGACATATGTGAAGGTCGCCGTCGTCTTATGTCTGATAGAACTAAGAACGCAAAAAAGAAGCAACCGTGTTAAATCCGTGGTTATCGTAATTCTCGAAAATATGGGAGGGGTAAGTGTGAAAAATAGGTTTAGGGTTGTTTTAAAATTGGTATTCGTGATGGCGCTGTGCATGATATCTTTTGCTTTGCCTGTATATGGGGGAGAGTATTGGGTTTTGGTCAATGATACGGGCAATCAGACCTCCTCCTGGACAAGGCTGGATGACGGGATAGCGTCTGTGACTTCACTTAGTGACGGACCCTCCAGTGGCAATGGAGGCAGCTTTTACTACTTTATTGATACAGTATATAGCGGTGACAAGAGACATGTATCCAATGCACGTGTGGCAAGAAGCGTTGCCTTATCAGGGAACCAGAAGATTTTGGGTGAGCTGGGGCAGCTTAGGGCAAATTTTTCACTGGATTATCAAGGGTGCAGTGATAATCCGGATTGGTTCCGAGTCTATTTATATGCACAAAAAGGTGACGGTAGCTGGGTAGATATATGGTACTCAGGTAAATATAGCGGCGTCAAAGGTTGGAAGACATTATCCGTAAATAATGTACAACCTCCTGCAGGTACAAAGGCACTTAAAATAGATATATATGCAGTAAGAGAAGGAGGAAAAGATCTTGATGTCTATTTGGACAATATCAAGCTAAATGTTCATGATGATTTCTCACCTGTCATGACGGATGTGACAGTAGAAGGAATAATAGACTATAGCGGCAAGGTCATACCCTTTAATATACAGGATGGCGAATATTTAGATAATTGGGTGAACCCGACCGATAGCATTAATTTTATTGCTAAATTTAATGAGCCCGTAAAAGGAATAGGCAGTGATAATTTATATACGAATATTCTTAAGTCTGATGGTAATAGATATATTCCTAATTTTAATATGGGGACAGATAATAAGGGCACCCACGTGTTCATCATCCCCTTGGCAGGTGCATACAAGCTTAAGACCGGCGAAGATTATATTAAGCTACTTTATAATCCTGAAGGATTTATATCCGATAGCCCCTTTTTGTCCCCTATATATGATTTGGGAGGAAATTTGGCGGCATTTGCATCGAAGCCAAATATAGATAAATACAAGTTAAAACTAGACAGTGTATCACCTGATATTATTTGGCCTACTTGGGAGGATAATCCCTATGAGCTTTATGAAATAGGCAGGACAAGCGTGGATATAATTGTCCAAGAAGAAAACAAAGGGGCACCACAATCACCTCTTACCCTTACCTACCATTGGGAGTACAAAGATGCAAATGGCTCCATGGTAAAGGAAAAAGAGAAGAAATTGGCTGTTGATGGAACTTTAGCTCCTGAAATAGACGAATACAACACTACCTATACTGTTAATATTGATATCCCAAATGGAGTTGACATTCCACCTTATCAAAGCTTTTCATTGGTTTGCCAAGTGGCAGATGAGGCAAGAAACACTCGAGGTACTTATTATATAGAATTTGATGTGAATCAAAAAGATACAAGCCCTCCCCTTATTACTTGGGATAAAAGCGTTCACGAAGACGGGACTATTATAGATTTGACAGAGAACCCCACTCCGCCTGTTGCCACTTCATCCGTTTA
>CAZQHS010000094.1:0-6894 GCA_964593485.1 uncultured Clostridiaceae bacterium
TTCTACAATTATTTGTATTTGATAAGAATTGCGTTGTGGAAAGGATTAGGGACTGTTAGCGAAATGGAGGAAAAGCGAAATCACACCAACTAAAGGAATTACCATACGCTATATGTAATTTAACTGAAAAATTTTGATTTCGCCCGTAATAAGCATACAGTCCTTTAGCCTTGTAACTCAGCAATTATATCAAATATAATAATGAGGGAAAAAACATACATAGTGTGAACTGTTACACCGGATGTGAAAGAGTGGTGTGAAAGAGTGGTGTGAAAGAGTGGTGTGAAAGAGTGGTGTGAAAGAATTTTTTGTTTGACAGAAAAAGGTTTGATTTCGATGTGGACATATACTATAATAATTACAAGCTTGTTAGAAACTGATGACAATCCTTGAACATTTGGTATTGTTTTTAATACCATATAATAGGGGGTAAGTTATTTGAAGAAAAGATTTTTGTTTTTCCTTATAGTTTTCATCTTGGCCTTTAGCCTTTTTGTCAACGCGGATTTTGGGGACAGATTGCTGAAAAAAGGTATGAGCGGCTACGATGTTAATATTCTGCAAACACACCTGAATCAATTGGGCTATTTTAACGAAAGTGAATTGACCAATTATTTTGGCCCTGTCACCGAAGATGCAGTAAGGAAATTTCAAGAAGAGTATGATGAATTAGAGGTCGACGGTATAGTAGGCACAACCACAGCCAAATACATAACAGCAAAAATTAATCAGATAAACCTGATTAAAGAAAAAGAACGTAAAGAAAAGGAATTAGCAGCTTCGGCTCAACAAGATCTCAAAGAATTAGGTTACTATTCTGGTGAAATCACATCGATAATAGACGATGCAACTATTACAGCAATAAAAGCATTTCAAGAAAAAGAAGGATTTGAAGTAACAGGCGAATTGGATAAAATCACAGTAGATAAGCTGAATGAATTGTTCCCTAAGAAAGTGGAAGAAGATAAAAACACAATCACCGGCCGTGCTTTGGTAGACTTTACCAGAAAATACCTTGGAACCCCTTATGTATACGGGGCGTCCTCGGGTAAAGCTTTTGATTGTTCGGGATTCAGTACTTTTGTAATGAAAAACTTCGGTATAAAGTTAGATAGGAGAGCCTCGGAGCAAGCAAGAAAAGGTACACCTGTTAAAAAAGAAGATTTAATAGTGGGTGATCTGGTTTTCTTCTCTCAGACAGGCAAAAAAGTAGACCACGTAGGCATTTATGTAGGAGATAGCAAATTCATTCACGCCAGTTCCTATAAAAGAGGAGTGGTTATTGACAGTTTTGGTAAATATACCGGTGTATATATGGGTGCAAGGAGATATTTGGATATAAATAAGATTGAATGATTTAATGGGGGAAAAGAGTAGTGAATTTCGCTGCTCTTTCTTTTATTGCTACAGTTCTTTCCATCTTATATTTTAAAAGCAGATATTTAATATTTGATAGGATTACTGAGTTACAAGGCTAATTGTCTGTAAGCTTATACTTTTATCATGCCCGCATTCCCCACGTTTTTTTTGCCAAACCTAATCATTAATGATATTATGGGAAGCGAAAACCATTTGAAATATTTTTGTGTATAAAAAGCGGGAGGTACATATGGTTAAAGATAATAAACATAATTCCCATTCCAACTTATGGTTCACGGAAGTGGAAGGTCATAATTTGAGATTGGACTACAGATTAAAGAATATTATATTTGATGATTACTCACAATTTCAGCATATTGTTGTAGCCGATTCTTATGATTTTGGGAGAATGCTTATATTGGATGACGCAATCCAAACAACCACTGTGGACGGTTTTATATATAATGAAATGATAACACATGTGCCTATTTGCTCCCATCCCAATCCCGAAAAGGTGCTTATTATCGGCGGCGGAGATTGCGGTGCTGTTAAAGAGATTTCTAAGTACCCCGGCATTAAAAAAATTGATATGGTTGAAATAGACGAGATGGTGGTAAAAATTTCAAAAGAATATTTAAAAGAAATCGCCGGTGATAAAGATGATAAAAGAATTAATTACATTTTTGCCGATGGCGTAAAATATGCAAAAGAATGCAAAGAACAATATGATATTGTCATAGTAGATTCCTCAGACCCCGTTGGCCCCGCTGTTGAGCTTTTCTCCCGTAATTTTTATGAAAACATATCTAAAATATTAAAAAGTGACGGTATCTTCGCCTGTCAAAGCGAGTCACCCATTTTTTATTGGGAAATTATGAGTAAAATATTCAAAACCCTCCATGATATCTTTAATGATGTTAAGTTATATACAGCAACGGTTCCTACATATCCGGGAGGCTTATGGAGTTTCACCATGGCCTCGAAAAAAAGTATTATTACTGATGCCAAAAGACTCATGGGAAACAATCTTTATATAAATGAAAGCATCTTGAAGGGTTGTTTTTCCTTGCCGGAATTTGTAGCGAAAAGGCTGTAACAAAAGCGGCTTCGCCGCATTTAATGGCTATCGTTATGTTGTTAAACTATAAAATAAAACCCTATATCATATTAACTATGCTTCAAGACTTGTATCTACGGCCTTTTTAAAACCTATTCCTCCGCTCAAAAATGTTATTATGGGGCTGATAATACAAAGTACCGCGTAAGGACCATAGGACAAAGCAGAAATCCCCGTTATTCCGTATATGATTAATGCATTTACGTTCCAAGGCAATATAGGTGCCAAAATCGTACCCGTATCCGATATTGTCCTGGCAAGGACCTCCCTTTTTAACCCCATCCTATCAAACCTTTCTTTGGCAAACTTCGCCGGAATCAGAATAGACGCCGTTTGGTCACATGTTACGATCATAAAAGCAATGCTCATAAGTCCCGTTTTAAATATTGTCTTGAATTTCCCATCAACTTCTTTATAAACAGTTTCTGTCAATGATTTCAGCAAATCAGCACCTTCAAAAAGGGCACTCAAAGTCACAGAACCCATAACTATAAATACTACCTCCACCAAAGGTATAGCACCCCCTCCGGAAATCAAAGCATCCAAGGAACTCAAACCTGTTTGGGCTTTATATCCCCACAGTATTGTTTTAATCACCCGGAAAAACTCCTCCTTTTGTATAATAATCGTAATAAATGAGGCTATCACAACACCTGCTGACATATTATAAACAATATTCAAGCCGGCAAAAGCCAAAATTATAACAAGGATAGGAAACAATAAAAAATATGGAGTGGTAACAAAACCTTGGGAAATAGATTCCCGATATTTTCCTATTATATCGGCATCGACACTTGTTGTATATTTTGCACCTATAAAAGCATAGACAAAAGAAGACACTATGATTGTCGGTATAAGTGTGTAAAGTGAGGTTTTAAGATAATCCCAATACTTGGTGCCTGTTATTTGAATTGTCAAATTGGTAAGAGAAGATATGGGGGCTATCTTGTCAGCAATAAAGGATCCGGATACTATTGCACCTAAAAGAATATGTCCCGGAATTCTAAGCCCTGCCCCAATGCCTAATAAGGCAATGCCGACAGTGCTCAAGGTTCCACAAGCTGTGCCCATTACAAAAGAAATCAAAGCGGTGCCGAAAAAAGCCGCCAATAAAAAATTAACATTTTTTAAATAATCGAAGCCATAATAAATAATGGTGGGAACAATACCCGAGGATAACCATACGGAAATTGTGGCACCCATTAAAAGTATTATGAAAAAAATAGATTTACATTCTAAAACTCCGTTTATCATCATCCTTACCAGGTTCTTTAGATTATATCCTTTTTTTAACAAGAATAAAATAGTTAAAATATTTGCAATAGCAAAAGCTATTAAAAGCATCATATTCACCCCGTTTAATTATGATAATTGCAGAACCGGTAGAAAGAAAACCTACGGAGAACTTATAATTTTTGTAAAACACCGTATCCTTTTGATATAATCTAAGTATCATGTTTTTAATATATTTTAAGTTCTTCGCTAAAATTCAAAATGTCGGAGAAATTATATAAAATCAATATCAATTATACACTGAAATTGTTTTTTATATAAGAGGGGTTAAAGTTCACACATTATAGAACAGCCTTATATTGTACGATAATTGTCACTTTCGAGGCATGCCGAAGAGTCTTAAGATCCTTCAATTTGTTCAGGAGGACACCTTCAAAGTATGAATTAAAATCTCTTAAAATTTTTAAAAAAAAGAATATAAAAGACTCGTTGACTTTAAATGCCATATCTGTTAACATTTTATCTGTAGGTTATGTCGAATCTTGTAATATATTGAAAAGGAGGGTTTAAGTAAAATGAAATCAACCGGAATAGTAAGAAAAGTAGATGAACTGGGCAGGATAGTTATACCTAAGGAATTAAGAAATATTCTTAACATCAACGAAAAAGATTCCCTTGAAATATATGTAGATGGCGAGCATATCATTCTTAAGAAATATGAACCTGCATGCATTTTTTGCGATAATGCCAAAGATACCATAATATACAAAGGTAGAATAATCTGCCCTGAATGTATAGATGAGCTTAAAAAAGGCTAATAATTTAATTTGTCGTAAATTATAAAAAGGTTAGGGCTCCCTAACCTTTTTATAATTTAAATATTTTAACGTTACTGTATGCACAACATAACATTACACATGTTACTGCATCATAGTAATATAAATGTCACTTTGAGACTTACTGATGATTACTCTTCCACTTTATTTAAGTCTGCCAATAGTTCATCTGAGCTAAAGCCATGAACAATAGCCGCCTGCTCAACGGTTTCTCCCGTTGCACCGGGGCATGACAGACAGTGCATGCCATAAGACATAAAAACTTGGGCTGTTTTGGGATTTGCTCTTAATACTTGAGCTACCGTCATATCTTTTGTAATTTCCATATAATCAACTCCTTCTTTCAAAATTATATTAGATAAACTATTAAATATCAATGGATATTTTATATACTTCTTTTTTTGGAATATTCCGTAATATTGCCACTTGGGTAACCGCATCTTTTTTTGAAAGACCCGTATGAATCAGAAATTTTAAATGTTCTTCTATATTAAAGGATTTCCAGTAAGCATTCTCAGATTCATCTTCATCTAATTTTCCCTCGATTATTAAAACAAATTCTCCCTTAATTTCCCTAAGGGTAAATAAATCTATCGCATCTTTTATGTCCATCCTTATTGTTTCTTCAAATTTTTTTGTAAGTTCCCGGGATATGGATATCTGTCTATTTCCCAAGTATTTAAGCAGGTCCCCCAATGTCAAAAGAAGCCTGTGAGGTGCTTCATAAAGGATAATAGTTCTTTTTTCATTTGCTATTTCTTTTAGTCTTTTAATTCTATTCTTGCCCTTGCCAGCCAAAAAACCTTCAAAAACAAATCTATTAGTATCTAAACCGGAAATAGAAAGGGCTGTCAAAGATGCTGACGCTCCGGGTATCGGTATTACCTCTATATGGTTTTTTAGACAAAGCTTGACCAAATCCTCACCCGGGTCGGAAATACAAGGCATCCCCGCATCCGTGACCAAGGCAACATTCTTACCCTCTAATAAAATATTTACTATCTTTTCCCCTTTGGTCTTTTTATTATGCTCGTAGTAACTGATAATGGAATTTTTTATTTCGTAATGGTTAAGCAATTTTGCAGTTCTTCTGGTGTCTTCCGCCGCAATAATATCTACTTCCGCTAAAACCTTTAGGCATCTAAGGGTTATGTCTTCCAAGTTACCTATAGGAGTAGCACACAAATACAATATGCCCATTACTTTATCCTCCCATAAATATTAAAAATCTCATTGGAATAATTACCGTTCACATCATAGATGTATAGCGGTTCCATGAACTTCAGATCAGGTTTTCCTCCCCGGACTCCTTCTATAAGAAGTAAATGAGGGCGTTTTGACGGAGAAGAATGTACAAACCTTATTCTTTTAGGCTCCAATCCTTTGTTTCTCATTATATATAATATGTCTACAAGCCTGTCTGTCCTATGTACCATGGAAAATCTCCCGCCGGGAATCAAAAGCTCAAAAGATACATCAATGACATCACTAAGGGTGCAGTTGATTTCAAACCTTGCAGATGCCTGAGCCTCATGGGGGCTTATAATGCCACTGTCTGCTTTTATATAAGGCGGATTGGTAACAACAGCATTATATTTCCCTTTACCCAGCAAACCCGGGGCCTCTTTCAGGTCCATATGAATTATATTTATATAATCCGTAAGATTATTATACTTTATACTTCGATTGGCCATCTCTGCCATTTCTTCCGATATCTCAATGGCGGTTAGGGACTGTGGTTTCTTTTTAGCATATAGTAATATGGATATTACTCCTGTGCCGGTGCCCAATTCCAATACATTATCCGTCTTTTTGACTTGTGCAAAATCCGATAATAAAACCGCATCAACACCGAACCGAAAAGCATTCTCTTTTTGAATTATATAATATCCGTTTTGCAGATCGTCTAATGTTTCATCTTCCTTGACTATATCACTCATGTTCGCACCTCTGTAATATTCGTAATCTCATATTGCCTATACTATAGAAAAGAAAATTCTTTTTGTAAAGAACACAATAAGTTCTAAAGTTCTGCACCTGGCACCAAAAACTTGAGTTCTAAAGTTCTGCACCTGGCACCAAAAAAGAGAAGTTATAAACATTGCTGTTTATAACTCCCTCTATTGGTTACCTGTTTAATACACTAATATTATTCCTCCGGTACAGGAGCATCAACGGGACATACATTTGCACATGCACCACATTCAATACATTCATCCGGATCTATAACGTACTTATCATCGCCGGGAGTAATACAACTTACTGGACATTCTGGCTCACAAGCACCGCAGCTAATACAATCGTCAGTTATTACATATGCCATTAATGACACCTCCTTAAATCTCTTTT
>CAZQHS010000095.1:0-6809 GCA_964593485.1 uncultured Clostridiaceae bacterium
TGCCAGAAGGTGGCGGAAATTCTATCCCAGGGAGGAATTAAAGCCATATGGAATTTTGCTCCATCCGATATAAAGATTCCGGATGAAGTTTTGGTGGAAAATGTACACCTGAGTGAAAGCCTTTTTACCTTGTCATATTTATTAAATGAAAAAGAAGAAATCGATAAAAGCAGAAATTTTTAAAAACTTGCATTAGCCGAAATAATTTTATGTTTTGTTGCTATTATCGAATTGGGGGAGATCAAGATGGAGGTATACGCTCTTATCGGCAGAAGCGGGACGGGCAAAAGCTATAAAGCATTTATGGTGGCAAAAGAAAAAGAGATAGAATATATAATAGATGATGGATTGCTTATTTGCGGTACCCGGGTCTTGGCCGGTAGATCTGCGAAAAAGGAGAGTACAAGGCTTTCGGCCGTGAGAAGAGCTTTATTTAGGGATGAAAAACACAGAGATTCCGTAAAAAAAGCAATTTTAGAATTAAAACCGGAGAGGATCCTTGTGCTTGGAACCTCTTTTAAAATGGTGGAGTTAATCACTCGGGCATTAGATTTGCCTTATCCCTCCAAGCCTATTTATATAAATGATGTTTCCACAGACGGTGAAATTGAAGAAGCTTTGAAATCAAGACGAATAGATGGTAAACATGTAATACCTGTACCCACTGTTGAAATAAAAAAAGATTTTTCCGGATATTTTATTGATTCTCTAAAGATTTTCAGAAAAAAAGAAAAATCTTTGGATTTTATGGAAAAGACGATTATAAGGCCCACATTCAGCTATTTGGGTAGATATGAGATTTCTAAAAACGCCCTTAATCAAATTATAGAAATTTCCCTACAAGATATTGAAGGAATAGAGAGAATTAAGAGGATAAAAATTGATAACAATACCGAAGGTATCACCGTAACCTTGGAGTTAATTGTTAACTTAAAAAGAAGGTTGGATTTGGTATTAATTGAAACCCAAAAACAATTGGTGGAAAAATTAGAATACCAAACAGGTCTGAATGTAGAAAACGCAAATGTATGTGCAGTAGGTTTGCAATGGTGATAATATGACGCAAAAGAATATAAATGTAAATGAGATTGAAAATGGTTTGCTGCTTGAAAATATAAGCGATTTTAATGCAAAACATATTTTTGAATGCGGACAATGTTTTAGGTGGAACAAAGAGGCTGATGACAGTTATACGGGTGTTGCTTATGATAGAGTTATTAATGTAAAATCAGATCATGATAATAAAAAGGTTACTATTCTAAATACGAATGTAGAGGATTTTAATAATATCTGGTTTGATTATTTTGATTTAGGCAGGGATTACGGTAAAATAAAAAGAAAATTGTCCTTGGATCCCATACTAAAGAAAGCTATTGGGCATGGTGATGGTATAAGGATTCTAAAGCAGCAACCTTGGGAAATTTTAATTTCTTTTATTGTATCCGCAAATAATCGTATACCCATGATATCGAAAAGTATAAACTTGCTGTCGGAATTATATGGACAGGCTATGGAATATAACAAAAAGGTCTATTATTCTTTCCCTACGGTAAAACAACTATACAATGCCGAAATAAATGATATAAAAAGATGCAAAGCAGGTTTTAGATGCAAGTATATAAAAAAGGCCGTGGAAATGATAAGCAGTGGAGAGATAGATCTTAGTAGCATTGGGAATATGAAAACTCATGAAGCAAGAGGGGAATTAATGAAAATACCGGGGGTAGGCATTAAGGTTGCTGATTGCATATTGTTATTTTCAATGCAAAAATTTGATGCATATCCGGTGGATGTTTGGGTAAAAAGAGTTACAGAACATTTTTATATGGAATGCGAATCAAAATTATCTGATATACACGATTTCGCTTACAGGAAATTTGGAAGTTTGGCGGGATTTGCCCAGGAATATTTGTTTTACTATGCAAGAGAATTAAAAATCGGCAGGGATTAGAGGGGGGTTATCTTTGGTTATTTTAGGTGCTCTGTCAAACGCGATAGCGGTTTTGGTCGGTGGGACAATAGGATCCGTTGCAAAAAAAGGCTTACCTAAAAAATATGGAGATGCTATTATTCAGGCACTCTCTATTTTTACTTTTGGAATGGGTGTAATGTTTTTTCTAAAATCCAAAGAAATTATGGTTTTGGTAATAAGCTTGGCTTTAGGAACCTTCTTGGGTGAATGGATTGATATTGAAAAAAGATTGGAGAGTTTCGGTGATCTTATACAAAACAGAATGAAAAATGTAGGAGGGAACTTTTCAGAAGGATTTGTTACTGCCAGTTTAATTTTTTGTGTAGGTTCAATGGCAATAATGGGAGCCATGCAAAGCGGCTTGGCAGGCAACCATGAAGTTTTGTTTGCAAAATCAGCACTGGATGTGATAGCATCGTTGATATTTGCTTCGGCTATGGGCGTAGGAGTTGCTTTTGCATCCGTAAGCGTTTTGATATATGAAGGCGGCTTGAGTATAGCTGCCGCAGCGGTTGCACCATACCTAAGCAATGCGGTGGTAGATGAAATGACGGCTGTGGGCGGGGTGCTGCTGATGGGTTTGAGTCTGTCTATTTTGGAAATAAAAAAGATTAAAGCGGGCAATATGCTCCCTGCTATGTTTTTTCCAATAATTATAATGCTTTTTATGAATAAATAAACAGGTGATTCCACCCCGTGAACCATTAGCCTTGTAACTCAGTAATCATATCAAATACAACAATTTGCTAATAGAAGTAAGTCATAGTGTGTAAAGTAACGTAAATTCGGTTTTTAGTTTTTTTTGTTGCAAACCTCAATAAATTCATTGAAATAAGATAAATAAAAAGTTATAATTTTTAATAGTGAGTGTTTTAAATAATAAATAGTTCTAAAGGAGGGTTTTAAATGTCTTATAGTCCGTCCTTAGGGAGTACCGTTACAAACACGAAAATGAGGACTCCCGATAACCTATCCCCTTTTTCAGGGATGTGTTCTGTTTGTACCGCAGAATGTTTAGGTACTTGTGAAATAGGTTATTCAGCAGTACGTGGCGAAGAGGCGATTTATCCTGTAGGTGCAGATAAAAGCCAATTTGCATCGGAGAAGAATTACCCCGTGGATTTTTCCCATTTTAACATCAATGGTCGGGTATTCGGAGCACATGGTATTGAAGAGGATACATATAAAGCTACATTTCCCAATGTTGATGTTACTACCACTGTGGGGGTGGAAAATCCCATTAAATTAAAGGCACCTTTTATTTTTCCGGCTATGGCAAAGCTAAACTGGCAGGATTATTACGCCGGTGCCGCCGTATCAGGGGTGATGGCGGTTATAGGGGAAGATGCGGTAGGGAAGGATCCGGAACTTGAAATTACAGATGGTAGGGTTTCTAAGTCGCCTTTTTTGGCTAAAATGATTAACGCTTTTAGGGAACATTATCATGGTTATGGGGATATAGTCTTTCAAGCTAATGTTGATGATGAGTATTTACACGTTGCGGATTATGCCATAGAAAAATTAGGTTTAACAACTGTAGAGCTGAAATTCGGGCAAGCTGCAAAAGGTATACAAGGCATGGGATTTGTATATGAGTTGGAAAAGGCCTTAAGCTTGCAGAAAAAGGGATATTTGATTTATCCGGACCCGTCAGACCCGGAAGTTGCGGAAAATCATGAAAAAGGTATTGGGCCGCATTTTCAAAAAATAGGGAAGCTACCTATGTGGGATGAAAACATATTAACAGAGAGGATAGCTCACTTAAGAAAATTAGGAGTAAAACGAATTTTCTTTAAAATGGCTGCCTTTGACCCGGCAGATATGATTAGGGTCCTAAAAATTGCTTCGGCTAATAAGATAGATTTGGTTACATTTGACGGTGCCGGCGGAGGAAGCGGCAACAGCCCTTGTAAGATGATGAATGAATGGAGTTGGCCTACCGTTTATATGGAAAGCATACTTTATGATATATTAAGTGAGATGAAATCTAAAGGTTATTTCTTGCCTAAAATTGCCGTGGCAGGCGGTTTTATAATGGAAGATACTGTTTTTAAAGGTCTTTCCTTGGGGGCACCTTATGTTTCTTTAATCGGGTTGGGTAGGTCTGCTATGTCAGCTGCAATGTCCGGAAAAAAAGTAGGGGAACTTATAATGGAAGGTAGAATTCCGAAGGAATTGCAAAAATACGGGAATACTATCAGTGATATCTTTAGAGACGTGAGAAAACTAAGGGAGATATATGGGGATAAAGCGGATAGCATGTCACCGGGAACAATTGCCGTATTCACCTATGTAAATAGGGTTTGTGTTGGTTTGCAGCAAATGATGGCTCTTAACAGAAAATTCAATCTTGCAAAGATAGATAGAACAGACATTATTGCGTTGACAAAAGAAGCAGGGGAAGTATCTGGCATTTCTACAATAATGGATTATAGGGATAAGATAAGGCAGATGGTATAGAACCTTTAGGAGAAGATTGCTATGTTTAATGAGGATACAGGTGTTTATACTATAGGAACGGTTGCCGGGCTTTTGGGAGAGCATCCGGAAACTTTGAGGGTCTGGGAAAGAAATAGCCTTATAACCCCGGATAGACGAGGTTATCAGAGGAAGTATACAAATAATGATTTAAAAAGATTAAAATTTATAAAGCATCTGATGGATGAAAAGGGTTTGAATATAGCAGGTGCCAAGCAGATTATTTCAATGTATCCTTGTTGGTATAAAAAGGATTGTAAGGGCGGTGCCAAAAAAGACGGTGTAATTTTAGTCAATGAGTATAAGCCCTGTTGGAAAGAGGAAAAAACATATTGCTTGGTAGTCAGTGATAAATCCGAAATATGCAGTACTTGTGATATATTCAGGATTTGTATTGATTGCAATGAATGTATCAAAAACAAAACAGAACTCCGGAACATTTGAGGGTTATACAGGTGTTTCGGAGTAATAGGATAATATTATACAGGAGATGGTAAGATGAATAAAAACAGTTGTGACTGTGAAACAACAAAATGCGGTGAAGGTAGTGCTTGTAGCGGTTGCGGAAGTGAAGAACAGGCACCGGCCAAAGCGGAAGATTTTCATGTAGAAACTCATAAAGAAAATTCCATTAAAAAAGTTATAGGAGTAGTGAGTGGCAAAGGCGGAGTAGGAAAGTCCTTAGTAACATCAATGTTAGCGGTTCATGCTGCAAAGAAAGGTTATAAAGTTGGAGTTTTGGATGCAGATATAACAGGCCCGTCTATACCTAAAATGTTTGGCATTAATAAAAAGGCATATGGCGATAAAGAGGGTATTTACCCTGAGCTTACCTCCGGCGGTATTAAAATTATGTCGGTAAATTTGCTGTTGGAAAACTCAGATTCTCCGGTAATTTGGAGGGGTCCATTAATATCTAATGTTGTTAAACAGTTTTGGTCAGATGTAATTTGGGGAGACTTAGATTATCTTTTTATTGATATGCCTCCGGGAACAGGTGATGTGCCTTTGACGGTTTTCCAATCCATACCTTTGGATGGGGTCGTAGTAGTGGCTTCACCACAGGATTTGGTGCATTTGATTGTACGTAAAGCATATAACATGGCCATATCAATGGGAATTCCTGTTTTGGGCATTGTTGAAAATATGAGCTATGTGAAATGTCCCCATTGCGATGAAGAAATAAAATTATTTGGAGATAGCCATATAGAAGAGATCGCGGCAGAACTTGGATTGGAGGTTTTAGCCAAGATGCCTATAGATCCCAAAATAGCTGAGGCTTGCGACAAAGGTGAAATTGAAAAAGTAGATAATGATTATATATCAGATGCTTTTAGCAAACTATAGATTTTTCACTTAACATTTTTCTAAAATAATAATAGGGCCGATTACCGACCCTATTATTATTTTTTTACGAATGTTTTCATAAATATTTTTATAACTTCCGCAATAACTTTTAAATATTCTACTGCCTCAAAGGCACCGTCACTGACTGATAATACGGTTTCGGAAACTGTATCGCCTACTATCTCAACAGCCTCACTGACTTTGCCCACACCTAATTTAACATCAGCTGCTACATCATCTATACTATTCGCTATTGAAGGAAGCCTGTCCAATGTTTTATCAATATTGGACATATTTTTATCCATTAGTTCTTTTACTTTTTTCAAAATACCGTTAAGATTAATTAATAAAATGAATGTGTAAACTCCCACGCTTGATAAAATTAAAAAAAGTATAAGTAACCCCAAATCTTTATACGAAATCATGGCTTACTCCTCTTTTCATTTAAATTAGTCCTCGTTATTATTATTTTCTTCTGCCTCCATGCATACTTCACAGTGTGTATCTTCCGTAGCAACAGCTTGTTCTTGTACTTCTTTTACCTTTTTGAAATTAGCCAATTTTTCCTTGCTTTCCTCTACGGCTTTTGTGAGCTTTTCTCCTAATTCCTCGGCACCTTCTTTAATATTTTCTACAGAACTTTTTGCAGAATCCACAATGTCCTTTCTCGTTTCCTTGCCGGATTTAGGTGCAAATAGAACTCCAAAAAGGCTACCTAATGCAGCACCTATACCAACACCCGTACCAACCTTTCTGGCGGTTTCCACGGCTTTGGCTCTTCTTTTTTCTCTTTTTGCTTTATTAAAAACCTCTTTTATTGACATCAGTACCCCTCCTTATTATTTTTAAGTTGTAATTACTTGTAATTATACAGGAAGAATATTCATATTACAATCAAATAAATGGACGGAAATCTTATGTAACATTCTTTCGTACTGTTCACACTGTAGCTTATTCATAATAGCAAATTTATTGTATTTGACGTGATTGCTGAGTTGCAAGGCTAAAGGAC
>CAZQHS010000096.1:0-6806 GCA_964593485.1 uncultured Clostridiaceae bacterium
AGGTGGTGAGCATATCTCCCACCTCGTTGAAACGCTCGGGTAGAGTTTTGTTTTTCAGCAAAACTCTTTACTGTAATCTTGTTATAACAAACAGCATTCATTGAGAGGAGCGAATAAATATGAAAACAATAGTTAAATCCATTCTTTTAGTAATTATTTTAGCATTAGTGCTCCCCATGGAAGTAGGCCAACTAAAAGCGGAACCCATAATTAAAGATGACTTTAGGGGTATTTGGGTAGCCACGGTATTGAATATTGATTATCCTAAAAAGCCTGCAACTAATCCGGATATACTTAAAGAAGAGGCAATTGAAGTGCTTGATAATGCAAAAACGTTAGGCATGGATGCAGTTTTTTTTCAGGTAAGGCCTTGCGGAGATGCCCTCTATAATTCTAAACTATACCCCTGGTCTAAATATTTGACGGGTAAACAGGGACAAGCCCCTGAAGAAGGCTTCGACCCATTAATGTTTTGGGTTACTGAAGCCCACAAAAGAGGGATTGAACTACATGCATGGATAAATCCATATCGTGTTACAAAAAAAACAGTAACCGAAATAAAACATGATTTTGCTTCATTGGATCCTTTAAATCCGGCCGTAATTCATCCGGATTGGGTTATTAAGCATAGTGATGGGAATTTATACTTGAATCCCGGACTTCCCGAAGTAAGAAAATATATAATAGATGGCGTTTTTGAAATTATAGAGAATTATGGTGTTGACGGAATCCATATGGATGATTACTTTTATCCGGGTAAGAATTTTGATGATACAAAAACTTATAAAAAGTATGGCAATGATTTCGAAAAAATAGATGATTGGCGTAGAGAAAATGTAAACATTTTTATAAGAGAATTATATCAGGCAATAAAGCTGCGTACAGAAGGCATCAGATTTGGCGTAAGCCCTTTCGGTATATGGGCAAATGAAAAATCAAATCCATTAGGAAGCGATACCAATGGAGCCCAGAGTTATTACGAGCATTATGCGGATACAAGAAAATGGGTTAAGGAAGGAATTATAGATTATATTGTGCCGCAATTGTATTGGAATATCGGATTTAAAGTTGCAGATTATGAAAAACTTATGTTTTGGTGGGCGGATGTTGTAAAAAATACGAAAGTGGACTTATATATAGGACAGGCTGCATACAAAGTGCAAAATACAGATTCCCAAGGTCCATGGTGTGGTGAAGGTGAAATAGAAAAGCAGTTTAATTTGAATGCACAAATTCCTGAGGTGAAAGGAAGCATATTATACAATTACAGTTCTGTTGTAAAAAATCAAAGCCTTTTTAATATGATACAGGCTTATAATAAAAAAAAGAATGAGCTGAAAGAACCCATGCCAATTTTAATTGGTATGCCCGGGAAAGATGTAAATACGAAATTTGACAATTACTATATATGCGGAGCATCTGATCCGGATAAACCTCTTTGGCTTAATGGAAAAAGGGTGGAAAACAGGTCGGATAAAGGCTACTTTGGGATCCTGGTTGCATTAGGGGAAGGAGATAACGTATTTACATTCACCCAGGCAAGGACAAGTGCTTCAATAACTATTACAAGACAGTCTTCTTCATATACTCCTGTTAAAATGGATGAACCGATGATTGATTCAGTTTTCCCACAAAAAGAAGAATTCAAGATGACAGGAGAAAAAATTACTTTATCTTGTAAGGCACCTATAGGAGCGAAGGTGGATGTGACTATAGCAGGTAAAAGTTATGCAATGAATCCGGCTACTGTTAAGCCTTTGGGCGAAGGTATTTTTTCTACTACTTATTCTTATACTTATACCATACCCTCGTATGGAGGAAATCCAAGAAACATTAATTTAGGTAATCCCACCTACAAAATGAACTATAAGGGGATAGTAAAGACGATTAAAGCCCCGGAGAAAATTGGGGCAATTATGAAAATGTCACCTTTCTTTGCTGAAGTCATAAGTGATGATATCTACACATATTCCCAGCCAAATAGCGGAAGCGGTGGAATACATGAACTACAAAAAGGAATGGTTGACTATATTACCGGAATAACCGGAAACTATGTCAGACTGGCCATGGGGCATTGGGTTGATAAAAGTAAAGTGAAAATATTTGTTGGCAAAAGTAATTTCAATACAAAGATTGATAAAGCGGAATATACACCGGACAAAGTCTGGGAAAAGCTGAAACTTTATACAGAGGATTTCCCACTTGTTATAGCTGATTATGAAAATGATGAGATTAAACTCGTCTTATCCGGCTTAAGTAGAGGTGTGCTGCCAAAGATAGCCGAGGATGGCTTGTTATCGGGAATTGAAGTAAGAATCGGAGAGTATAGCAGTGAGTATAAACTTAAATTAAAAGAGGAAATTTCGGGCTATTATATAGAGAAAACTTCTGATGGGATAATCTTAAATATCAGAAAAGTGGCAAATCCCCAAAAAGGAGATAATCCACTTGCCGGTATAACTATAATGCTTGATCCGGGACATGGAGGGGATAGTTTAGGTGCAGTGGGACCTTTGGGAAAAGAATGGGCTGAGAAAGTCATTAACCTAAGGAGTGCTTTAAAGCTGAAAAATGAGCTTGAGGGTATGGGAGCTGTGGTTTTGATGACCAGGACTGAAGATGTAGATATATCATTAGAAGAAAGATTGAAAATGTCCAAAGCTGCTAAACCGGATCTCTTTATCTCTATTCATGCCAACAGTATGGAAAGCAACATAGATATTTCAAAGGTTGCCGGATTCAGCATATTTTATAGGGATGCTCATTCATTAAAGATAGCAAAAGAAATACATGATAGTGTAGTAGAAGGTTTAGGCAGAGATGATAAAGGAATACACAAACAAAAATTTTATGTGTTTCGGGGGACATGGTCTCCCTCAATACTGATTGAAAGCGGTTTTGTACCGAATCCTTATGAATTCCAGTGGCTCGTTGACGAAGATGAACAAAATATCTTGGTTAAAAATTTCGCCCGGGCTATATTAGATTATTATACAAATAAAGTTAAGTTGCCTATGGGTAACGATTATGAGAAGTAAGTATATTACTATAATATGATATACTATAAATATATTCATATAAAATGCGAAACATAGATTAATGATTAGAGGAGGACTGTTAAGTGGGGTATAAAATACTTGCTATAAACCCTGGTTCCACATCTACAAAAATTGCTCTATATGAGGATGAAGAAAGAATAATATCAGATACAATAAACCATCCCGTGGAAGAATTGGGTAGATACGATAGAATAATAGACCAGTTTCAATATAGAAAAGATGAGATATTAAAGTATTTAGATCAAAAAAATATAAAACCTGAAGAGTTATCAGCAGTGGTGGGAAGAGGTGGAATGCTTCCGCCTGTTGAGGCAGGAGCTTATAAAATAAATGAAAAAATGTTAAACAGATTGAAGACAAACCCGGTAATTGAACATGCCGCAAATCTTGGTGCACTGATTGCTTATGAGATAGCGAAACCTCTAAGAATACTATCTTGTATCTACGATCCCGTAACGGTAGATCAATTAGAAGATATAGCACGAATTACCGGTATACCCGAAGTAAAAAGAGTAAGCTTTAGCCATGTTTTGAATTCCAGAGCTACTGCTATGAAAGCAGCTGAAAAGCTTAATAAAAAATACGATAATGTTAATTTTGTCGTTGCCCATATTGGTGGTGGTATTTCCGTGGCAATTCATAGTCAAGGGAGAATTATTGATATGCTTGCAGATGATGAAGGTCCTTTTGCCCCGGAAAGGGCAGGGAGAATACCCGGCAAGGAATTAATAAATATTTGTTTTTCCGGAGAATACGACAAGAAAGCAGTAACAAGAAAAATGAGGGGCAATGCAGGTCTTAAGGCTCATTTGGGTACTCATGATGCTATGGAAGTAGAAAAGATGATAGCTAAAGGAGATGAAAAAGCTAAACTCATATACGAAGCTATGGCCTATCAAGTATCAAAAGGTATTGGAGAGCTGGCAACGGTGGTAAAAGGTAAGGTTGATGCTATAGTGCTGACAGGTGGGATAGCGTATTCAAAAATGATGACCAGCATGATAATTGAAAGGGTTGAGTTTATAGCTCCGGTAATGGTAATGGCAGGGGAAAATGAGATGGAAGCGTTAGCTTTCGGTGCTTTAAGAGTATTGAAAGGAAAAGAAATAGCAAGAGATTATGAGGAGGCATAGCAGTGGCTGTAATAGAGTTTAATGTAAGCATTACCCCAAAAGAAACTTTTAATATATTAAGAAGAGAAATAAGTGCAGAGCTCATATTCGAGGAAATAAAAAGCATTGACAAGGGTATGGAAGTAGCTATTTTGGTATTTGAAAAGTATTACTTCAGAGCTGAAAACAGGGCATCTTTAACTGTAATAGCCGATAACTTGGAGGGTAATACATCTATAAGGGTTATCGCTGCCGGAAGTTCAAAGGGAATGTTTTTTAACTTTGACTGGGGAGCGGCAGATAATTTTGCCGAAAGTGTGAGAAAGTTGTTAAGCCAATATATTATTTAAATGAAATAAAAACTGTAAGGAACATTGACAAAACATGAAAAAGTAGTTAGAGGATATAAAATTGACAGGAGATAGATTATGCAAGCAGTAGAAAGAGAAAAGTTATTAGGTGAAAGTGACATACCAAGGTTATTATTGAAGTTTTCCATACCGGCTATTGTAGGTATGTTGGTAAATGCACTGTATAATGTTGTAGACATGATTTTTATCGGCAAGGGTGTGGGCCCTTTGGGAATCGCGGGAGTCAGAATCGGTTTTCCTATAATCGTTGTTAATATGGCTTTTGCCATGTTATTTGGAATAGGGGCAAATTCACTTGTTTCTATCAAATTAGGAGAAAAAAACAAGGACGAAGCGGAACTTATAATGGCGAATGCAATGGTGATAATGCTTATTACCGCTGTCATATTATCAATATTGGGACTGATGTTTATGACGCCATTATTGAAGCTTTTTGGTGCAAGTGAAGCTGTATTGCCTTATGCTCAGGACTATTTAAGCATTATATTATACGGAGCGGTTTTTCAGGTAATAGGGATGGGAATGAACAATTTTATAAGGGGAGAAGGGAACCCAAGAATCGCCATGGTTACAATGTTAATAGGTGCGGTACTTAATACTATATTGGATCCCATATTCATATTTGTTTTCAATTGGGGTATTAAAGGGGCGGCTTACGCTACTATATTATCCATGGCAGTATCATCATCTTGGGTGCTTTACTATTTTCTTTATGGTAATAGTTTATTAAAAGTAAAAAAACCAAATTTGAAAATAAAGTTTAATATAATAAAAAACATAATAACTATAGGATTGGCACCTTTTTCCATGCAGTTAGCCGGTAGCGTTTTAGTGGTGCTTATGAACAACAATCTTACCCGTTATGGCGGCGATATAGCAGTTTCAGGTATGGCAATAATAAATAATGTTGCAATGATGTTTATGATGACTGTCTTTGGAATAAATCAGGGAGCCCAGCCTATAATAGGATATAATTATGGGGCAAAAAAGTTTGACAGAGTGAAAAAAACGCTGAAAATTGCCATAGGAGCAGCAACTACCATTGTAACCATAGGATTTATATTAACAAGGTTTTTCCCTAAACAAATAATAGGCATATTCACTGATGATGTAGGCTTAATAGAATTCGGTGCTTTCGGTTTAAAAAGGTTTCTCATTTTTATGCCAATCATTGGGTTCCAGGTAGTAAGCTCTGCGTATTTTCAGGCTGTCGGTAAGCCGAAACATTCAATGTTTTTAAGTTTATCAAGGCAAGTGCTTATATTAATACCTTTGGTGCTGCTATTACCTAAGTTTATGGGACTGAACGGCTTGTTAACCGCCGGACCCATCGCTGATTTAACATCATCAATACTGACAGGCTTATTCTTGGGAAGGGAGCTGCGAAACCTGGATAGGCAGCATGAACAAAATGGGAGACTGAACCCCTGTTTTTCCGACGCCCATTGTGATAGCAATTGACAATAGCATGTATGGATAATATAATGTTGGATAATATAAATAAATATACACAGCAACAATGAAGGGAAGAGTATATACGATACATGATTACAGAGAGCCGTTGTAGGTGGAAATGCGGCACATACCCGTATGGAAAAACATCCCTGAGTTTTTGTCCGAAATCCAAAAGAAAGTAGGCACAGACGGATTCATCCGTTAAATGTTAAGCAGGCCGATATGGCAAATAGGGTGGTACCGCGGAATTAGACTTTCGTCCCTTAGGTAAGGAACGAAAGTTTTTTTATTTTATAGTAGGAAAGTTCTACTTAGGTCAGTTTACAAGGAACTACACGCAGACCGTGAAACGGGCTGCTGACAACAAATAAAGGCTGAACATCAAGCACAGGGAAAGTGCGAGGTGTTCAGCCTGTTTTGTTGTCCGGGGTTTCCAAAGGGGCTTGCCCCTTGGCACACGACTTTGCTTGCAAAGTGTAGTGTGTTATACGCTCTGTCTGCGTTGCCGTGAAAATGCCATTGCCGCCGGATAGGGCAAGGGCATTTGAAGCGGCAGGAAAACAGGCTTGGATTTGTGGGCGGGTGCTGCCACAAATGCGGGGCTGGTTTCAACAGCAGATAGGGCGTATATGAAAGCCCCCGTCCATCGTTCCCCGTAAAAGTTTGGACAGCTTGCCCCGATGTTGCCGCTTGTGGTCACGATGGCCAGAAGATTGCGGCGGCTCTCGTTTTCTCAAAATCTGGATGGGCGGGAAAGCCATTTTAGGGCTTTCCCGCCTTGATTACCCTTTAGCAAAGACGGGCGGGAC
>CAZQHS010000097.1:0-6358 GCA_964593485.1 uncultured Clostridiaceae bacterium
AAGGTTGATAGAAGCAGAAAACAAATTGGTTGTAATTGTGGTGATAGACAAAATATTTAACTTGCCCGATGTTTCTATAATAACATTAGATGATCAAAGCAAGGTGATAGAAGCCAGGGAAGCCTATAATAAACTGTCTAATGTGCAAAAAGACTTGGTTACAAATCGTGGAAAACTAATAGACTTAGAGGAAAAAATAAAAGATTTAAGCAAAGAACAAGAAAAAACTGAGCAGGAAAAAAAGCGTATTGAAGCTGATAAACAGGCAGCAAAAATAGTAGAGGACCGAATTTATGAGTTGCCAATAAATATAGGCTTAGATGCTGAAAGTAAAGTTATATCAGCAAGAGGAATCTATGATAAGTTAACATGGGATCAAAAAGGATATGTTAAAAATTATAGAATACTTGAAGAGGCAGAGAACGAGATAAAAAGATTGATTGTTGAACGAAACATAATAGAAGAAGAAAACAGACAAAAAGAAGAGGAAAACAAGCGTAAGGAAGAAGAAAATAGGCTTAAGGAAGAACAAGAGCAAGCCAAGTTGGCAGAGGCTAAGAAGGCTGTTGAGGATTTAGAGACGACAGTGGGTGATATGGAGGCCAATGTAAATGCCATGTCAAATAGAATAGAAGAAATGAACAGTGCTTTGAATTCATATTTGACTTTTGTGGCGAATCCTGAAAACACTGATGAGATTGAGAACAAAAATAGACTAAAAGCAGTGGAAGATAATGCGTTAAAAGCTATAGAGGTTGCAGCTAATTCAGTTAAAGAAGTTGATTTGGCTTTAGAAACTGCTTCCCCATTGTTAGCATTAACCCGAGAAGCTTACGAAAAACTTGGAGATAGAGAAGAAAAGGCGGATTTGCTAAAAAGAATAAATACAGCAAAAACCCTAATTGAAGAAAAATCAAAGTCCATTATAGAGACTAAAGACAAAGTATCGGAAGCAAAAGTTAAGGTGGCTAAGAAATGGCTGACTGTTGATGAATTTAAGTTTAGCGAAAAGGCAAAAGCAGACAGTGATACACCTATCATTCTGCCACTTAAGGCACACGCAGCGGGGGCGAACTTTAACTACGCAGAAGTCGGAAAGATGGTAGATGGGAAATTTGTTAAAGAAAATGCCAGTGCCAACAGTTTAAGTAAATTCATAAAATATAATAGAACTTCCTCCGAAAATGCGAGATTAGAGTTTATTGATGAACCCAAAGATGCCATTTCCCTGAGCAAAGTTTTGCGTAGCATCAAAGTTAACAGGGGTAATGAGGATACCACGATAACCCTAAAGGTAGCAATAACAAGCGGAAGCAAGAGCGACTTTAAGTTGTTTAACATCAGCATAAAGCCTATGAATAACCCGGTAACTATTACGGAAGTTGCAGGAAAAATAGAAAACAAAACTGAAATTAAAGATGAGACATTATTACCGAAGAGGTTTTGGGAATAAAAGTGAACAAAAGGGGACTGTACAGTCCCCTTTTTACATGGTTTTACATAGGCAATCTTCGATGAAATAGGGCATTAATATTATTGACAAATTTTTGGATGATTGTTCCATTTACACGAAACTATGTTCAGAACCTGCAAGTGCCTAAATGCTATTATTCTCCGGTTTTTGGAAATATGGCAAGGAGCTTAAAAAGGTCTCCGTCTACGATTATATCCAAGCTTCCCCCTTGAAGCTCAATTAGGCTTTTCGCTATGGCAAGGCCAAGTCCGGAGCCATCCGTGCTCCTGGAAGCATCACCCCTGATGAACCTATCCATAATATCCGTGGAGTTAAAATTCATCTCATAAGCAGCGATATTCTTAAAAACAATGCTTATATTTTTGTCATCTTCAGACGTATCAATATATACCCTGGAGTTTTGCATAGAATATTTAAGAATATTACTTATAATGTTTTCAAACACCCTATAGGTTTTCCTGCCATCCAATTGGCAAATTACTTTACTTTCCGGTAAATTGATTTTAAATTGGAGGTTGCTTTTGACAATCCTTTCTTCCAACTCTCCCAAAGTTTGGCGTAGTAATGCGATTACGTCTAACTTTTCCAAGTATAGTTCAATATTACCGCTGGTTGCCCTGCTAATATCAAACAAGTCATCAATAAGTGTTTTTAATCTTTTTGATTTCTTATCAAGCACATCAAGATATTCTTTTTGCACTTCCGGCTTTACACCATCTGCCTTCAATAAATCAATATAAGTTATGATGGAAGTCAGCGGGGTTTTTAAGTCATGGGATACATTTGTAATTAGCTCTGTTTTCATGCTTTGGGATTTAACCTCTTTATCTATGGCTATTTTAAAACCATCCTTTATGTTATTCAAATTTTTAGAAAAGGGGCTTAATATACCCATATCCTCAGGCAAGGATATATCGAAATTGCCTTTAGAAAGTATACTGCTCGCTTCGTTTAAAAACCTCATTTTTTCCAATGTTTTAATTAAGTAATTATACAAAAATATTGTATAGCCTACAGCAAGGATCCAACCGAATGGAAAGACTAAAGAAATAATAATTAGGACAAGTAAGTTGACACCGAGTAAAATAAGTATCTTTTTTCTTAAATATTTTGGTTCCCTCGGGTTTATTTCAATCTTTTCTCGTATCCTTCTGATATGTACCGTTACGGTATCAGGATTATAGGCCGGCTCCCGCCAAACCTTTTCGTATATTTCTTCTATTGAAAATACCTGATTGGGATTTTTCATAAAAAAATAAAGTATCTTGTATTCTAAAGGAGTAGTCTTTATGGGTTCACCATCAACTGTGATTTCTTTATTTTTATCATTTAATTCAATTCCTCCGATTTTTATAAGGTCCTCTTCATTTACACTATCATTATAGTTGGAATAATTGGTATATCTGCGAAGGCAAGAATTGACCCTGGCAAGGAGCTCCATAGGGTTAAACGGTTTTGTAATGTAGTCATCAGCTCCTATATTAAGCCCCATTATCTTATCCGTGTCTTCTGACTTGGCAGACAAAAAGATTATAGGCACATTGCTGTTTTCTCTGATTTTCATGGTAGCTTTGATGCCATCCATTTTCGGCATCATAATATCCATTAATATAAGTTGTATTTCTTCCCGTTCAAACAGCTTTATAGCTTCTTCCCCATCGTAAGCCTTGAATACGTTATAGTTTTGGGTTTTCAAATATATTTCTATAGCAGCAGCTATATCCTTTTCATCCTCTGCTACCAAAATGTTATACATGGAATCCACTCCTTAAACATCTGAGATATCTCTATAGTAATAATAACATAGAGTTTTTAAGAAACTACTATCTGAATTCTTAAGAATTTATTAAGAATACTCAAAAAGCCTTGTATATGCTAAAATATATTAAAGGTATTGGAGGTGCATTTGCAATGTTAAGCAGATGGGTACTCTTGGGACTTGTAGCCATATTCGGTGTAACAATCGCTATTGTAATTATTGTGCTTTTAAATAAAAGATAAAGATAAAGAAAAATCTTGTCATGTGGTAAAGGTAGAAAAGTAATGATATAATCGAAGTAGAAATATGGAGAAGGTGAATACAATGTCATTAGCTAGGAAAATTGAAGAAGTTTTAAAAAATGAGTTAAAACCGGAAAGTATTAGAACTGTTATAGAAATGGCAGAATTTTTAAAATATAAAGAGAATCAAAAATTGTGGTCAAAAATAAATGAATCAGAGCACGAATATATAACAGATGAAGAACAGTCTTATCATGACAAAATAAAAACCACGGGGGAATTCATAAGCCAAGAAGAATTGCTAAAAGAATTAGGAATAAATCAAGATGAAATATAAAATAGTATATGAGAACAGATGTGTAAAATATTTAAAAAAGCTTGGCAAAAATACTCAGATTAGAATTTTAAAAGCAATAAATGAGCTTCCAAGTGGTGATGTTAAAAAATTAAAAGGTACTACAGATGATTATAGATTAAGGATTGGGCAGTTTAGGGTTGTGTTTAATAAAGATAAAGAGATGCTTATTATAAATGTATTACATATTGATACGCGAGGAGATGTCTACAATAAATGAAGTGACCCTATGGGTCACTTCATTTATCTGTTTAAAATTTTCATAAATTCTTCTCCGGTGATGGTTTCCTTTTCCAAGAGGAAGGTTGCGGCTTCATGAAGCTTATCTATATTTTCTTTTAAAATATTTTTCGCCTTTTCATAAGCACTTTTTATTATGGAAAGCACCTCTTCATCAACCTTCGCTGCTGTTTCCGAAGAACAGGTCCCGGTGGCTTCGTCACTGAGATAAGGATTGTTGACAGTTTCTAATGCCATCATACCGAAGTTTTTACTCATGCCCAATCGGGTTACCATAGCCCGGGCGATTTTAGTCGCTTGTTCTATATCATTAGAAGCACCGGAGGTGCTCGTATTAAAAATCAATTCTTCCGCTACCCTACCGCCGGTAAAAGTCGTAATCTTATTAAAGGCTTCTTCCTTTGTCATTAAAAAGCTTTCCTCTTCGGCTATTTGCATGGTATAACCTAAGGCACCAGATGTTCTTGGTATAATGGTTATTTTATGCACCGGAGCTGAGTCATCCTGTTTAGCAGCTACTATGGCATGACCTATTTCGTGGTATGCAATAATTTTTTTCTCTTTTGTAGAAATTACCGCACCTTTACGCTTGTATCCGGCAACAACAACCTCGATTGCCTCTTCCAAATCATTATGGTTTACTTCCTTGCGTCCGCATTTTACAGCTCGAAGTGCACCTTCGTTAATAATATTTGCAAGTTCAGCACCGGAGGCTCCGGATGTTGCTCTTGCTAAAGCGTTGAAATCCACATCATCCATTATTTTAATCTTTTTCGCATGGACTTTGAGTATTGCAACACGGCCTGCCAAATCAGGGAGCTCAACAGGGATTCGTCGATCAAATCGTCCGGGGCGTAGCAGTGCTCTGTCCAAAGAATCAGGTCTATTGGTGGCAGCTAAGATAACCACACCTTTTTCGCCGCTGAAACCGTCCATCTCTGTTAAAAGCTGATTCAAGGTTTGTTCCCTTTCATCATTTCCCCCTAAATTTGCATTGCCTCTCTTTTTTCCTATGGCATCGATTTCATCAATAAAAACGATACAAGGGGCTTTTTCTTGGGCTTGCTTAAACAAATCTCTGACTCTTGCAGCACCCATGCCGACAAACATTTCGACAAATTCTGAACCTGAGATGGAGAAAAAGGGCACCTTTGATTCCCCTGCAACGGCTTGAGCCAAAAGAGTCTTCCCCGTTCCGGGAGGTCCTACAAGCAGGGCACCTTTAGGCATTATGGCACCAATTTCCTTATACTTCATAGGATTATGCAAAAAGTCCACCATTTCAGTAAGGGCTTCTTTTGCTTCATCCTGTCCTGCAACATCGGCAAAAGTCTTGCCTGTTTGGGCTTCTACATATATTTTTGCATTGCTCTTCCCAAAGCTCATGGTGTTCATACCACCCATTCTTTTTTGCATGGTCCGGGATAGAATCTGTCCCATTGCGATAAAGAAACCTATGGGCAATATCCAATTAATTATAAAGTTTATAAGGGGAGAGTTTTCCCGCGGAATTATCTTAGAAAACTCCACCTTTGCGTTATGCAGTCTGTTGGTCAAGTCCGGGTCATTCATAAGACCGGTTATATAGAGATTTTCTTTACCCGCATCATCATTTGCATAAAAGGCTATCTGATAATCCTGTATTTCGACGGTTTTTACTTTCCCTTTTTCTATTAATTCCAAAAACGTCCCATAGTCAACTTGTGTTATTTGCTGCTTCAAAAAATTTGGAATGATTAGGGCATTAAGCAGCAATACCAAAACCAAAGCTACTCCGTAATAATATATGAGCGGTTTTTTTGGATTTTTGTCATTTTTCATTATATAACCTCCGTATATCTAAAATTTACGTATAGTTCATAATAATTATCTATAAAGGATTATACAGTATTTTAAAATATTTGTACATGCTCATATAAAGGCAGTAATCAGTTTACAATTTGTTGCTGTTCACACTATAACTATCTTGTGAAAGCAGATTATTATATTTGCTACAATTACTGAGTTACAAGGCTAATTGTCTGTAAGCTTATTCCGGGCGAAATCAAATTCTCCCCGCTAGTCCACATATTTAGATTATGAAGATTCCTTTAGACACATATGATTTCGCTTTTCCTTCATTTCGCTAACAGACATTAAGCCTTTCCACAACGTAATCTTTATCAAATACTAATAATCATTGATAGAGAAGTATAAATTTATACAATGTGTGAACAGTAATTACAGTTTAATCACATTAAAATTTTCTTCTATAAGCAGCCAGTTTTGGGGGAAGGAAATCCCTAATT
>CAZQHS010000098.1:0-5038 GCA_964593485.1 uncultured Clostridiaceae bacterium
AATCTATATTATTTTAGAATAATGCAGCGCTGTACGGACAGTTTTACATAACAGGTTATATTAAAAATCAGTAAATTGGAAAAAAGGGGTGGTTTTGTGAATAATGATTATGAAAAATATAGAGAAACTGCAGAATTTTTAAAAGTATTGGCCCATCCGGTGAGGCTGTGTATCGTGAAAGGACTTTATGAAACTGGTTCCTGTAACGTAAGTCATATGCAATCCTGCCTTGAAATCCCTCAGTCAACTATATCTCAACATTTACAAAAACTTAAAGCCGCGGGGATAGTTAAAGGTCAACGTAACGGTTTGGAGATTAGCTATAGTATTTCCGATGATAGAATTGGTACCGTGCTGACTGCAATTTTTAATTCATAATAAATACAGTAAATATATAATTCCCGGAATTAAAAACTTAAATTAAAAATATGGGGGTATTAATATGGCAAAAAAAGTGCTGATAATCGGCGGAGTCGCCGGAGGAGCTACAGCGGCAACAAGACTGCGTAGACTTGATGAAGAAGCAGAAATAATTATGTTTGAGCGGGGTGAATACGTCTCCTATGCTAATTGCGGATTGCCTTACTATATAGGAGGACATATAAAAGAGCGGGATAAACTTCTAATCAATACGGCAGACGACATTGCGAATAAGTACAATATCGACATCAGGGTATTTAGTGAAGTTACGGCAATAAACACAATTGAGAAAAAAGTAACGGTAAAAAAGTCTGATGGAGACGTATACGAGGAAAGTTACGACTATATCATCTTATCTCCCGGAGCAAAACCCATAAAACCCAATATACCCGGAATTAATAGTGACAAAATATTTTCTTTGAGAACCGTACCCGATACGGACAAAATAAAAGAATATGTGGATAATAAGAATCCAAAATCGGCGATAGTTATAGGCGGCGGTTTTATCGGTGTGGAAGTAGCTGAAAACCTTATTGAGAGAAAATTAGATGTAACTTTGGTTGAAGCCGTGCCCCATATATTAGCACCTTTTGATTCAGACACGGTGGTTATAGCAGAAAAAGAAATGGAACAAAACGGTGTAAAGCTTATTTTAGGCGACGGTGTAAAATCTTTTGAAGAACAGGAAGATTCCATAGAGGTGACTCTAAATAGCGGTAAAAAACTTTCGGCTGATATGGTTCTCCTATCTATAGGAGTCTCACCAGATACAGGTTTTTTAAGGGATTCCGCTATAAATTTAGGGCCTAAAGGTCATATCGTTGTAAATGATAAAATGGAAACGAATATCGAAGGCATCTACGCGGTTGGGGACGCCATTGAAATAGTAGACTATATAACAAAAAAAGTTTCCGCAATACCTCTTGCAGGACCGGCTAATAAACAAGGTCGTATAGCAGCGGACAATATTACAGGTATACCTACGAAATATAAAGGTACCCAAGGCACATCAATATTAAAAATATTTGACTTGGTTGCGGGAAGTACGGGGGCAAATGAAAAAACCCTACAGCGTAATAATATAGAATACAAAACAGTAACAATCCATCCTAATTCCCATGGGGAATACTATCCCGGTGCCTTGCCCATAACAATTAAATTGATTTTTAATGATGAAGGTAAGGTTTTGGGAGCACAGGTTTTGGGTTACGAAGGTGTGGACAAAAGAGTTGACGTAATTGCCTCTGTCATAGGTATGAACGGTACTGTTACAGATTTAACGGAACTGGAATTGGCCTACGCACCGCCTTATTCCTCGGCAAAGGACCCGGTTAACATGGCGGGTTATATTGCTGAAAACGTTTTAAAAGATATGGCGGAGCTTATAAATGTAGAGGATTTGGATAGATTAGACAAAGATAATACAATATTATTGGATATCAGCACTCCTACGGAATACGATACAGGCCATATAGAGGGGGCTATAAGTATTCCCTTGGAAGAGCTTAGAAACAGGGCTGGCGAATTAGATAAAGAAAAAGAAATTATAATCTACTGCCATGTAGGGCAAAGGGGCTATATAGCAGGGAGAATTTTAAAGCAAAAGGGATTTAAAGTTAAAAGTTTAAGCGGTGGTTATAAAAGTTACATCCAACAAAGTTTTAAGCCGGGGGAATCCGATTTTGCAATGGGAGAAGGTAAGGATTTTCAAATAGATAAGATAGATAAGGATTTGGATGCCAAGGGACTGTGCTGCCCGGGACCTTTGCTCAGAGTAAAAGCAGCCATGGATGATATGGAAAATGGAAAAACTCTTAAAGTGACGGCTACGGATTTAGGTTTTTATGAAGATATAATTGCTTGGTCTAAAAGGACAAATAATGAGCTCCTAAATGTAAATAGAGAGGGTGCAAGTATAGTTGCATATTTGCGCAAGGGAATGGCAGGCCGGTCACAAGTTGCCGTTTCAAGCACAGCACAAACCGCCCCTCCTACTGACAACAAAACCATAATAGTTTTCAGCGGGGACTTAGATAAGGCCATCGCCTCCTTTATAATTGCAAACGGCGCGGCATCAATGGGTAAGAAGGTGACCATGTTCTTTACCTTCTGGGGATTGAATGTCCTTAGAAAACCTGAAAGCGTGAGTGTCAGCAAAGGATTTATGGATAAAATGTTCGGATTCATGATGCCCAGAGGAAGTCAGAAATTAGGCCTGTCGAAGATGAATATGGCGGGCATGGGGGCAAAGATGATTAGAAGTGTCATGAAAAACAAGAATATAAGTTCTTTGGAAGAGTTGATAAAGGCTGCAATAGATAACGGGGTAGAAATAGTTGCTTGTCAAATGTCCATGGATGTTATGGGACTTCACAAAGAAGAATTGATTGACGGAATAAAAATTGCAGGTGTGGGATATTATTTAGGTGAAGCCGAAGATTCCAACGTAAACTTATTTATATAGGGGTTCCCATATGGGACCCTTTTTTTTTATGCCTGTTCGTTATTTCCTCATTTTTTTAGAATTGGTACACGGTAAAAATATAAGAAAAATTTTTTTAAGAAAACCGACGAGTTTAAATATTTAATGACAATACAAGTTAGGCTAAAACCTGATAACCTGCCGCCGCATACCCACATTTAAAATAAGACCTATGGCTATCATATTAGTTAACAGGGAGCTCCCACCATAACTGATAAAGGGGAGAGGTATTCCCGTTACAGGCATAATACCGATGGTCATTCCGATATTCTCCAACACGTGGAATAAAAACATTGCCATGACGCCGATAGTGATATATCTGCCATAATCATCTTTTGAAATTTTTGCAATATACATGCACCTCATTATGAGCCATAAAAACAGCAAAACTATAACAATAGAACCTATAAGTCCAAATTCTTCTCCTATTATGGAAAAAATAAAATCCGTATGCCTTTCAGGGATAAAACCTAAATTATTTTGTGTTCCCTTAAACAAGCCTTTACCCAAAAACTGTCCCGAACCCACGGCTATTTTGGACTGAATAACATGGTAACCGCTACCTAAAGGATCTAATTCCGGATTTAAAAACACTAATATTCTATGTTTTTGATAGGGCTTGAGATAATATAACCATAACGCCGGTACGCTGACTATACCCATAATGGCAAAACCAAATATATATTTGTAATTTAAACCTGCGGCGTATAACATAAAAAAAGTAAAGAATACAAACACCAAACCGGTACCAAAATCAGGTTGTATAAGGATAAGCCCTAAAATAGGGGCAAGATAAAGAATCAATTGGGTTAATCCTTTTACGGAATTAAGTATAGCCTCTTTTTTCTCCAACTGTTTTGCAAAAGTCAGAATAAAGCCGATCTTAACGATTTCGGATGGTTGAAAGTTAAGGGGACCTAATATTATCCAAGACTTGGCACCTTTTACTTCCTTGCCGAATAAAAATACGGCGACAAGCAATAGAATATTGACGAAATATATAACCTTTTCCATTTCACCAAAAGTATTGTAATCAAAAAATAAAACTGCAACTATCCCGATTATGCCTAAAACAAAAGCCACGATTTGGACTTTTATATAGGAATATGAACTGCCGTAAGCAATGCCGGTGGCGCTGGTAATAGCGACTACCCCAATGGCTATAAGGCATAACATTGATACTATAAGGCTTAAATCTATGTTTTTGATCAATCTTCTGTCTATCAGTTTACTCCATTTCATTTGCAAAACCTCTATTCAATGATTCACCTATCATTTATCATTTTAACATAAATTATTAGTTTTAAAACATCAAAAAAGCGTACGTAACACATCAAAAGTTGGCACAGCCTCCCTAAAAACTGTCGGAAATATCTCCTTTATCCAAATCTATGCACATTACCCAATAACCTTTGCCGGTTTTTATGCTTCTACCATGTTTTGCAAAACCTTTCGCCCTAAAATAACTCTCCCATTGGCTTATATATATCCCCGGTAACCCTATATATAATTTCTTTATCTGATCCCTTTTATATTCCACTCCTAATAAGCCGTCGTTAACCCAATGTCCTCGTCCCTTGGCAAAATACGGATAAGATAAAGGCATCTTTGTATCGTTTATATTGACAGTAATATTGTCAAAAAGTTTCAGTTTATTATCAACTCCAAACCAGCTTAGGTTATCCATCCCTTCAATTCCATCGGTCTTTCTCAGATTATTTAATAATTCTGCAATTTCCGGATATTCCTTTGTTGCTGTTTTTTCTTCATGGACCACAATTTTATCTTCTATTTCTTCTCTTTGATATTCCCCTTCGGCATAATCCAAATCTATCTGATGAAACCTATGAGTAAATATAGGCTCTACAAACTGTCTGCTACCTTCTCCTGTAAAAAACTCCCCTTCTTCTTCTTTTGTTTTTTCCTCTTTTTTTTCCATACATTGACCTTGCTTTACTTCTTCTTCTGCTTCTTTCGGTGCTTCTTCTGCTTCTTTTAGCACCTCTTCTACGACTATCCTTTCCAATATTTCTACTATCTCTTCCGGTGCTTCTTCCATCACTAATCTATCTATCCGGATTTCTTCTATATCCCCTAACTTCTCATCTGTCTCTATCCTATCTATCTTTTCTTCCG
>CAZQHS010000098.1:5138-6307 GCA_964593485.1 uncultured Clostridiaceae bacterium
TCTTCTATATCCCCTAACTTCTCATCTGTCTCTATCCTATCTATCTTTTCTTCCGGTACTTCCTCTATCACTATTCTTTCCGTTGCTTCCTCTGCGTCTGCCGGTGCCTCTTCTATCACAATTCTCTCCACTACTTCCTCTACTTCTTCCGGTACTTCCTCTATCACTATTCTTTCCGCTACTTCCTCTGCCTCTTTTGGTGCTTCTTCTATCACTATTCTTTCTGCTACTTCCTCTACTTCTTCCGGAGTTTCCTCTATCACTAATCTATCTATCCGGATTTCTTCTTTATCCCCTAACTTCTCATCTGTCTCTATCCTATCTGTCTTTTCTTCCGTCTCTACCTCTTCCGGTGCTTCTTCTATCACTATTCTTTCCGCTACTTTCTCTACCTCTTCCGGTGCTTCTTCTATCACAATTCTTTCCTCTATTTCTACTTCCCTATCTTCTTCTTTTCTTATATGTTTTTTATAAAACCATTCCAATAAGTCCGCCTTTTCTATTTCTTTATCGACAGAACCGAAAAGAACAATGCTGCTACCTGCTGCAACTAATGCAGATGTATATCCGTATGTCCCCTTGCTTTCTGCCAAAGTTAATTCGCTAAAAATCTCGCCCTTCTCGTTTTCCATTCTCAACCGGCCTATTTCCATCGCATTATAATTCGTCGGTGCTACCAAGAACAACCTATAATCCGATTTATCACCGGTTTTTATGTTTTGAATAACACCTTTAATTTTAACCTTATTCCCTCTCTTTTCCACACTTACATAACCGGTGGGCGATCTGCTGCCGGAAATCTTGTAGCCTTTTTCTTCTTCGTTTAAAATTATAAAATATCTTTCATAGCCAATACTTAGAGGCATAAAAAAACCTCCCCCTTTTAAAAACTATCATTACTAATATATGTAGGGGAAAGGTGTTTGTAGACTATTTCTTAAAAATAAGGCGGATTTCATTTGTTATAAGAGCAAATTCATTGAGTGATAATGTTTCTGCTCTTCTTTTCTCATCTATCCCGCAATTATTTAGTATATCTTTTAGCACATCTTTGTTAATTCTTAAATCGCTGCCAAAAAGGGAATTCAAAAGGGTTTTTCTTCTTTGTCCGAAAGAAGCACGGACAACTCTGAAGAACAATTCCTCATCAGTGTTTGTGACTGCAGGCT
>CAZQHS010000099.1:0-6301 GCA_964593485.1 uncultured Clostridiaceae bacterium
TTTACTTTATCATAATAAATTATATATTATGCCTTTTTCGCTTGGCCTTCTGCTTTTGCTGCAGCTTTTCCTGGAGTTATATATGCTGCCAGGTACATAAGCCCTACAATAAATGCACCGCCAATGATATTTCCGATTGTTACCGGTACCAAGTTATTTAATACTATTTGACCCCAGCTAATGGGTGCTCCCAAAAACATTCCAAGTGGTGCAAAGTACATATTGGCTACACTATGTTCAAATCCGCAAAGAACAAATAACATAATGGGGAACCAGCATGCAAAAATCTTAGAAATGATATCTCTTCCTCCGGTAGCCATCCATACAGCAAGAACAACAACTATATTACACAAAATACCTCTTATAATTGCCTCAACAAAAGGGATAGCAACCTTCGCATTAGCTATACCTATTGCCTTTTCTGCCGCAGCACCGGTCATAAGTCCTGATTTTGCAACTAATATAGCTAATATTACGGAACCTACAAAATTAGCTATATATACGGTAACCCAGTTTCTCAATAAATCTTTAGTAGTATAATTTCCGTTGACACAACCCATTATCATAAGATTGTTTCCTGTGAAAAGCTCAGCACCGCAAATAACAACTAACATTAGTCCTACAGGGAAAACAGCGGCAAATAAAAACTTTGACATGCCTAAATCAATAGCCCCGTATGTTTGGCTGATTGTGATTGCAGCTTGTCCGCCAAAACCGATGTACACACCTGCGAAAATTCCTAAAATTATCATCTGCATTATTGATAGTTTTGCTTTTCCGACACCTGCGTCAATCGTTGCCTGAGCAATTTCTTTTGGTACGAGAAATCTCTTATCCATTTTTATCTCCTTCCTTTACGAAATTAAAAATAGTTTAGTTAAAGTATTACTATAACTCATAGACAATTTTAACATTAATTTAACAATGTGTCTATAAATTTTATCTTTTTTTTAACAATGTTTTTCTATGACAGGTTTAGGCTCAGGATGACAGTATCGGTAGCGTGTCGGTGTGAATTGTAATTTCCAAGGAGTTTTTATTGCTAACCCAAAATAATTCTTTCTTCCCCTGTATAAATATTAAACCTTTCACCTCTTGCAAACCCTATAATTGTCATATTAAGCTCTTTCCCAATTTCCAGAGCCAAATCCATGGGGGCAGATCTGGATACTATTATTGATATATTACGTTTAGCCGCTTTTGTCAGCATTTCGGAAGATATTCTACCGGATAATAAAAGGACCTTGTCTGAAAAATCAATATCCTTTGTGAAGGCTTCACCTATGACTTTATCCAGTGCATTATGCCTGCCCACATCCTCATGAAACACCAAAATGTCCTCTCCATCAACTAAAGCCGCACTATGAACCCCGCCTGTATTCACAAAAATCTCTGATTTAGCCGAAAATTCTTTCATGGATGATAATACCTTGCTATAAGTAATTACAGCCTTGCCACTCAACTGTTTGCACTTGAATGATTCACCAACACTGTAAAACATTGTTCCCCCGCTGCAACCTTTAGTCGATATTTTTTTACCCATGGAATATCCGGAACTGTTTTTAAAACCTGTGACATTAATATAGGCCGTGCCTTTATTCTCATCTATTTTTACGGACTTTATTTCGTTCTTTTCCTTGATAATTCCTTCTGAAAGTAAAAAGCCTAAGGACAAATATTCAAGGTTCTTAGGCGAACAAAGAAGCGTAACAAATTCTTCTCCGTTAACAAATATAGTAAGGGGATATTCCCTGACAACTATGTCCCGGGTTTTTTCAATATTACCCCTTTCGTATCTTGTCAATAGTATTTCTCTTGTCAAATTCATATGATAATCCTCCGGCTCAATCTTGACTCAATGTTTTCCAAATCCTTCTCTGTATTCAAGTTTGTAAACATACCCCAATCCGGGCTGAAGCTTCTTGCTGTCTTCTCTTCTATATATAAAACATTTGAATTCTCTAAAAATTTACCTATCTTTTTATTGCCTTTTATCATGCTTTCTTCCATGATTTTTATAAGTCTTCTGCTATAAAATGCATTGAATGGCTCAATCCAATCCCCGTACTTTGTGATGACCGCATGGGTTTGGTAATTATCTTCACAGATTTTTTTCATCATATATTTTATATAATCCGTATTAATATAAGGCATATCACAGGCTATAAAATAATTGTATATGCTTTTGGATTCCAAAAGACCTGCGTGTATACCGCCCAAAGGCCCATATCCCTTATAACAGTCTTTGGTGACAATTATGTTTTTATCATTATATAATCCGGGTTTATTGGTAACAACAATTATATTTTTAAACAAAGGCCTTAATATTTGTATAATATAATCCGTTATATTTAAGCCTTCCACATTTATCAATTGTTTATCAAACCCCATCCTGGAGCTTTTACCCCCGGCAAGAATTACGGCAGTATCAATTAAAGACATAGCTACCTCCGTTTTACTTTTCTCTAAGTTAATTGTACATTATTGAATATTTTATTACAATAAAATTAGTTAAAATATTAACTATTATATGCTAAACTGTGTGAGCAATAATGCAAAACCTCCAAGGTGAATATTGTAAAAATACATATCTACCTTGGAGGCAATAATCATATTATTCTATAAAACTTATATAGCCTTTTCTATCTGTACTGCACACACCTTGTATTCAGGTATCTTACTCTTCGGGTCTAATGCTGCATTGGTAAGTTTATTTGCGGCTCCCTGAGCAAAATGGAAAGGAATAAACACTACGTTTTTATCTACTATATCACTTACTCTTGCCTTTACTGTTATAGTTCCTCTCCTGGATGCAACCTTTACCATATCGCCTTCATTTACACCGATACTTGAAGCTGTATCCGGATGTATTTCGATAAAGCTTTCAGGTGCTTTTTTGTTCAGTCCTTCAACTCTGCCGGACATGGATCTCGTGTGATAATGATATAATAATCTTCCCGTTGTCAGTATCAATGGATATTCTTCATCCGGAAGCTCTGCGGATTCTTTGTGCTCTATGCCCATAAAGAGGGCTTTGCCTCTTGCAAATTTACCGCTATGGAGATAACGGGTCCCGGGATGCTCTTCGTTGGGACACGGCCACTGTATACCTATATCATCTATTCTGTCATAGGTTATGCCAGCATAAGATGGGGTAACAGTTCTCATCTCATTGAATATTTCTTCTGTATTTTTATATTTCTTCTCATATCCCAGCCTATTCATTATATCCATGAGTATGATCCAATCAGGTTTGGCCTCTCCCGGTGCATCCACGGCTTTCCTAATTCTTTGAACACGTCTTTCCGTATTGGAGAATGTACCGTCTTTCTCCGCAAAAGCGGCAGCAGGTAATACTACATCTGCCAACTCGGCAGTTTCGGTAAGGAATATATCTTGAACAACAAGGAAATCAGTGCTTTCCAATGCATGTTTTACATGATTCAAGTCAGGATCGGATACCATGGGGTTTTCTCCCATGATATAAAGCATCTTGATATCTCCTTTTTCAGCAGCATTAAGCATTTCTACTATTGTAAGCCCCGGCTTAATCGATAAACCTTCCACTCCCCAAGCTTTTGCAAACTTTTCCGCTATTTCAGGGTTAGCAACAGCTTGGTATGCCGGATAAGATGTAGGCAAGGCTCCCATGTCGCAAGCCCCTTGAACGTTATTTTGTCCTCTTAACGGGTTAACTCCTGTTGATTCACGGCCTATGTGTCCGCATAGATTTGCTAAATTCGCCATGGACATTACATTATTGGTGCCGGTTGAATGCTGAGTGACTCCCATACAATAAATTATACTGCTCTTCCCTGCTGTGGCGTATAGCTCTGCTGCTTTTACTATATCTTCAGGATCTACTTCACAAATTTCCGCTACTTTTTCCGGTGTATAGTCTTTTACGACTTCTTTTAGTTTGTCAAAATCCTCTGTTCTTTCGGCAATAAACTCTTTATTTTCAAGGCCTTTGTTCAATATGACATTCATCATACCATTAGCCAAGGCTACGTTGGTTCCTGGTTTTATCTGGAGATGTATCGCCGCATCCTTGGACAAATCAATTTTCCTTGGGTCCACCACAATTATTTTTGTTCCTCTGTCATAGGCCTGTCTTACCTTTGAGCCTATAACAGGATGGTTCTCAGTGGTATTTGACCCCACTATAAGGATTACATCAGCGTCTAAAAATTCATCTATGCTATTAGTCATAGCTCCGCTTCCTAATGTAGCTGCAAGACCTGCAACTGTGGCGCTATGTCAGAGGCGGGCACAATGGTCAATGTTATTTGTACCTATAACCGCCCTATATAGTTTTTGCATCATATAGTTTTCCTCGTTTGTACATCTTGCCGATGAAAAACCTCCAAATGCATCGGGGCCATTTTTCTCCTTAATTTTCTTCATATTCGTAATAATAAGATTCATAGCTTCTTCCCAAGTTGCTTCTTTTAATTCTCCATCTTTTCTGATTAGAGGAGTTTTCAATCTATCGGGATGATCTAAGAATCTATATCCGTATTTGCCTTTTACACATAACAAACCATCATTGGGTTCAACATTAACGGGTTCAACACCCACTACCTTATTCCCTTTTATCAACAAATCCATTTGGCAACCTACACCGCAATATGAACAAGTAGTTCTTACTTTTTTTGTTTCCCAATATCTGAACTTTTGCGGTTGCTTGGACATCAATGCACCGACGGGACATACAGACACGCAGTTACCACAAGATACACATACGGAGTCATCAAACTTTCTATCATAAAACACACTGACACGTGTGTCAAATCCTCTTTCCGCAAAGTTTATGGCACCGGTGCATTGCAGCTCGTTATCAACTCTGACACACCTTCCACATAAGATACATTTATTCGGGTCATAGGTAAAGAATGGGTTGCTGTCATCTATGGGATAATTCTTCTTAACTCCGTTGAAGCCCCCTTCTTTTACATCATATTCATAGCACAAATCCTGGAGAATACAATTCCCCGACTTTTCACAAGTAAGGCAATCCAATGGATGATTTTCTATCATCAATCTTAATATTTCTTTCCTTGCTTCAATTACAGTAGGGCTATTGGTCTCTATCACCATTCCCTCGGCTACAGGAGTGGAGCATGAAGGCATAAGTGCTCTGGCACCTTTTACCTCAACTATGCATATTCTGCAGGCACCGTGGGCAACCAATCTGTCATCGTAGCATAGTGTGGGTATGTGTATGCCTACTTTTTGGGCTGCCTGTAGTATAGTTAATTCTCTTTCTGCTTGAACTGGTTGTCCATTTATGGTTAAATTAACCAACTTGATTACCTCCTTAAATAGAATAACGGATTTTGATATAATTTAACATTCAGAGGCTTAAGCCCCTGAATGAAGGTTTCATTATATTCCGGCGGCACCTAATTTTTGTAGAAGATCTTCTAATTCCAAAGCCTCAGCCCACGAAACTTCCACATATTCGCCATCTTTTTTTAATAAAGGAGTTGAAGCGGTTTCGTTATATAGCAGATCCAAGGTTAACCTACCTTTAAGACATAAAGGCCTTCCGTTAGATGGTGATTTTGCCCTTACACCTACTATTTTGTCGTCTCTTTTTAGCAATTCGAACTCGCAACCATATTCGCATCTATTGCAAATAACTTCCTCTTTTTTCAAATCCCAAGACCTGTATTTCCCTATTGCTCTATTGTCCAATAAAGCACCCACAGGACACACACTTAAGCATCTACCGCAAGATACACATGTTGAATCGGCTAAAGTTCTTTCATTATCCGCTATTATATGAGTCCTATAGCCTCTATCACCAAAAGATAAAACACTTCTTTCATTAATTTGGGCACATATGCTAACGCACCTTCCGCAAAGTATACATTTGTTATCGTCTCTGTATATATACGGATTTGTTGTATCTATATGATTTTCTCTTCTCCATCCATCATGTTCTCTAAATTTAACATCATATCTATAAGCATATTCCTGGAGCTTACATTCTCCGGCCTTATCACATGTCAAACAATCATTGGGATGGTTGTCCAAAAGCAGCCTTAAGATTTCTCTTCTTGCTTCTATTACACTTGGGCTTTCAGTATGTACCACCATACCTTCAGCGACGGGAAGAACACAAGAAGCTTGCAGAGTTCTGGCTTTCTCTACTTCGACTACACATATCCTACATGCTCCTATTTCATTGACTCCTTTTAAGTAACAAAGAGTAGGTATATCGATACCTATAGCCTTTGCTGCATCCATAACGGTCCAATTCTTAGGAACCCTTGTATGAATACCGTCAATTGTC
>CAZQHS010000100.1:0-6117 GCA_964593485.1 uncultured Clostridiaceae bacterium
ATACTCATACAAGCGGCAGATGCAATATCAGCTGCAAGACCTGGTGCAAGAAGAGAGACGTTAGAGTCATATATAAAAAGATTGGAAAAACTTGAGGAAATTGCAAACTCATTTGAAGGTGTAGAAAAATCTTTTGCTATTCAGGCTGGTAGAGAAATAAGAATTATGGTCAAACCTGAAGATGTGAGTGACGCGGATATAATATATATTGCAAAAGATATAGTTAAAATGATAGAAGGGGAACTTGAATATCCCGGTCAAATAAAAATTAATGTAATCAGAGAAACAAGAGCTATTGAATATGCAAAATAAAGAAGAACGGTGTAAGCCGTTCTTTTTATATAAATCGGAGGGATTATGTGAATCTCTTATTTATTGGAGATATTATGGGTAGAACAGGTAGAAAAGTTATAAGGGAAAGGCTCTCTTATATAATAAGTGAGAATAATATTGACTTTGTAATTGCAAACGGAGAAAACAGTGCAGGCGGAACAGGCATTACAAAAAAAGTGTACGAGGAACTGCTTGGCTATGGTATAGATGTAATTACTTTAGGCAACCATGCATGGGCTAAAAAAGAAATATTTAGTTTTATAAACGAAGCAGACAGATTAGTAAGACCCGCAAACTATCCCCAAGGAACCCCGGGCAACCCTTATATCATAATTGAAAAGTCAGGTGTCAACATAGCTATTATTAACTTATGCGGCAGAATATACATGGATTGTATAGATTGTCCATTCAAAACAATAGAAACTATTATTTCGGAAATCAAAGATAAAGCAGAAATAATAATTCTTGATTTTCACGGTGAGGCAACATCTGAAAAAATTGCCATGGGCTGGTTTTTGGACGGGAAAGTAACCGCTGTACTGGGTACTCATACCCATGTGCAAACTGCTGACGAGAGAATTTTACCCAACGGAACGGCCTATATTAGTGATGTGGGTATGACAGGACCCAAAAATTCTGTTTTAGGTGTTAAAAAGGATATCATAATAAAAAGGTTTTTAACTGGATTACCTGGGAAATTTGAAATAGAAGATGATGAAGGTCAATTCAACGGAGTAATACTTGAATTGGGAAAAGACTTAGAAGTTTGTAGTATTAAAAGGTTGAATCCTATATAATTTATACTAAAATAAAGGATTTTAAGAATATATGTAGAATAAAATGGATGTAATACTAAATAGTACTACTAAAAATGTGGTTTTAAGGGGGCATTACTCTAATGGAAGTATTAAAAGTATCATCAAAATCTAATCCAAACTCTGTTGCCGGTGCTTTAGCAGGAGTTTTGCGGGAAAAAGGCGGAGCCGAAATTCAAGCAATCGGTGCAGGAGCTATAAATCAGGCAATAAAAGCAATTGCCATTGCAAGGGGATTTGTTGCGCCCAGCGGTATGGATTTAGTATGCGTACCTGCCTTTACGGACATTGACATCGATGGGGAGGAAAGGACAGCAATAAAATTAATCATAAGTCCAAGATAGTACATAAAAACAAAAGCACCTGAGGTGCTTTTGTTTTATTTGAGAAACATCTATTGTAGAAGATGGCTTCCACTTTTACAAGATAGGATAAAGTTTGGTTTGCTTGAAACTTAAAAAGAAAGGAGACAATTATGGGCTATGCAGATTTACACATCCATACAACTGCTTCGGACGGACTTTTAACACCGGAACAAGTAATATGGTGGGCGAAAAATAAACAACTTAAGGCAATAAGCATTACTGACCATGATACAATAGACGGCGTTGCCAAAGCAGTGCTGATAAATGGTCCTTGGAGTGAATTTGAGATAGTTCCCGGTATAGAGTTAAGCTCTAATCATAATGGAGAAGAAGTTCACGTCCTTGGATATTATATTGATTATGCTGATGAAAGCTTTATGAATAAATTAAAAGAGATACAAGAATCCAGATATAATAGAGCTTTGAAAATGATAAGTAAACTTAAAGAGATGGATATTCATATCAGTGTTAAACAAGTTTTAAACATTTCAAAAGGTGCAAGCATTGGCAGACCTCATATCGCACGGGCTCTTATTGAAAATGGATATACAAAAGATGTTAAAGATGCTTATGCTAAATATTTAAACAAGGATTGTCCTGCTTATGTAAAAAGATATAAGCTTACAACTAAACAAGCTATTCAAATGATTAACAGTGTAAAAGGAATTCCAGTTTTAGCACATCCGGGCTTATTAAAGGATAAGGCAATAATTAACGACCTGGTAAATCAAGGTTTTGACGGTATAGAAGTTTATCATACGAAGCATGATGGCGAAACCACCATGGAACTTTTAAAAATTGCTTTGGATGAAAAACTTTTGGTGACCGGAGGTTCTGATTGTCATGGTAAGTTAGTTAATAAAACACCTGAATTGGGTAACATAAGAATTGGCTATGATAGATTTATTGAATTAAAAAATGCAGCTAAAAGCAAAAGGAAAAACATTTAAAAAAATTAAAAATTCAATAAAAAAGGGCCTTGCCCAAATCATTTTTATTCTTTTGCAATGAAACTACATGATACATAGTTGAAAGGCAGTTACAAGAGCTACCTTTTTTAATGCAAAACTTTTAGTGTGGTTTTTGTGTGGTTTTTGTTTTGAAGAATGGCAGGGGCAACAGGAATCGAACCCGCAACCAACGGTTTTGGAGACCGCTACTCTACCGATTGAGCTATACCCCTGCGAACAATCTTAATTATATAAAAAATGTATGGCTATGTCAATAACAAAGAAAAGCCCAAAATCACCTCCACCTCCCTCATGTTTACCATTATATGTAATATTGCAAATATGTTTCTAAGTTTTTAAACATAATATAAAAATTTATATTATAACGAAAAAATTTATATTATAACGAGAAAATTTATATTATAAGAAAAGTTTTAAGCTTCTTTATGAAATTGGCTTTTCTAAAACTAAAATAGTTTTCAAAAATTTAAATTATTCCGGATTTAAAATCAAAACAGCAAATTATAACATTATAATATGGATTATTGTACTAAAAACACAAATTTCAATTGGAACATCCTCCAAATACCATAATATCCATTTAGAGATGCTTGGGCATATGTAGACGAATTAAAGGAAGTCCAGAGTGTAAATATATCATAAAGTTTTAAAAATGGCTTAAAACGCAAATATAAAGGAGATAAAATCAGAGACTTTTATTTTTTTCCCATTAATCAGGATTTTGAGAAAAATTTTAAGTAACCGGGAAAAATCTATAAATCAAAGTAAAAGAATCCGCTTTTTTCTCAAATGAAATTGCAAAACATACTTTATAAGTTAAACTTTTTATATGGACTCAGGATAAACCAAAAGCCGGTCAAACTTTAATTAATTGATAATTAAGTAGAGAGGTTATTAATTTAAAAATTGATATTTAATATTAAAAGACAAGAGATAGTAATTCTCATTGAAAATTAAAAACTTAATAAGAAATAAATATAATACTTTTATCAAAAATTTAACAATACTGAAATGTTTAAGAGAAAGAGGCAATGCTTTTTATATAAATTTATAAAACGGAAAGAGAAGACAATAAAAATTTATTTCTTTAGATAAGAGAAATTAAAATTAACTCTAAAAATACTTTTAACAAAAAGAAGGGATTAAGATTTCTTTGTAGAATACATTAATTACGCGAAATGGTTATTTCGCGTAATTATAAAAGTTAGCAAAGGGGATGTCAAAATGGATTTTTTACCAGTGGCAGCAAAAGATTTTTTATTATATATGGAAACCATCAAAGGCAATTCCAAAAATACCGTAGAAGCCTATTCCTATGACCTCACCTTATTTTTTAAATTCATGAAAATCAGAAAAAATATTGTTCCGGAAAAAACGGACTTTAATGATATAAAGATTGATGACATTGATAATTATTTTTTAAGAACCATTGGACTTAATGACCTCTATGCTTTCATCTCCTATACTGCCAAAGAAAGAGAAAACCATAATTATTCCAGAGCCCGTAAAGTTGCTTGCCTAAGATCCTTCTTTAAATACATATATACCAAGTCAAAGATAATAGATACCAACCCCGCAGTTGAGTTGGAACCGCCTAAAATCAATAGCCGACAGCCTATTCACCTTAATATTGATGAGAGCAAAACACTCCTTAAGTCAATAAGCGGAACCTATAAAGAAAGAGATTACGCCATATTGGTATTATTCTTAAACTGCGGTCTTCGTTTATCCGAACTTGTAAGTATTAATATAGATAATATAGATGGCGATGTATTGAGGGTTATTGGCAAAGGCAACAAGGAACGCACCGTATATCTCAATAAGGCCTGTATTAATGCTATAAACGATTATTTAAAAGTACGAAAACATGATAGTGTCAAAATGCAAGACAAAAACGCCTTATTTATCAGTCAACAAAATAATAGGATCAGCCCAAGAACCGTACAGGTCATTGTAAAGAAATATATCAAAGCCGCAGGTCTTGATGACACTAAGTATTCTACCCATAAACTCAGGCATACCGCAGCTACACTCATGTACAAACACGGTAATGTAGATATCAGGGCATTGCAGCAGATTTTAGGACATAAAAGTGTTGCGACAACACAGATATATACCCATATTGACGATGAACGCCTGAGACTGGCAATAAAAGCCAACCCCCTATCCGAAGAATAGGCTGCTTCCTCTCTAATAGGCTTCATTCCAAGCGGAAACAGCCCACCGTCCTTATAATATTTTGTTCCAAAAGAAAACATTCTACCGTCCTTATAATATTTTGATTCAAACGAAAACAATCTACCGGCCTTATAATATTTTGTTTCAAACGAAAACAATCTACCGGCCTTATAATATTTTGTTCCAAAAGAAAACAGCCTATAGCCCTATAACATTTTGCTGTCGCCCCGGTTATAATCCCTCCGGCTTGGAAAATATACATTATTCTCCCTGAATCGGAACGTTCAACATCTGACCCGGCCTTAACATTGCCGTCTCCAACTCATTTATCTCCATCACATTGTCTATGTACAATCTTATATCCATATTCTTCGGTGCATACTTATTAGAAATGCTCCATAAAGAATCTCCCTCTTCTACATATATGGACTCAAATGTAGAACCGGTTTCATTTCGTGCATTCACTTTCATTCCGAATAAAATTGAAAAAATTATAATTACCGGTATTGATAAGAATAATAAAAATCTGCCTTTGTTTATTATCTTATATCTGCCCACTTTGTTATTTTTCATTTACCTCCGCCCTCTTTCCCTTTATTCCAAAATGATAACAATTATATGTATTAACAATTCTCGCAAACGTATGTTCTATATATAATATTATACGAACATATGTTCGATGTCAACATATATTTTGAAATATTCGAACATTTGTTTGATTTTTTTGTTATGACTATGCTATAATGTTCTAAATAAAGGAAAAGAACCTTCGTACCTCAGGATGACAATAAAAGCAATTTAATATAAAATTTAAAGGTTGTGTTTTTATGAGTATAGATACTATAAACAAAAAACAATTAGCTATATTGGAATACATTAAAAAAGAAATTTATTTAAAGGGTTATCCCCCATCCGTCAGGGAAATCTGTGGAGCCGTTAATCTTAAATCAACTTCCACAGTACATGGTCATCTTGAGCGATTGGAGAAAAAAGGCTTCATCAGAAGAGATGCTGCAAAACCGAGGGCTATAGAGGTTTTGGATGGAAACATTTTTCCCTTTATGAAAAAGGAATTGGTTGACTTGCCTATTGTAGGAAAAGTAACTGCAGGGCAGCCCATCTTGGCTCAGGAAAATATTGAAGACGTGTTCCCCATTCCCGTTGACTTCGTTGGAAACACCGACTCATTCGTATTAGTGGTAAAAGGCGACAGCATGATGAATGTAGGAATATACAGCAACGATTATGTTATTGTCAGACAACAGCCTTATGCCGATAATGGCGACATAGTTGTGGCTCTGATGGATGACGAGGCTACAGTCAAAAGATTTTATAAGGAAAACGGATACTATAGACTGCAACCTGAAAATGAATTATATGAACCTATAATAGTTGACGAGCTTAAAATTTTGGGTAAAGTTATTGGAGTTTTCCGTAAAATGTAACAGTTCTATA
>CAZQHS010000101.1:0-5941 GCA_964593485.1 uncultured Clostridiaceae bacterium
AAGCTCAGGATATACCCAAGCTTAATAATCGTTATTATTGTTTTTTCTACTTGCCTGCCGCTTTTTTTATATTTGCTTGATGCTTTGCGTCAACTTTGTTTGTTCCGTGGGTTCTGCTGTTTAGAAAATGGATACAAATAACCCCGTCCATACCGTTGCCTTTTACGGCATCCAAATTGGTACCGCTTCCAAAACCCCCGCTTCGCCCCTTTACATAAGCTTCTTTAGGTTTTGCATCTAATCCGGCATGGGGCATACCAATCATGGAAGCTGCTATTCTTCTCTCACCTACCACGACTATCACAGGCCTGCGGTCCCAGCTCCATTTTCCTCCCCAAATCTCTTTCATTTTTTTTGTATCTTCTTTTGTTAAAGTCTCACAATCCGCATGATTGCCGCCATAGCTTCTTTGAACATTAAAGCTTTTGCCTGTTTTTAAATCAATTATTTGTGCTTTTGCCCCTCTGGGAAAATTTTTTATTACTTCTGTCCACCAGTCTAACATTTCTCCATATGTACTATTCTTTTTAACCGCTTCTTTGCGTCCAACTATGCCTCTACTTAAGATTTTATGACCTTCTCTTAAAAAAGCATCCTTAGTTTTTTCTCCTACCTGTCCGTCAGTTTCAAGACCTTTACTGGCCTGGAAATTCTTTATGGCTTCTTCCGTCAATGGACCGAATAGACCGTCTATTTTTCCTATGTAAAAACCTAAATTTTTTAGAGCCGATTGAATCTCCTTAACGTCTTCAACATCATCTTGCACTTCTGGGCTTGTCCCCAATTTTTGCAAAGCATCGAGGGTGGCACTTCCTACTAAACCATCTGCCTTTAACCCATTTTTTGCTTGAAACTTTATTACTGCTTCCTTCGTCAAATTACCAAAATACCCTGTAGCATCACAATCTAAATAACCTTGATCTTTTAGTTTAGTTTGCAGCTCATTAACAAGAGCCCCTGTACTGCCTGTTTTTAATATGTCTGCGTAAACAGGAACAGTAATAAATATAGATAGTACAATCACAAAGATTAACATTTTTTTCTTACTCATCTTTAACCCCCTTAGACTACAAAAATAATTAAAATGTTAAACATTGGTACAGGCATATCTATCTATAGTTTACAGAAATGTCTATATCGTTTCAATGGTAATTTATTACATGAAATTATTCTAATCATAATCGCCATATAAATAAGTCACCCTCTATAAATGTCAATAATTTACTGAATAAGAATCTTAAGATCTTTCGCTTTGCTCAAGATGACACAAACTAATTGAACTTTGAGCACATTATTATTGCTTATCCGCCGATCCTCATCATATCCCTTTCTACTCTTTCCCCTTCGTTTATATGATGTCTTTGTGGTTTTACCCTAATAGCAGATTCTATAATATTACTTATATCTTTACCGCTTCTTAAAGCCTCTTTTACATCAATTTCTTGGTTTGAATGGAGGCATGGCTTTATTTTCCCATCCGCCGTAAGCCTTATTCTGTTGCAATTACTGCAAAATTGGTGACTGATGGGGTTAATAAGTCCTACTGTCCCTTTTGCTCCGGGTAATTTATAATATTCAGCAGGGCTGGATTTGTCTTCTCTTGGAATTGGTTTTAATTCTTTGAACTTATCTAAAATCAGTGTGTTCGGCACGAATTTTTCCTTTGCCCAGTCCGCTGCCTGGCCAATAGGCATCAATTCTATAAATCTAACATGAATATCTCCGTCGACTGTAAGGTTAACAAAATCCTCTATTTCATCGTCATTAAAACCGCCAATCAATACGGTATTTATTTTTATTGGCAATAGTCCTACTTTTTTTGCTTCTTCAATACCTTCCAATACATCTTTTAGTGACCCGAATCTTGTGATATATTTATACTTTTCATCATTCAAAGTATCAAGGCTAATATTTACTCTTTTCAGCCCTGACTCTTTAAGTTCCTTTGCAATGGTTTTTAATAATATCCCATTTGTTGTTATAGCAATGTCTTTTATGCTGTCTATTCCACTTATATTTCGAATAAGCCCGGAAATCCCCTTTCGCGTTAAGGGTTCTCCCCCTGTTATTCTGACTTTTCGCATACCCAAAGAAGCACATGCTTTAACTACTTCATATATCTCTTCCAGACTTAACATGTCACTGTGGGTCTTTTTATCTGTTATTCCCTCCTGGGGCATACAATACCTACATCTTAAATTACATCGGTCCGTAACGGATATCCTAAGGTATTCAATCTTTCTTTCGTAACTATCTTTCATTATTTTACCTTATGAGCTGAATTGCGGCTGTATTATCACAATCTCTCCTGTGCTGTTTGTTCCGTATCCGCCCATTTCCTTTAATTCATTTTTAAATTCCTCTGATGTTATTACATCTAAGAATAATTGTACCATATCTTCCTCTAAAAATTCTACAGGTATTGCAAAGTCATAATCTTCCTCACCTACAGGTATAAAATCCAATTCCATGGCTTTTGCAGCAGAATATACTCCCATCCCCACATCAGCGGAACCTGATGCCACTGCAGCGGCTACTGCCATGTGTGTAGTCATTTCTCTATCATACCCATGAATCTTTTCCACTTCTATTCCAGCTTTTTTTAACAGGTAATCTGTAAGTATTCTTGTTCCGGCACCTTTTTGACGATTTACAAATACTATATCTTTTTGGGATAGTTCTTCAATGGTTTGGATGTTTTTTGGATTTCCCTTTTTAATCATCATTCCCTGTGTTCTTTTTACTCCCTTTATAAGAGCCATAGCTTTATTAGGTAGGTATTTTTCTATGTAGGCTATGTTATAAATACCTGTGTCTTCGTCCAAAAGGTGAATAGGTGCCATATGAGCTTCTCCTTTTCTCAAAGCCATTATGCCACCCATACTTCCAACATGGGCGGAAGAAAGGTTGTATATAGAAATCTTCTTATGCATCATGTTTGATACGATGTCCATTATTAAATCGTGGCTGCCGATTGAAACTATTGTGTTTTCTATATCTTGAATTTCTTTTAATAATCTGATTTTTACAATCTCCCCTGCCTCATAGCCTTCACTATTTTGGGGTATTTCCAATATCCCATCAGCTCTAACCAAAGACATTGTCACTCCTGCACCCCTACTCAGAGGTGTTGCAATAAGCTTTTCACCAACTCTTCCCAATTTAATTCTCACATATTCTCTGTTTTGTACCGATGATATCAATCTTCTTGATAATACTGCATCCACATAGCTTTCCTTAATGGGCTTCTTCCCTGCTCTTGCCATAATAAGCGGTTTAGCAAAGATTTCAAACACAATATACGCAGATACAGGATAACCGGGGACTCCTAATACAGGTTTATCGTTTATTATACCAAGCACCGCCGGTTTGCCTGGTTTCGTCGCTATGCCATGAACTAATAATTCTCCCAAATCTTTTACTAAAGCCTGCGTAAAATCCTCACTTCCCGCTGAAGAACCGGCACTTATAATTACTATGTCATTTTCTTTTGCTGCATTACCTATGGTCTTTCTCAGTAGCTTATAATCATCAGGTACAGGTTTATATCTAAATGGATCTCCTCCGTATTCTACAATTAAATTTTCAAACATTCTGGAATTGGATTCAAATATATTTCCTCGCAAAAGTACAGTTCCCGGCTCTACCACTTCTGTACCGGTGGGGATTATTCCTACCTTGGGCTTTTTATTTACTGATATCTCGGTTATCCCGCCTGATAACAAAGCTCCGATATCTACGGGTCTTATAGTATGATTTGACGGAATTATCATTTCATGGGCTACTATATCCTCACCTATAGGTCTAATATGCTGCCATGGATAAGCCGATGAAATTATCTTTAGTGAATCTTCACCTACTTCCGTCACATCCTCAATCATTATAACTGCATCATAGGGCTCGGCAATCGGATCTCCGGTGTCTATGTATTTAAAATGGATATCTTTTTTAAGTATTATAGGGTTGACCTCTGTAGCCCCGTACGTGTCTATAGCTTTTACTGCAATACCGTCCATTGCAGCCGCGTTAAAATTCGGAGAAGAATATTTGGCAAATACAGCCTCTGCTGCAACCCTGCCCAGCGAATCAATAACTTCTATGATTTCATTTTGTGTCACTACACCTGCTCTTTCCATAAAAAGCTTTAGTGCCTCATCTATATCCATATTGCTTAGGTAAATGTTTCTATCCATTCAAACACTCCTTTTTTTATCTTTTACCCCAGTAAAACTATGTTTATTTATATTGTTCTTAAAGAACAGAAGCGGATTCGCCGCATTTAATGACTATCGTTATGTTGTTAAACTATATAGTTGCTAATGAATTTTTTATATGACATCGGTTGAAAAAGCCGCTTTTATTGCCATGTGCTATTTCCGAATTAAATGAGGAAATATACGCACGTCATTTAATTAAATTGTTTAATTATATTAGCGATTGCTTATGCTTTTATAAACAATTAAAAAGCTCTACCTTTACCTTTTCTCCTTTTTTTATTCCTTCTTTGTTTCCTTCTATCCGGATAAAACCTTTGGATTTAGCTACTTTCGATATTGCTGCGGACTTTCCGTAAACAGGAACAGCCTTATACTCGTTATCATCATAGTATAAATCTACGGCTTGATAAGTCTCTTTCCCCGGTGCAGAATGAATGTTTTCCATGGAAATTGCTTCTATAAGAATTTTTTCCTCTTCCATTGAATAACGCTTCCTTATAAGGTAGTCAACAAAAATTCTATAAATTATCATCGCTGAAGAGGGATGTCCCGGCAAACCGAATATGGCCTTATCGCCAACCTTACCCACGATGGTAGGTTTTCCCGGTTTTACCGCTACACCATGGACAAATATTTCGCCCTTCTCTATGTCTTCTATAACATTAACTGTCATATCCTTAGCACCTACGGAACTGCCTCCTGACAGTAATACAATATCTGAAACGCGAAGTGCTTTTAAAATAGCCTCTTTTATATGGTCAAAATTATCCTTTACAAGTATCTCCAGGCTTACATCCGCCCCTGATTCCAATGCCATAGCAGATAGAAGATGAGTGTTAATATCCCTGATTTCACCGGTTTCAACAATGCCAAAAGAATCTACTATTTCATCTCCGGTTGATATTATTGATATTCTTAATTTTTTATATACCTTAACTTTTTCTAAACCCACAGCACACAGCAGAGCAATATTTTGGCCTCGTATCTTCTTGCCTTTTAAAATTATTGTTTCCCCTTTTCCTATATCCTCACCTTTTTGTATTATCCCTTGCCCAGGAGCTACGGAGGTATACACGGCAATAGTATTTTCATCAAACTTTTCTACATATTCAATCATCACAACTCCATCCGCACCTTTTGGTATAATTGCTCCTGTAGGCACATAAACCGTTGTGTCGTTTTTTACTTCCCCATAGGCATTCTTACCCATTTCTACATGACCCAAAACATCCAAAAATACAGGCATGCTTTCACTTGCCCCTATGGTATCTTTTGATTTAACGGCATAACCGTCAACTACCGATTTTGAAAACTCCGGCAGTTCTATAGGTGAGTGTATATCCTCGAATACAATTCTGTTTAAAGCATTTACTACATTAATTTCCTCATACAATTCATATTCTTTGCATAAATAGGTGTCAATTTTTTCTCTTGTTTCCTCTACTGTATGTACATTCAACAGTTTCATCCTATTACCTCCAATAAGCTATTGTCAAGTCTCCAATATAATTATAACCAACTAACAAAATAATACAAATATATGAATATTTTTGTTTGAAAACAAAAGCGGCTTCGCCGCATTACAAGGCTATTGTTATGTTGTTAAACTATATAAAAAACAAGCAACCTATTTATCTGTTGCTTGTTTAATATAAAAATATTCTTATTTTACTGCAAGTATGGGAGGCTCTGCAATCTATATAAAATACTGCAAATGCCTTATA
>CAZQHS010000102.1:0-5908 GCA_964593485.1 uncultured Clostridiaceae bacterium
GCTTAACTATTGCTTAACTATTGCTAAACCATTGCTAAACTACTGCTTAACTATTGCTTAACCATTGTTAAACTACTGTTTGACCACCGTTCACCGCATTATCATAATAGATATAAAAACTATTATTGAGGCAGTTATAAAAATTGCCCCGTAATCAGCATTTTTCATCTTAATCTTAGAATAAGCTGTCCTTTTAGGATAAGCCCTAAAGCCTCTCAATTCCATTGCCGCCGATATATACCTTGCCCTTTTTAAAGAATTCATTACTGAAGGAGTGAGTATATAGGAATATAAAGAAAGTTTTTGGCCAATAGGTATTTTTTTTAAATCAGCACCGGCTAATTGTACGGCAATTAGTGAATCCTCAAACTCTTCTTTAAATAAGGGCAGAAACTTCATTGCCAGCAGTACCATATATGCTATTTCATAAGGCAGTTTCATTGCTATAAGTCCATAGGTAATTTTTAATATACCCGATGAGGCGATTATCATGGCGCTAAGGATTATTATAGCCATTCTCAACATAATGGAAATCCCCGCTTCAAGCCCTCGTGTAGTTAATATTTTTATATCCCCTATAAATAATAAGCCGTGTCCTTCTTTGATAAATATACTTTGAATAATTATCAGGGCAAAGAATACATAGGAAAACTTTCTTAGTTTTTTTAAAGATTCATATATAGGCACGGATAAAAATTTACAAATGATTAAAGTCAACAACAGCAATGCCGACAGACCGGCAATGTTTTTTAAAAATACCGATGCAGTGGATATAAGAGCGGCTATTACTATTTTTGTCCTTGTGTCTAAGTCAATCAAACAAACTCAACTCCTTTATCCCTAATACGCAGGAGTTTATCTACATTTTTACTTAAAAAGCTTTTATCATGGCTTATTATCAGATACCCTTTGTTTTCGTTTTTTAAGGAAAGGAGGGAGGTACTTAAATTTTTTAAATGAAAAATATCCAGCCCGGTATTTGGCTCATCCATTATTAAAAAATCCGCATCCCTTGACAGTATTGAAGCCAAAGCCAACCTTTGTTTTTGCCCTAAACTGAGGTTAAAAGGGAAACTATCTTTATAGTCAATAAGACCAAACAAATCAAGGTAGTAATCTATCTTATTGTTGGTTTCTGTCTCATTTATATTTTTATCGAATCTGTAGTTAAATAGCATCTGCTCCAAAACCGATGGTGCAAATAACTGTTTTTCCGGATTTTGAAAAACAAACCCCACATTTTTGCCAATTTCACTTAAAGACATATCTGATATATTATGCCCTTTTAAGTGAATTTGTCCCGTGCACGGCTTTAGTACACCCATCATCAACTTTACTAAAGTGGTTTTTCCACAGCCGTTGGGTCCGATAAGGCCTATATGTTGATTTTTTTCTATGCTGATATTAACATTTTCAAATATGGTTTCAGATTTGGGATAGGAAAAAGTCAGTGAGTTTATTGTATAAATGTTCGTCATCCATATCCCCCTTTACCTTATTTTCTATCCTTCCGTTTTTCATTAGAAATATATAATCCGCAATCATTAAATTATCTATATTGTGGTCAATAAAGATAATTGTTTTACCCAAGTCGCGCAGAAGCTTTATAGTATCTGTTATAAGTTTTTTGTTATCCTCATCAAGACCTGACATGATTTCATCCAATATTATTATCTGTGGATTCATGCTCAAAACTCCGGCCATGGCAACTAAATGCTTTTCTCCTCCGGAAAGCAAGGAAGGGTTTTTATGTCGCAGATGTTCTATTTTTAGAAGCTGCAAGGTTTGATTTATTATAGATTCGATTTCATCATAGGTCAGGCAAAAATTTTCCGGTGCAAAGGCTATTTCCGCTTCTACTGTAGGTAAAAAAAGCTGATTATCAACTTCCTGGAAGACCAGTCCGATTTTTTTCGATATGTCCGATAGATTCATTCTTTGTATATTTTGGTCTTCTATTAAAATGTCCCCACTGATTATCCCTGACAAACCCTTTGGTACAACACCCGTTAAAGCCAAAGCCAAAGTCGTTTTACCGCAACCGCTAAGTCCGGCTATGGCGGTTATGGAGTTTTCCTCTATTTCCATATTGACTTTGGAAAGTATAGAGGGTTTGTCTTCGGCATATTTAAAATCAAGATTATGTACTTTAATTATAAAGCTCATTCCAAGTGCACCTCAATTACATATTTACACCAACGCTGAGCAAACATATCAGCAGTAGCTATCATCTGGAAAGGTCCGCTCCCGCCTCTTTTCATAGTACCCAGAGGTTTGCCGTCTTTTTCAAAAGCTAAATAGACATTTCTTTTCTGCAAAACCTCATCAGTACCAAGGGCTATAACATAGCCATCCAAACCAGTTATTACAGTCTTTTTATAGCTTGCTATTGTTTCATCATCAATGCCGGCTTTATTAAGCACATCTTTTAACAATATACCTCTATATTTGCGGGGTTTGGGTCCGGATGTTGATGTGTCTTCTGTAGCACGAAACTCCTTACTATCTAAAGATGTTATTTCATCGAAGGTCAGTGTTATGTTCTTTTCACCGGCGATAAAAGCAATATTTCCTTCATCAGTAATTTTAGAACTCATATTCCTTGCATTTATGTATCCTAAAAATGAGATGAGTAAGACCAGTATTGCTATAACCAACAACAGTTTTTTATTTTTCATTATATTATTCGCCCCTGTTCTGATTCATCAAATCTAAATGAAGTATTCTTCACTGCTTTATAATGTCAGTCTTCTCCAGTTGCTGTACTATTTTATATGCAATAAGCCCCCCAAGACCACCCGACAATGCTGCCACGCTTAATACCAAAAGCATAGGGATAAGGGGAAGTCTGAAAAAAACAAGCGAAGACAAAAAGGTGCCGGTAATATTGGCAGTCAGTCCCAAAATGAAATATCCTGCCAAAGTAAATTTTTTATCACCAAGGAGGACTGCTGCAATATCAGTTAAGACACCGGGTATTGTATAGGTAACTATGCTTAACGCACCGTGGGTGCCGTAAACTCCCGAAATTATTACCAAGAGGGCTTGTACCAATCCAATTAAAGAAGGTGTCCCCCTTTTCTTTGTAATTCCCAAACCCAATACAATCCAAAGCATATAGAATCCACCGGCGGCAGCCCCTCCGGGGATATATAAAGGCCCTGTTACTATATGTACCAATGGTACGATAATAGGTTTGATTGCAATGCCCAAAGCTGATGTAAGGGCTATTATAACCAAATCAAACATAGAGAAATTCTTCAAAAACTTATTCATATCCCACTTTTCACTTTCTACTTCTCGTTTTTAGCTTTCTACTTTCTACTTTCTACTTTACGCTTTCTACTATTATCGGTATAAACAAATCTTCGGCGCAAAAGATGCCGTGGCTCCCGCCAGTTCCATCATCATGCATGCCATGGTCTGCTGTAATGATTATATCACCATCAAAATTCATTACAATATCTTCCGTATATCCGTCCAGCACACTGAGTTGATCTAAAGCCTCCATAGATGCGGGTCCGTAAAGGTGAGCTAAATCATCATAGGAATGAAAGTGAACTAAAAAAATGTCTGTTGGATTTTTTAGTTCTCTTAAGGCGCTTCTATATATTTCATCGTCAATAAAACCGTCCTTGTTTTCATCAATATTTAAGATAGTTTCTACATCACAAGTGAGAATTCGAATATCTCCTTCAATTACTTTAGAACTTTTGCCTGATCTTGCGGCAATTTCGAAGATACTGCTTACTTTGAGCGGTTTTTTATCCCTATTATGAGTACCAGTGTATTTAGGAGTCTCGCCTGTTACCATGGAAGCAAAGGTTACATCGGTAATAGGCGGGTAGGTTGTAATGGCCTTAACACCTTTTTCAAAGGTTGAGAGAAAAGGTATTTTATCTAATTTTAGTGCCTGTTCATATAGTTCGTGGCCTAAACCGTCTATATATATTATCAACACCTTTTTGTCATTTGATAAAGATTGCAATACCATATCTCTTATACTCATGATGCTCTTATCAGGCGGGTTTTTTATCACGCCCACCGGGTTTACTAACAGGGAATCGTCAGCTTTTAGAATGACGGTATTTCTTAGAATCTTTTTTACGGATTTTATCGTATCAGCATATAGAATATCACCATCTCTGGTGTAAATAGCATAATTATGTACGCTTGTTCCATTGGTATTTGCCAAATCTATTGTATTTGTTTCTGCCGCCCTTGGATAAAACAATACTGCGAATCCAAGGATTAGGATAAGAGGGAAGATAGATTTTCTATAAAATTTAAACATTATATTTTCCTATATGATAATCATAACGTTAGTATTCACCTTGACCGTATAACTTTAAATCTGCATATAAACATTTTTGTAACCTTACGCAAAACTTTTGAATATAAAACAATAATAGCAGCTTCCTGTTCCTGAGGAAACTGCTATAGTCACAATGAAATATAGGCAACTATATTGTTTCCTTTCCAAAAATAAAGGGAGGCATAAACATTTCTATTTATACCCTAACGGTTACATGCACCATAGGCAGTATAACTCGGAAACACTATATTATTTTGATCCTTAATTAAAATTCGACATGGAAGACCGATTTCCTTTAAAAATCAGACATATCTCATGATAGAATAATTGCAAGCCTAAAAAATCATAAGTCAAATCCAAGCCCTACATCCTTATCAAACCCATAAACTTTTCAAACCCTTCTTTTGCGGTCTCCATACTGCAATTATTGTATAACAAAGCATGGTTAAAACCTTCCAAATATAACGAGCATAATCCGGCATCAAAGCCCGGCTTTATTTCACCTGAATTGATTCCTTCTTCGAAAAAATGGTTAAATATTTCGTGAATGCCGTTACTCAAAAGCTCTAATTCAGGGTCTAAAGAAATAATTTCTCGGAGGCGCATACTCATTCGGCGATATTTAAAGCAGTCTTTCATTAATTCGAAGAAAACTTCCTCAATTTTTTTTATGGCAGACGTTTCATTTTTAAGTTTAATTTGTATAAACTCATTAAGATCCTCTAATTCACTTTTATAGATTGCAATCAGCAGGCTTTCCTTTGATGGGAAATAGTTAAAAAAAGTAGTGTAGGAAACGTCCGCTAATTCAGCAATTTCATTAATTGTTGTATTATCAACGCCTTTTTCTTCAAAAAGCTGTTGGGCTGCCCGTATAATAGTATATTTACAATCACGCTTTTTTCTTTCACGGCGTGTCAAAATCAAAATATCTTCCATAAATCGTTATCTCCTTTTACTGAACAATTATAATATGGCTTAGGTTTTTTTGTATTAAACGACGGTTTTGTATCTCTGCTTTGTTTTTTAGTATATCATATATTTTACTTCACTTTTAAATAATTTTCCTTTTTATATAAAATAATCAGAATATTGACTACTGTTCGCATCGCACTATAATCATCCTGAGAAAACAGATTAATTGCTACGATTAAAGAGTTACAAGGCTAAATATTCACGGGATGGGGTGGAACTCATCCCATACTGTCGAGGATTGCCAAAGAGTCTTAAGATACTTCGTGGCTCAGGATGCAAGGGGTATGTCATTCTGAACATATTTTTAACCTAATTGTACCATATCTTGACGGTGTTAGTAATATAGTATATTATTAAACTGCGAGTACATAATTATTTTTAAAAGTATTATAATATTAGAAACGGAGATGGTGTAAAGTGAAGGTCATTGCGTACGACATTGGAACTACGGGCTTAAAAACTTGCATGTTTAACATTTCCGGTGATGAAGGCGTGCAACTGATAGACGGTGAGGTTGAAGATTACGCACTACATATTTTAGACAATGGCGGCGTGGAGCAGGATCCCCTTGAATGGTGGGATGCCATGGGTAAGAGCACCAAACGGCTTTTAGAAAAA
>CAZQHS010000103.1:0-820 GCA_964593485.1 uncultured Clostridiaceae bacterium
TCTATCAAATCCTTCAAAGATTCATACTTAGAGGTTTTATTAACTACAATAACTTTAGGATCATTAACCGTAACCATAATAGGATTAAAGTCATCGTAACTCATTTTGGAAATACCCATGACTCTCTGTGTTCCCAATGAGTCCGCAGTAAATAATATGGTATAGCCATCCGGGGCTGCATCCAAAACGGTTTTGGCACCGATAGATCCTGAAGCCCCGCCTTGATTGACAACAACTATTTGTTTGCCCAAATGTTTTTCCATTTGCATAGCCATTTGTCTGCCGGTTAAATCCGTAGTACCCCCGGCACCGTAGGGAACGATCATGGTGATTGTCTTTTTTGGATAACCGGATTTATCTATCTTTTCTCCAGGTCCTTGACAAGCTATTATAATTAAAGATATACAAATAATTAAAACCGATAAAATGATTTTTCTGTGCTTCAAAATAAACTCCTCCGTTGTTTTGATTTATGCCCTTGGTCCTATCTTTGCCGCTTTTTTTTCAATAAAGCTGTTGTATTTAGTGTTTCCTTCCCTATGGCATCTTTACCATTGGCTTTTTCCTCTTTTTTCAAATCAGTATTTATTTCTTCCTTACTTTTATAGTTATACATATCTTCCTTTTTAATATCAACCTTTTTATCAATACTTTCTTTGGATTTGTCATCTTGAGTCACAATTTTATTTTCCTTCTTGCTTATTTTAATCTTTTTTAATAATTTATTAAACGATTTCAATGCTTTTTCAAAGGGCAGATTGAGTCGTCTAACCGCTACGTCTGCCAAAAGTATTATAAACGCCAAGAGGAGCAAATATGG
>CAZQHS010000103.1:830-5881 GCA_964593485.1 uncultured Clostridiaceae bacterium
GTCTTTTCTTCCTCTAACTTGGGCGATATCACCTTCATAAACTTCTTTGGGGCTTTTAATATATCTGCCTCCGCTTTCATTTATCAGCCTGTCCATCCCATCTGTTTTTGCATCAATCTTGTATTCCGGTGAGTAAGGTACGGTTAAACCGGTTCCTACACTACTCACTATTTCGCTATCGCTGCTTTGGATAACTTTTATTAAAAAGTTTCCTATCTCGCCTGTTTTAAAAACTCCCTTGTACTGCCCCGGTGCCTCTGCATTTAATTTTAGCTCAATAGTATCAAGGGAAGGTGTTGTTATTATCGCTTTTGTTGCGAATTCCTCGCTACTTTCTCTTTGTCTCACATCTATGAGAGCATTGCCGCCTTCCAAATAAGTATCTATTTCCAATTCATTATCATCATAGTTTTCAATAGTCCAATTTATAATCCCGTTCCATAATGTTATATTGTTTTCCCAATTCACATAATTTCCGCTCCATTTGCCGCTCATGTCTGAGTTCCATGCAATGGTTTTACCCAAACCGTACTGCCAAAGGGTCAAAACAGGATCTCCCTCGTCACTTTCTAAAACAACCCTTGCAGTGTCCTTGGGGCTTGCGGCCACATAACCTAATAGCTTGGGTAAACCGCCTTCTATAACATTATTAATTACGGGATGAGTTGAAACAATTCTCGGTACAAATTCCCTATTATTCAGATAGGCTTTTGCAGCCATGAAGGTTTCTTTGGCAAATATGGCAGGCAAGTTTGTATATTCATCCGTTTGGTAGAACCTTCCTCCGGCTTTTTGTGAAATATATTTTAAAAGATTTGCATCCGCATCATGACCCACGGCAACGGCAGAAACGGTAATTCCTGAAGTTGCGGCGTCAGATAAAACATCATCATATCCTGTCTTTTCTGCCTGGCCGTCTGTCAGAAGTATCACGTGCTTTATTTTACTGTCAATGCCCTTTATGGTCTTTACCGCTTCTTTTAAAGGAGGCAGTATACTTGTCCCGCCACCTGCCCTTATAGAACCGATCCTGCTTCTGATTTCTTCTCTGTCCCCGGGTTTTTGAGGTTCCACTACCCAATACATGGAGTCATCAAAGGCCAAAACACCGATATCGTCTTGATCCCTGAGTGAATCCAAAACCCTGGAGGCTGCCTCTTTTGCCAGCTCAATTCTACTTGTCCCGCCGGCTCCGTCGGACATACTGCCTGATTTATCTATAACCAGTAGAATGGACATATCCGGAATTGCCTTTTTACCTTTTAACTCCATATTAACGGGAAGGACTTTTTCTAAAGGTGTTTTATAGTAGCCGCCCAAGGCAAAAGAATCGTCTCCTCCCACAGCAACAAGCCCACCTCCGAAGTCTTTCACATAGGGTTCTAACGCATTTATAAAACCATTATTTAATTTTTCCGCAGATACATTTGATAATATAATTGTTTTGTATTGAATCAAAGATTGGATTGTTGTAGGTGCCCCTTCTGCATTGTATCTTTTGTAATCTAAATTTGCCGCACTCAACATCTTTGCTATCTCTTCCCCATCATTACTTTTGCCTTCAAGCAAAAGAATCACGGGTTCATCCAATACATTGATGATTGCGGAAGCCTCATTATTTCTGCTGTCACTGTCCTCATCAGCTTCTAATACAGCTTTGTAGGTTTTGTACCCGGCACTATCAGCTTTATCACTAAAAACATATTTGTTTTCTCCTTTGGATATATCCACAAACTCTTCTATGGCCTTTTCGTTTCCATCAAACAGTGTCAATTTGCCCTTGGTCTTAAAATTGCTTTTTATATTAACAATCACATTGTATTTTTCATTTTTATTTAACCTTGCCGGAGCCACCACATTTACTACTGCTGCTTCTTTACCTTTATCTTTTTCTACCATTAGAACCTTAAAGTCTATACCTTTTTCCTTCAATATCCCCGCCGTCTTACTACTATCACCTTCGTTTTCCTCTCCATCGGTAATAAGCACAATCCTTTTTCTGCTTTTTTCCGGCAAAACAGATATTCCTGCTGTTATGGCTCTTTCCATATTGGTATAGTTACCTTTTACTATAGTACTGATTCTTTCAAAGGATGGTTCCTGAGATAAAAAGCTTTCCATAACCGGGTCTTCTCCAAACAGAATTACACCTGCTCTATCAGGCACTTTCATCATATTTATAGCTTCCTTAACAAAAGACTCCGTGGCAGGGTCACTGCCTTTCATACTGTCTGATGCATCTATTAAAAAAACTGTTGCCGTATCATTAATAGTCCATGTCAAACCTATTTTTGCACAAACCAAAATTAAAAGTGTTATCAGCATACACCTTAAAAAAATTGCGGTATTCTTTTTTACTCTTCCTTTTCTTTTTAAACCTTTGGACATTAGAATAATAATTGGAATCCCTATAGGTAAAAAGGCCAACCAAATCGGACTTATTATATCAAATCCCACGATTATACACCGCCCATTCCATAAAAAGTAGTAGAATAATAAGCATTATAAAGGGTTTATCCAAATCAAATGCCGCATAATTCTTTACTTGTTCCAGAGTCTCATTATTTGATGCTGACCAGTCCAAAAACGCATTACTTGATTCAACGGCAGGGAAATTTACTGCAAAATGTTTTTCATAAGACTTTTCGTTCATTATAAAATTTGCACTGTATATGCCTATTTCTCTTGTATTTCCATAACCATAAGGTAGCATGCTGTCTTTTAGTCTTTCTATGTTTCCTGTGGGAGTTGTTATTTCCATTTCTTTTACATCCGGTGCGAATGTCAATTCAATGGTTTCACCGCTTTCATAAAAACCTTTCCCTTTTGGTTCCAATTCCGCTAACTCAGATACTATGTTATAAATAAATATGGGGAAAGCTGTGGTCAAAGGCAAATCACTTTCATGTAAATCAAAAGAAAGATAGGCTATTTTTCTCCCCTCTAATATACCCATGCCGGCCAATATCTCTTTTTCAGAGATTATTACGGGTTTTGCCCAAATCGGTTTTTTAAAGATTCTTGCCCTGTTAATAAAAAAGCTATGGTTTTCCATATGTTTACTAATGGGACCAGATTCAAAATGTGCTGCTATACCGCTTTGGTTATCTGTCAATTCCAAAAAATCATTATTCTCCTCAGGGTTGATAAGAAGAATAGAACCTGTTCTTGGCATAGTTTTGGGTATAAAATCATCAAATATATATAAATCATAAAAATCATTCAAAGCATCAATGCTATCTGTTTTATACAGTTCCAATCCATCTATAGCCAATAGGGCTCGTTCTAAAAAGGTATTCCCACCTGAGAACATGAGAATTTTCTTCTTTTCCAAGTTTTCTATAGTTAAAAAGGCTCTGTCATCCTCTGTAAGTGTGTCTGACGGCAACAGCTCCGCCATGAGATAATTAGTACCTTTTTCTATATCTTGAAAATATAATGAAACAATTTCTCCACCCGGGATTTCTATCTCTTTTAATTGAATTAGTTTGTCATCACCATAGAGAGATACTTCTTTTATTTGATTTTTGCTGCCATTGTTTTGTACCCTTAACAATACTGTATAGCCGTTTTCTTCTTCCTTATAGGATATGTTTGTTATAGAGGTATTTTCACCGCTGCCTCCAAGGTTTATAACTTCACCTTTCATTCCGTCCAATTCAAATGGTTCATCTGTATAGGAAAGCACTTGTGCATTTTGATACTGATTATAAATTGCCTTTATAATGGATTTTTGCTTTTCCAAATTTCCTTCCATGCTGGTTTTCTTTATAGCCTTAATTTTGTTTATGGTTTCATCTTTATCCTTTGCACTGCTTATCTGGATTTTGGCATCCTTATCTGATGTGACAACAGTAAAAGAGGAATCATATGAGGCTTCTTTTACAATACCTTCTGCCATGGTTTTTGCAGTCTCAAGTCTGCTCTTCTCTTTTATTTGTGCATTCATACTGCCGCTGTTATCAATGACTATAATAATATTTCCGCCAAAGGCCTTTGGTGTCCTAATAAAAGGTTTTGCCAAGGTAATGATTATTAAAAAAGCAGCTAAAAGCTGTAGTATCATCAATATATTATTCTTTAATTTTTGCCAAGGTTTTTTAACTTCCGAATCAGCTATTACCGTTTTCCAGAGATACAGACTGGATATTTCCTTTTCTTCATGCTCTTCTTTTAGAAGATACATCAAAACAATCAGCCCTAAAAAAGGTAAAAGCCACAATGCATTAACAGCATTAAAACCCATATTAAGCACCCCTATTTTATAATCCTGCTTTTTATCAAATCTTCAAATAGCACCTTTTCCATTTTTTCATTTGAATTTACATTCACATATGTGCCTCCGTACTTGTTGCACTTTTCATTTATATCAGCTATGAAGGAATTCAAGACCTTTTCATATTTATCTAATATAAGAGTACTGAGCTCCACATTAATTTCTTCACCGGTTTCCGCATCTTTTAATTTCAAGTTGCCCCCTGAATCCGGCCTTCGTTCAAAAGGAGATAATAAATGTATCAAAACTATTTCCTGTTTGTTATAAGTCAAGAATTTTAAGATATCTTCAACGTCCCCGTAAGAAAAAAAATCTGATATTATTATGGCCAAACCTCTTCCCGGGAACCTTTTTTTCTTTATAGCGGTATTTAAATTTGTTTCAAGGGCAAACTCAACTTTTTCCAAAAACGCAATAACTCTGTCAAATTGTCCTCTGCCACCGAAAACCTGGGAAATTTTAAGATTTTCATATTCCATTTTGTTAAGACAAAGCCTGTCCATATTTATCAAGGATAAATATGATAGTGCGGCGGTCAGTTCCACAGCTAAGCCCGCCTTTTTATCAAAATCCATGGATTTGCTGCAATCCAAAAAAATATTGATAAAAGCTTCTCTTTCTTCCATAAAAAGTTTTACAAAAAGCCTGTCATGTCTACCATAAGCATTCCAATCTATTCTTTTTATATCATCACCCGGGGAGTACTCTCTGAAATCCGAAAATTCAACGGAACTGCCTTTTGCCCTTGATTTTCTTGCACCACCGCCGCCTGCAT
>CAZQHS010000104.1:0-5800 GCA_964593485.1 uncultured Clostridiaceae bacterium
GCATATAGTATATCCACAATACTATCATAGTATTTTTGGTCTTCCTCCATTGCTTTTATAAACAGTTCTCTTGCTTTTTCTATATTTTTAATTTGGGGCGGAATAATATACTCAAATTGGTCTAATTTCACATATCTCTGGGATTGCTGTGAATATGAACACCCTATTCTATGTCTTACCAATTGATGAGTCAGCACTCTGCTTACACCTTCAACTCCGAATGTGAAGTAAACGTGTTCAATAGGGCTTTCATGACCTAAATCCATAAGAATATTTAAAAACTTTTCTGTTTTGCTACTATCCAAGTCATCTAAAATCCCATCTATCCCGGTTTTCGAGTAGCAAAGCTTTGCAGCAGCAGCAACCACTTTTTCCGGTTCCGGAGTATAGCGTATCAATTCTACCTTCATATATACATTCAGCCTCCCTTTTTATTATCTTTTCCTATATTTCCCTATTAGACATTAAGCCTTAAGATCTGACCCGATGCTCAGGATGACAATATCCACCTCTGCTTCTTGCCCCTTGCTTCTTGCCTCTTGCATTAGGGTCGCGTCTTTTGGGTCAGGATCCTTCTGCGAGCCTCAGGATGATAATAGCCACCTCTGCTTCTTGCCCCTTGCTTCTTGCCTCTTGCATTAGGGTTGAGCTCTGAGGGTCATTTTAAATTCTTCCGCCCCTACCTTCCACTTTCCACTTTCCACTTTCCACTTTCCACTTTCAGCTTTCTACTTCTTGCCTCTTGCCTCTTGCCTCTTGCTTTTTTGGCCGGGCATTCTGTTCTCTGGACTTCTGTTCGCTGTTCTCTGGATCTAAGATCCTTGGATGGCATCAAGACCGTGTGGACAGGCTTTTACAGTGTAGGAATAAGTGTTAAAATTTCAATAAGCCGTTCCATCTGGTTACTCAGGTACAGGTATCCTATCAAAGATTCAAAGCCTGTGGCATATTTATATTCCATTACTTTTGCATTTTTCGGTGTATTAGAGGTTTTCGTATTCCTGCCTCTTTTAACAATATGCTTTTCTTCATCTGTTAAAAGTTCATAGATTTTTTCTATTATTTTAGCCTGGGATTTTGCCTCAACAAAACCTATGGCCCTTTTATGCAAATCTCCCGCAATGCAGCATCCTTCTGCAATCAAATAGGTCCTAATAAAAAGCTCATATACCGCGTCTCCTATATAAGCAAGGAGTGCAGGGTTAAACATCTTGATTTCTGTTTCTTTAATGTTATCTGAAACAATTTCGTTTAAACTCGCCGATAAATCGATATAGTTTATCAGTTTCAAATCTTTCCCATTATTATATTCCACTACTTTTATGCTCTCCTCCATTTGACCCCCGTGGGAGTGTCTTCTAAAATTATGCCTCTGCTGTTTAAATCTTCTCTGATTTTATCTGCCAACGCCCAATTTTTTTCTTTTCTTGCTTTTTGTCTTTCAGATATAAGAGACTCAATATCTTCATCCAATGCTTCTTCTTCTTTATTCAACAGTCCAAGCACGGTTGCCAGTTCCATATACAAATTATAGGCAAATAGAATAGTTTCTCTTGAAAAATCTTCATTTATTTCAGAATTAATGTCCCTTACCAAATCAAAAATAGCTGAAACTGCATCAGCGGTGTTTAGATCGTCATCCATCGCTTCAATAAATTTGTCTTTATGCCGCAATAGTTTTAGTTTGATGTTCTTTTCTGCTTCATTTTCTTCTTTTTCTTTAGCTTTATTCAGCAAATACAGAAGATTTGTCTTGGCTATATAGAGTCTTTCAAGGCTGTTCTTTATGCTATCCAAAAGTTCTTTGCTAAAGTTTATGGGACTTCTGTAATGAGATGAAATCATAAAAAGTCTCACTGCCTCTAAGTCATATTGTTGGCTTATTTCTCTTACCGTAAAAAAGTTGCCCAAAGATTTTGACATTTTTTCGTTATCAATATTAATAAACCCATTATGCATCCAATAGTTTGCGAAAGGTTTTCCCGTGGCACCCTCGCTTTGAGCTATTTCATTTTCATGATGGGGGAATATTAAATCCTGTCCCCCGGAGTGAATATCCATGGTTTCTCCTAAATACTTCATTGACATGGCTGAGCACTCGATATGCCAGCCGGGTCTGCCTAATCCCCAGGGACTTTCCCATGCCGGCTCCCCGGGCTTTTGGTTTTTCCATAAAACAAAATCCATGGGGTGCTTCTTCTCTTCCCCTACATCCACTCTTGCTCCGGCTTCCAACTCATCTATATTTTGTTTTGAAAGCTTGCCGTAATCCGAAAACTTCTTCGTATCATAGTACACGTTTCCATTAACTGTATAGGTTAAGCCATTATCTTCTATTCTTTTTATCAAATCAATTATTTCCGGTATATGTTCCGTTACTCTGGGATGATAGTCCGCTTTTCGTATAGACAAGCCTTCTGCATCTTTTAAATATTCGTTTATATATTTGTCTGATATTTCTTTTTCTGTCACATTCTCTTCTTTCGCCCTGTTAATAATTTTATCATCAACATCTGTAAAGTTTTGAACAAAGGTTACCTTGAAACCCCTGTATTCCAAATATCTTCTCATTATATCAAATATAATAAAGGGCCTTGCGTTGCCAATATGAAAATAATTATATACAGTTGGCCCGCATGAATACATTTTTATTTCCCCGGGAATTAAGGGAATTAATTCTTCCTTTTTCCTTGTCATTGTGTTGAATACTTTCATTAAAAAACCTCCAAGCAAAATATTTAGCCCCTTTTTGGTGAGGGGTTTTCATTTTTTAAAAATACAGGCAACAGCATAGGAAGAAATACCCTCGCCTCTGCCTAAAAAACCTAATCCTTCTGTTGTCGTTGCCTTTATATTAACTTGATCTTGTTCAATATCAAGGTAAGATGCAATGTTGTTTTCCATTTCCTCTATAAATCCGGATAATCTTGGTTTTTCAGCAACGATTATACCATCGATATTTCCTATTAAATAGCCTTCACTATTAATTTTTTCTCCAACCTTTTTTAAAAGTAACAGGCTCAATATATCTTTATATGCCATTTCACTATCCGGGAAACAGTAGCCTATATCTCTCTTCCCCAAAGCACCTAATAAAGAATCTATAACAGCATGAGTCAAAACATCTCCATCCGAATGTCCTAAAAGCCCTCTTTCGTATGGTATGTCTACACCGCCCAATATTAACTTTCTGCCCCTTACCAAAGCATGAACATCGTAACCGTTACCGATTCGAATCATTTTGGCCCCCTTAAATTATAGATCATTTCCTTTGTAATTTAATTTGGTTTCGGCAATATTAAGATCCTCTTTCGTAGTAATCTTTATATTTCCATAATCCCCTAATACTATTTTAACATTATAATTCAAGTATTCAACTAAAGCAGCATCATCAGTAGCCTGTATTTTATCAAGCCTGGCTTTTTTATGGGCTTGTACTATTATGTCGTACTGAAAAGCTTGAGGTGTCTGTATTATCCATATGCTTTTTCTATTTAAAGTTTGGATTACAAAACCGTCTTCGCTTACTTTCTTTACTGTTTCTTTTGCAGGTACGCCCAAAGTGGCAGCCCCATACTCTAATGCACTTTTAATGGAATCTTCTATCATCTTGCAAGTAATAAACGGTCTTGCACCGTCATGAATTACTACAATAGAAGATTTGTTGCCTATTTGTGCCAGGCCTTTTTCAACGGATTGCTGTCTTTTTTCTCCGCCATATACTATCTTCACTGGTTTAACTTGCTCTAAATCCTTTAGTATCACGCTATTAAAAATTTCCTCATCCTTAGGATTAATCACTATTATTATCTCATCTATAGATTTACATGAAAAGAAAACCTCAAGAGTATGAGATAGTATTGGTCTACCCTTGAGGTTGATATATTGCTTATTAATGCCGGATTTCATTCGAATACCCTTACCAGCAGCTAATATAATTGCCGTATTCATATTTCCTCCATAATTCAAGAAACCTTCTCCGCTGCAGATTTTAATTTTGCAAAAATCATCCTTCCCGCTGCGGTTTGAAGCACGGAAGTTACCACAACTGTAATTGTCTCTCCTATATATTTTCTTCCGTTTTCTACTACAATCATTGTACCGTCATCTAAATATGCTATGCCTTGACCTGATTCTTTACCGTCTTTTATAACTGTAACCGTCATCTCCTCGCCGGGCAAAACCACAGGTTTTACCGCATTTGCCAATTCATTAATATTTAATACCGGTACCCTTTGAAATTCTGCAACTTTATTCAAGTTATAGTCATTGGTCACCACTTTGCCGTCTAAAAACTGTGCTAATTTTAAAAGTTTTGTATCTACTTCACTGACATCCTCAAAGTCTTTTTCAATTATTTCAACTAAAATATCCATATCGTTTTGTATTCTATTTAGTATGTCAAGCCCTCTTCTGCCTCTGTTTCTTTTTAAACCATCGGAAGAATCCGCAATATGCCTTAATTCCTCCAAGACAAAAACAGGTATTATTAAAGGACCCTCAACAAAACCGGTTTTTACTATATCAGCTATTCTGCCGTCTATTATCACGCTTGTATCAAGTACTTTCGGCTGTACTTTATGCTCACTTTTTGATTTGTCTTTATCTTTTATCCCGATTCTCTTTAAGAAAGAAAAAGCATTAAAAAGATCCTCTCTTTTTTTTGTCGCTACACTGATGCCTAAATATCCCATTAAAATATAAAGCAACACGGAAATAGCACCTGCTAACCAGGAATATGGAATCAGCTTTAACGGCCCGCTGATTAAATTTGCTATAACCAGCCCCATGATTAGGCCTAAGGCACTTATAATAATCTCATTTGTGGGTACTTTTTGCAGCATCTTTTCAATATGGATAGCTGCCTGAGAACCTTTAGTTATAATCCTTGGTGATATAAAATAAAATATAATTCCGCCAATAATACCGAATAATGCAATAACCAAAATATGTCTGATCCCCGTTAACTCATATCCAAAGAGTAAATCAACTTTAAAATATTTTATTATTAAGTAGGTTGCTTCCGAACCAAGTACTATTCCTAAAAGTGTTAAAAAACATCGCAATATTTTTCTTAACACTAATATTCACCTCCTTCTACAAGTATATCCAACGCCGGTGTTTTTAAACCAATAGAAATACATGATTATTATAACAGAATAACATGTATTTAAAAACCCCAAATATTAATATTATCAAAGATTCAGAGCTTCGTCCACAATCAATTTCATTTCAGATATACTTAAATTTTTTATTAAAGATAATTCGCTGATCAATATTTCCATAGCCTTGCAATACATCCTTTTTTCCCAGGTAGAAAGCTTATTTTTCTTATCCATATTGGCTAAATAATTAACTACCTTTGCTAGGCAACAGATTTCACCTCTTTTAATCCTTTGCTCATTTTCCCTATATCTTACATTCCATCTTTCATCCATTTTAACACAAGGCCCTTTTAATATTTCCAGTACTTCCTCATAATCCTGGCTCGCTATCAACCTTATTCCTATGGAATCTATGTCATCGACAGGTATAATGACTTTTATTTCATCTATTAACATGGAAATAATATAACATTTTTTAATGTTTCCAAAAATATCCCTATCTTCTATGGCATCTATTATACCCGCACCATGTATAGGATACACAATTTTTTCCCCTACACGAAACATAATTTACCTCCAAAATATCGAATAATCATAATTTGCAAATAGAATAATCGGCAGGGTTAATATAATCATCCCTTACATGGAAAACCGCAGTTATTATATTCAAACCAAATACTTAGTATAAGTTTGGA
>CAZQHS010000105.1:0-5726 GCA_964593485.1 uncultured Clostridiaceae bacterium
TACGTCATGGTAGAGATTTCATCCAAAAGAATAGTCCCACCATTTGCAAGTTCAAATTTGCCGATTTTACCATCCTTTTTGGCTCCGGTAAAAGCACCGCCTTCGTATCCAAATAGTTCCGATTCCAAAAGCTCATGGGGTATGGCTGCACAGTTTATTTGTATAAACGGATTATATCTCCTATCACTTGCGTTATGAATAGCATGGGCAAAATATTCTTTGCCGGTGCCGCTTTCTCCCTGGATTAAAATAGTGGAATTAAGCCCGGCAGCCTTTTTTGCTATCTCTTTGAGTTTTTCCATCTTTTCATTTTGAGTGATTATATTTCCAAAGGTATATCTGGCACAATACATTTTGCTGATTTCATCCTTATACTTTCCCACGGTTTTCTCCAAAATCTCCAGCCGCTTGGCCATGGTTCTGATCTCTTCTATGTCTCTATACAACACAGTTCCCACAGCCCCGATTACTTCCCCGTCTTTTATAATAGGTATCCTGCTGGCCAGCATATCATGACCCTGGATTCTTTGAATCACGCAAATTTCTTTTTCCCCCGAATTGACAACTATATGAAGCCTGGTGTTTTCGATAACATCATCTACGTGTTTTCCCAGCACATCCTTTTCCTTAATTCCCAAAAGCTTTTCATAGTTCCATTTCAATATAAGCCCGTTTTTATCCACTAAGACCATTCCCTGATAGGCATTATCCAAAATATCCTTCATCACATCAAGGCTCTTTTTCAGTTCTTCGATTAAAACATCCGAACCCTGATATTCCTTAATTCCTTTAAAAATCAGTATGGAATAAATATATTCACCATAGGCCTCCAATATTATTTTTTCTGTTTTGATTTTTTTATCATTTATATGGAGTTCTTTCTCTGTTTCCGGACTACTATAAAATTCTTTATCTATGCCATACCTTTTCAATATTTCTAAAATATTAACATCTTCTTCATTTTTTATATTGAAAATCTCTTTAAAACTGTTATTGACTATAACCCCGTTATCAGAATCGATTATAAGGATTCCTTCAACAAAATAATCTATCAATGGACTTAAATTATTAAGAAGTATCTTTTGCACGGATAATCACCTTCCGAATTTTTGCTATCTATATTTTATCATAAATGCACATATAACCATAAGGTTGTATAAAATAATTATGGGAATTGATGTTTTTATATTACAGTTCACACATTGTATAACTTTGTACTTCTCTATAAAAGATCATTAGTGTTTGATAAAGATTACGTTGTGGAAAGGTCTTGTACAGTGAAGGTTCTTAAAGAAGCAAAAAGTAATGAATGATATATGGACATTAAAGTATTGGAGGTGATTTTACAATTATGTATAAAAAATATCCTTATAGAGATTTAATAGTAGGTGTTGATATAAAAGTGCCTTTGAAAAACGGCACATATTTACCATATATAAATTTTGACAATGCGGCAACCACGCCTCCTTTTGTTTCCGTTATGAATAAAATAGTTGAATTCTCGCCATGGTATTCTTCGATTCATAGAGGTGCAGGATATAAATCAGAAGTTTCTTCTGACATATACGATAAATCCCGGCAAAAAGTATTGGATTTCGTAGGTGGCGATAGAGATAAGGATTGTGTAATCTATGTAAAAAATGCAACTGAAGCTATTAATAAGCTTGCAAATATGTTTAAAAAAATACCCGGCGAAAAAATAATACTATCAACCGATATGGAACATCACTCCAATGATTTGCCTTGGAGAGATGACTTTTTGATTGATTATGCAGTGGTTGATGCTGAGGGGAAGCTTGATATGGCTGATTTGGAAAACAAGATGAAAATGTATCAAAGTTGCTTAAAGCTAATAACCGTATCAGGTGCATCTAATGTAACAGGGATAAAAAACCCTATTCACGAAATTGCATTTTTAGCCCATAGATATGGTGCCATGATTTTGGTTGATGGTGCACAGTTGGTTCCTCACAGTCCGGTTAATATGGGGAGCCACACTTCCCCGTTTCATATTGATTTCCTTGTTTTTTCGGCCCATAAAATGTACGCCCCTTTTGGCATAGGTGTTCTTGTGGGGCCAAAAAGTTTTTTAAGTTCCTTTCCTCCTGATTACAAAGGCGGCGGAACAATAGATATGGTGACTCATGATTTTGTGAGATGGGCCAAGTTGCCTGAAAAGGAAGAGGCCGGGACACCCAATGTTATGGGCGTTGTTGCTTTGACTGAAGGAATAAATGTATTAGAGACAATTAAAATGAGAAATGTCAGGGAGTATGAAGAAAGTCTCGCTTATTATGCTTTGGATAAACTTTCAAGAATACCCCAGGTCATCCTTTATCAAGATGTAAATGATGCTTGCCATAGAGTGTCTATAATACCTTTTAATATAGAAGGTTTGGACCATGGTCAAGTCGCCACCATCCTCTCTCATGAATATGCTATCGCCGTGAGAAGTGGCTGCTTTTGTGCACAACCCTATGTCCAAAGTCTTTTAAATGTTCCATGGGAGGAAGTGGAGGATAGAAAAAAAGGGCTGAGCAAATCTTATCCCGGATTCGTCCGCCTAAGCTTTGGCATATATAATACCTATGAAGAAATTGACTTTTTATCTGAAGCTTTAAAAGCAATCAGTCAAAGAAAATTAAAATACACCAAGGAATACTGTTCACGTTGCAGAGGTTGAGCCAAATCGAAAAATTAATCCTTGTAAAGATAAATACAAATCGAGTGCATAAGTTCACTCGATTTGTCAATTTTTTAAATAAGATTTCAGTGTGGGTTTTTACGTTTCTTCGAGGCGGAGATATGTTCACTTTCTACGAAGAACAAAAGTGGTACCTGCCTCATTATATTTGTTTTTCTTTAAGTTTAGCAAGCATATCCGTGGTCATGGTTTGCAAGTTGTATTTGGGGTCCCAACCCCATTCTTCTCTTGCAGCAGTATCATCCAAGGAATCCGGCCAGGATTCTGCTATAGCCTGTCTTATCGGGTCAACTTCATAAAAAATCTCAAACTCGGGGATATGCTTCTTAATCTCTGCAGCCACATGCTCCGGTGCAAAACTCATGGCAGTAACATTAAACGCATTTCTGTGGATCAGTCTGCCCGGGTCCGCTTCTATCAAATTAACGATAGCATCAAGAGCATCAGGCATATACATCATATCCATAAAAGTACCTTCTTTTATAAACGACGAATACTTCTTATTCTTTATTGCATCATAATAGATATGAACGGCGTAATCCGTAGTGCCGCCACCCGGTAATGTAACATTGGATATCAGTCCCGGAAAACGCACACCCCTGGTATCCACGCCAAATCTTTTGTAATAATAGTCGCATAACAATTCTCCGGAAGATTTGGTAACACCATACATAGTCGTTGGTCTTTGATACTCGTCTTGGGGAGTTTTTACTTTCTGATATCCTACACCGTAAACAGCTATTGAACTGGGCGTAAATACGGAACAATTGTATTCTCTTGCAATTTCCAGTACCTTGAGCAAGCTGCCTACATTCACGTCCCAAGCTTTAATAGGATTTGATTCGCCTACAGCCGACAATATTGCTGATAAATGCACTATGGTATCTACTTTATGTTTTTTTACCGCGTTGACTATTTGTGTGGCATCGTCTGTATCAATCAATTCAAATATGCCTTCTTCTACAACTCTTGAGCCCTTAGGTGCTCTCCTACCCGAAGCAACAACACTTGCGGTTCCATAAATCTCTCGCATATGTACCGTGAGTTCCGAACCTATCTGACCCAAAGCACCGGTTATCAAAATTTTTCTCATTTCTACACCCCTATACAATATTTATAGGTATTACAGGATAAAAATCATTTCTACTCTTAATACTATTATATGTAAAATGAGAAACGGTTTCATGTTCAGAAAGAGCGATTTTCATCAGGTTTTGCACGAATAGTCCGTATATCGCTTACACTCTCATTGTTTTGTAGTTTAATGAAATACTTTATTTAATATTCTTTTGTTGCACCTTTTTACTTAATTCAATAATATATTCTAAAAAAGCCTTTATTTCCCGGGAAAAGTCCTTATTTTTTAGTTTTGCCAAACCTCTTTTTATTATTTCATCTTCCCTATCAGCATCAGTAATAGCCAGAGAGTCAGTTTTCTTAATGATCCCGATTTTGTCGACTATCTCCATTCTTTTTTCAAAAAGCCCAACTAATTCATCGTCTATAATATCAATTTGTTCCCTTAGCTTATTAATCTCATTCATTATGTTTTCCTTCTTTTATTGTTTATATCAGTTCAGCGAGTTCGTTCTTTTACTCATATCTATTTTTCAATCAGAAACTTTTACCACTTTTCATAATGCACTCTATCTTCATTATATCTTTCCCTGACTTCCCTTTCTTCACCGGGATATCCTATCGCTATCACCGCAACGGGTATTATATGCTCCGGTATATTCAAAATCCGAGCGACAGGTTCCATCAGAATTTCTCTAGAATATACGCCGCACCAACAGCTTCCCAGGCCCAAATGTTTTGCCTCTAATAATATGTTTTGGATAGCCGCTGCCATATCTTGTATCCAAAAAGCACCGTCATATTTTAGATTGCTGGTATCGCAGCATGGCACTATCGCCATAGGAGCCTCTTTAAGCATTTCTGTATGCGGATGATGTTTCGGTATTTCGTCTAAAGTCTTTCTGTCTTTGATTACTATGAAATGCCAGGGACGTTCGTTTCCTGCTGAGGGGGCATACATGGCGGCTCTTAATATCCGGTGAATTTTTTCATCGGATACGGGCTGTTCCTCGTATTTCCTTATACTTCTCCTATTAAATATCTCTTTCATTTGCAATTACTCCTCTCATTTTGATCTGTACTTAAATACTATATTCATAAATACATATTAGAAATCTATAACGAGGTGTAAGGATATCTCCCGCTTCTATAAGCGGCGAGTTCATTTTTGCAAAATAGGTGGTGAGCATATCTCCCACCTCGTTGAAACGCTCGGGTAGAGTTTTGTTTTTTTACAAAACTCTTTACTGTAATCTTGTTATAATAATTATTGTAGACACATTATCTAATACTTTATATAGCTACGATAATCTTGCCGTAGAAAAGTCTATTAATTTTATATGTCGGTGAAATATGTCCTATTATGTCGTAAGCATGTGGTAAAATATATATAGCACCACAAATATTATAGCATAATAAATAGGTAACTATGGATAAAACAGTATAGAATGGCTACACTATTTAATACCTGAATATAGGGGTGTTAAAATGGCAAGATCAGAATTATTAGTAACTATTGAAAAATTAAGATGGGATTTGGTAAAACTTATAGAAGATAAACGCAGCTTGACAGACCCGGAGGTTATAGCAGCAAACCGCAGCTTGAACCGGGTTATTGTACAATATCATAAGTCTTTACACGAGAGCAATCCCTCCATCTGATTCATCATAAAAGGATATTGGGTTAGAATCCCTTTTGCTACATAAAAAAATACCGCCCTTGGCGGTTTATTTTTTTATGGTGCGCCATCAGGGATTCCCTCCGAGAGCCATGGGCTCTCTATCAGGCCGGGGCGGGTAAATGCTCCTATCGTCGCATTTCCTTTATCCGCCCGTTCGAATCCCTTTTGCTACATAAAAAAATACCGCCCTTGGCGGTTTATTTTTTTATGGTGCGCCATCAGGGATTCGAACCCGGGACCCATTGATTAAGAGTCAATTGCTC
>CAZQHS010000106.1:0-5668 GCA_964593485.1 uncultured Clostridiaceae bacterium
ATCCCGGCGGACTCTTATATTGGTTATACAGGGGAGTAAAGTTAGGTATTTATCCGCCACTTATTTTTATGGGTGTCGGTGCTATGACGGACTTCGGACCTCTTATTGCGAATCCGAAAAGTCTATTATTGGGCGCAGCGGCGCAATTCGGGATATTTACCACTTTTATAGGAGCCCTTCTTTTAGATTTTATCCCGGGAATCTCATTTAACTTAGCAGAAGCAGGCTCAATAGGAATAATTGGCGGAGCAGACGGTCCTACGGCTATATATTTAGCATCAAAATTGGCTCCCCATTTATTGGGACCCATAGCTGTGGCGGCGTATTCATATATGGCCTTGGTACCTCTTATTCAACCACCCATTATGAAAGCACTTACTACTAAAGCCGAGAGAGAAGTCGTAATGGAACAACTGCGGCCAGTATCTAAGATGGAAAGAATCGTTTTTCCTATAATAGTAACCATAGTTGTTTCCATAATACTGCCCGCTGCAGCACCTTTGGTAGGTATGCTAATGTTTGGTAACTTACTTAGAGAAGCTGTTACAATGCAAAGCACTTTAAACAGATTACTTAAAACTGCCGAAGGGGAATTAATGAATATAGTTGTAATCTTCTTAGGTGTAACAGTTGGTGCTACTGCAAACGGTGAATTATTCTTGTCACCAAGGACATTAGCGATAATAGCATTAGGCTTGGCAGCATTCTCAGTTGGAACAGCAGGTGGAGTTATATTCGGGAAAATAATGTATAAGACCTCAGGTGGAAAAGTAAATCCCCTCATAGGTTCGGCGGGTGTATCAGCTGTTCCTATGGCAGCCAGGGTTTCGCAAAAAGTAGGTCAGGAAGCGAATCCATCCAACTTTTTGCTTATGCATGCTATGGGACCTAACGTAGCAGGGGTTATAGGTTCTGCAGTAGCGGCAGGGGTATTGCTATCAATGTTAGGATAAAATAAGAGCTTCCTATAATATAGATAATTGAAAAAGAGCAATGTGATTTTAGATAACTATTATTACATTGCTTTTTCCTTTTTACTTTTCCACTGTTTAATCGGTTGAAAATCTTTATCTGATGTGAAAAACAATTCTTTATTTGAATATCAGCAAATTAATAATATAATAAAGGTATTGAAAGGAAGAGATATTTGATGAAAAATATAGTTTTGGAAGAGCTACGCAGAAATAAGGATAAGTACATATCCGGAGAAGATTTGAGCAAAGGATTGAATGTTTCAAGAACTTCTGTATGGAAACATATAAATAAGCTTAAAAAAGAAGGATATATAATAGAATCTTCCACAAATAAAGGATATATGTTGATGGAAACTCCGGATACATTGTACCCGGCCGAGATAAAAAGATTGCTGAACACAAAGATAATAGGTAAGGAAATAGTGTTCATAGAATCAGTGGATTCCACGAATAATCACGGGAAAAGGCTATGCGAAAAGGGCTTTATAGAAGGAACACTCATAATAGCCGAAGAACAAACAACGGGAAGGGGAAGACTTGGACGGGAATGGGTGTCACCAAAAGGTGAAGGCATATGGATATCAATACTGCTCAAACCAAACATAAAACCCGAGGAAGCATCACAAATAACCATACTTACCGCCTATGCCGTTGCAAAGAGCATAAGAGAATTATTGGATGTAGATGCCATGATAAAATGGCCCAACGATATTGTTATAGGCGGGAAGAAAGTCTGCGGCATATTGACGGAAATGGGAGGGGAAATAGATGTTATTAACTATCTTATAGTTGGTATAGGTATTAATGCAAATATTGAAGAAAGATTTTTTATTGAAAATGGTTTAAGTACGGCTACCTCACTAAGATTAATTAAAGGAGAGCCAATAGACAGGAAAGTTTTGCTCTCTAAAGTGATAAAAAATTTTGAACAATTATATATAGATTTTATAAAAACCTCTAATATTGAAAGCATATTAAACAACTATAGAAAAATGAGTGCTACATTAGATAAAGAAATAAAAGTGACATACAATAAAGAAGAAATAGAAGGAAAGGCTATAGATATAAATAATTCAGGTCAACTAATAGTAAAATTGAGAAACGGTAACATAATCGAATTGGCTTCCGGTGAAGTTTCTGTCAGAGGCATTTATGGTTATGTTTAAGCCTTGTAACTCAGCAATCGCATCAAATACAATAAATCTGCTATTATGGATAAGCTACGGTGTGAACTGTAACCCTGCACTGAATAGCGAATATCGCTAAATCGAAATACCTGTTGAATTTAAAAGACAATGGTGTTAAAATTTATTTGCCGACATCAAAATTGAGTCGGACTATAAAAAAAGAAAGTTATCGTCCGGTATCCTTAGGGAATCGGAACGGAGGTGTAAAAATGTATAGTGAAAAAGTGAAAACTAATAGCTCAGTCAGAAAAATGACAATTACAGGGATGCTTGCAGCAGTATCAATACTTTTAGGAAGTACACCCTTGGGCTTTATACCCATAGGCCCTACCAAAGCCACTATTATGCATTTGCCTGTAATCATCGGCTCCATCATGGAAGGCCCTTTGGTTGGAATGGGTATAGGGTTAATATTCGGCGTATTCAGCATTATACAAGCAATAATGGCTCCCACAGTATTATCGTTTGTATTCTTAAATCCTTTAGTCGCTGTTTTACCAAGAGTATTAATCGGGTTTACCGCATATTACTCTTATAAAGCTACAAAGAGTGCTTCCGTTTCGGCAGCAGTAGGCACATTGACCAATACTATCGGGGTTTTGGGTATGATTTACCTTCTTTACGGAGCCAGGTTTGCTGAAGCTTTAGGTCAGGATAAATCAAAAGCAGCCAGTTTGATTTATGGAATAGCAACGGCTAACGGTATTCCCGAAATAATTGTTGCCGTTTTGGTAGTATCCGCAGTGGTTATGGCATTAAAGAAAGCAAAAAAAGTATAGGAAAAAGCCGGGCAAACTGCCTGGCTTAAATTTAATTAAGAGGGGCGTTAGCCGTGATTTTGGTTATAGATGTTGGGAATACAAATACGGTTTTAGGTTTATATGAAGAAAAAACACTTAAGGATTATTGGAGAATTAAGACCGACGCAGGCAAGACATCAGATGAGTATGGAATGATGGTATATCAATTTTTCAATTATTGTGGCTATAACGCTGAAAACGTTAATTCAATAGTAGTATCTTCAGTAGTCCCTACCATAATGTATACTTTACAACACATGGTTCGAAAGTATTTCAAACAAGAAGCACTAATAGTTGGTCCCGGTATAAAAACGGGAATAAACATCAGGTATGATAACCCAAAAGAAGTGGGTGCCGATAGAATTGTAAACGCAATAGGGGCCTATGAATTATATGGTGGCCCCCTGGTTATCGTAGATTTTGGTACAGCCACAACTTTTTGTGCTGTTTCGGAAATCGGAGAATACATAGGTGGTGCAATAGCTCCGGGAATACAAATATCCATGGATGCATTGTTTCAAAGAACTGCAAAACTGCCAAGAGTCGAGCTTATAAAACCTGCAACAGTAATATGTAAGAATACTATAAACAGCATGCAATCAGGCATAATTTTTGGCTTTGTGGGACAGGTTGATTATATTGTGAAACGCATGAAGAAGGAATTAAACAATGAAAATACGAATGTCATAGCCACCGGAGGACTCGCCCGGTTGATTGCATCGGAATCGGAAACCATAAATATTGTTAATGGCCTTTTAACCCTTGAAGGTTTAAGAATAATATACGAAAGAAATAAGGTGGAAAGTTGAAAGTGGAAAGCGGAAAGCTAAAAGTGGAAAGTAGAAAGCAGAAAGTGGAAAGCTAAAAGCGGAAAGTGGAAAGCTAAAAGCGGAAAGTAGAAAGCAGAAAGCAGAAAGCGGAACAATTGCTAGCTATTGTTAGACCATTGCTAAACCATGGTTAATAATCCTCAGCGGCAGGCCCTAATGCCAGAGGCAAGCGGCCAGAAGCAAGAGGTCGAAATCCCCTGGTTCCAGAGAACAGAGAACAGATGTCCAGAGAACAGAGAAAGTGTAGGGGAGACCTTTGGTCTCCCGGTAATGCAAGAGGCAAGCGGCCAGAAGCAAGAGGCCGAAATCCCCTGAGATCTGAGTTCTTAGATTTGTCATCCTGAGGCACGAAGGATCCTGACCCCAAAGGAATACCCTAACCCAGAGCCTGGGGACTGGTTGTCCTAATATATAAATTTCGGAGGCATTATGCTTATAGGCAATGTTGAAATAGAAAACAATGTATGTCTGGCTCCTATGGCGGGAGTAAATGATATGGCTTTTAGGCTGATATGCAAAGGTTTTGGCTGCGGATTAGTGTTTACTGAAATGATAAGTGCTAAAGGTTTATACTATAATAACGAAAATACATTTAATCTGACTCAAACTGATAAAAACGAAAGACCTGTGGCTTTTCAGATATTTGGGAAAGAACCGGAAATTATGGCCTTTGCTGCTGGTCGATTGGAAAGTTTGGGTGCGGATATAATTGATATAAATATGGGATGCCCAACTCCAAAGATCGTCAATAACGGTGATGGCTGTGCTCTTATGAAAGAACCCTTGTCTGCCGGCAAAATTATTAACGCGGTGACTCGTACAGTGGACATCCCGGTTACAGTGAAAATAAGAAAAGGTTGGGATAATGAAAATATAAATGCTGTTGAAATGGCTGTTATCGCAGAAGAAAACGGTGCCAAAGCAATTACGGTTCATGGTAGGACAAGGCAGGAGTTTTACAGCGGAAAAGCGGATTGGAATATAATAAAAGAAGTAAAGGACAATACAACAATACCGATTATCGGCAATGGTGATATATATACTCCTTGGGATGCGAAACGCATTATCGGAGAAACAAATTGTGACGGGATCATGATTGGCAGAGGGGCTCAAGGGAACCCTTGGATTTTTGATAGAATCCTTAAATATCTAAAAAACGGTGAGCTGATTCCCGAACCCACAGCAGAAGAAAAGATAAAAATGATAATTAAACATCTTAATAATGTTATAGAGATAAAAGGTGAATACACAGGGATAAAAGAAATGAGAAAGCATATTGCTTGGTATCTGAAAGGATTGCCCAAATCCAACAGTGTAAAAAATCAATTATTCAGTATCGAAGATAAAAAGAGAATGTATGAATTGTTAACGGATTATTTGTATTTAAATAGTTCTAAACATGAATAACACGAGCGGTAAATGATTAAGATGTAAAAGACCCTAAAATTTGAAGAAAGGAGATAGCAAAATGAAGCGGGTTGTGAGTGTGAGTATAGGGTCATCTCAAAGGGATCATAAAGTAGAGTTAAATTTTCGTGGCGAAGACATTATTATAGAAAGAATAGGAACAGACGGAAACATACAAAAAGCCATTGACATAATAAAAGAGCTTGACGGGAAAATTGACGCTTTTGGGATGGGTGGAATAGATGTATTTGTAAGAACAAGCAATAAAAAGTATATTATAAAAGATTCATTGCCGATAAAAGAAGCGGCAAAAATCACTCCTATGGTAGATGGTTCGGGGCTTAAAGCTTCTATGGAGAAAGAATTGCCAAAATTCATCAACGATAATATTGTGCAATTAAAGGGCAAAAAGGTTTTTATACTTACTGCAGTGGATAGATACGGAATGGCCGTGGGCTTTGAAGAATTAG
>CAZQHS010000107.1:0-5636 GCA_964593485.1 uncultured Clostridiaceae bacterium
TGTAAGAGCGGCTATTGTCCCATTATAGGAATCAATAAATCCCGGAACGCCTATACCGATACCTGTTATCTTATGCTTTTGTACATTTTGCTGCTCAATAAGGGATTCTATTATAAACTTAATTTTAGTGATAACACTCTCAGGTCCTTTTTGAGCATCGGTTAGACACTTCATCCTGGCAGTGAGATTGCCAGAACCATTAATAACTCCTGCGTCTATTCTTGTACCTCCCAAATCTATTCCCAAAGCAACTTTATCCACTTCAAACATCCTTTGTATATATACTTAGTGTACACATATCATTTGCTTAATGCTATTAATGTTGGAATTATAAGTATTTGATAGAGATTGCTTGTGACTTTCGCAATAAATGTCAAATACAATTATCTGCTATTTTAGATAAGCTATAGAGTTACAATAACTATTTTTAGGTTAAAGATAAATATTCATCAATAATTCTTGTGATATAATTATATAGGAAGATAATTGAATTATCAAAAATTTTCAGGGTAGGCCGATTGTTTAAAAATTGATTTATAAAAGGGGAGAGGTAATATGGATGCACAAAGGATAGATAGGTTAACTGCTTATGTACAAGGTGTATTAGAAGGAAAAGACGGTACTATGCTTTTTAAAAAGTATTATGATGATATACAAAAGGTCACACCAGAAGAAACTTTTGAAGTGTTTTTCCGACATCTGAAAAAGGGTTTGATGCCCAAAGATATATTGAGAATCCTGGATAAGGTTATCCATGTTTTTAATATATCTTTAGGCGAATTTAGATGGAATAAACCGTTAAAAGATAGTTTTCCAGATACGCTTATAAAAGAAAATCAAGCTTTAATAAATAAATTAGAAAACATAAAGGAAATTATTAAAAGAAAAGATTTTAGAGGCAATAAATCCGAGCTATTAAAGAAAGTAAAGGAGTTGCAAGATTTTAATCCACATTACCTAAAGAAAGAGAATATTCTATTTCCTTATTTAGAAAAGAAAGAGGAAAGGTTTGAAGGTTTAAAAATTATGTGGTCTCTACATGATGAGGCCCGGAATGCAATGAGGGAGACGATAGATATTCTTAGTCCCGGTGAAACCAATGAAACTGAATTTAACATAGCTATTGGAAAGTTTTTTATTCTTTATGGGCTTGTATATAAAGAAGAAATGATATTGTTCCCTGCCGCAATGGAGGTAATAGAAGAGGAAGAATGGATCAGCATGAAAGAGCAGAGCTTTGAATATGATTTTCCTTTCATCGATAAACCCCAAAACATTAAAAAAGAAAGTATAACAGCCAAAGCTATAAAGGAAGGAGAAGTCTTATTAATAAAATCAGAAACCGGAGAACTTACTTTTGAACAAGTTATGCTTTTATTTAATTCTTTACCTGTAGATTTATCATATGTGGACGAAAATAATAAACTCAAATTTTTTACACGGCCAAAGGATAGAATATTTCCTCGATCCCCTGCCTCAATCGGAAGAAATGTAGAAAACTGCCACCCTGCTGAAAGTGTGCATGTTGTAAGTGAGATAATTGAAGAATTTAAAGAGGGCAGAAAAAATGAAGCGGTTTTTTGGATTCAAATGAAAGAAAAGACAATATTAATTCAATATTTTGCCATAAGAAATTTCCGCGGGGAATATAAAGGCGTGTTGGAGGTTAGTCAAGATATCACTAATATTAAAAAATTAGAGGGGGAGAGAAGGCTGCTTCAGTGGAAATAAGAAAATTCGTACAAAGTTATTGACATATGACCATAATATTGTATAATAAAAGGCAGAAGTTAGTGTCTGCCCTTAAGCATATATTTAAAATTTGTCGGTTAGTTTTAGATTGCCAGAAAGAGGTGAACATATGGCAAGACCTCGTAAGTGGAGAAGGGTATGTGCCTTGCCGGATAACAGCCATTTTGGACCTTTAAATAAACCTTTAGACCACGATCATTTTGTTATCATGTCGGTTGATGAATATGAAACTGTCAGATTAATAGACTTGGAAGGTTTAACCCAAGAGGAATGCGCAGAGCGGATGAATGTCGCCCGTACAACCGTTCAACGTATTTATAGTGATGCCCGTAAAAAGGTTGCAGAATCTTTAGTCGAAGGAAAGGTTTTAAGAATTGAAGGCGGAGATTATGAAATATGTAATGGGTTTCAAAAGACTTGTGGGGTAGGAAGATGTCACAGATATAGGCATGGAAAAAACAAGGAGGATTAAAATGAAAATAGCAATTCCGGTAAATAATAATTTTTTGGAAAGTGGAGTATGTCAATCTTTTGGTCGGGCTCCTTATTTTTTGATATACGATGTAGAGACAAAGGAGAGGGATTTCTTGGAAAACAGTGCTGCCATCAAAAGAGGAGGTGCAGGAGTTAAAGCTGCCCAGTTGATAGCAGATAGCAAGGCTGGTGCACTTATTACACCAAGGTGCGGTGATAATGCAGCAGAGATTTTAAAGGCGGCAAACATAAGGCTTTATAAGACAATAAGCGATTCAATTTCTGATAATATTGAGGCTTTTATCAGTGAAGAACTACCGCAACTTGAGGATATACATGCGGGATTTCATAACCATGGATAAAAGAAACATGAAGATAGCTGTGTTAAGTGGCAAGGGCGGCACGGGGAAAACATTAATATCCGTTAATATGGCTGTAGTCCCAGATAATTCTACATATATAGACTGTGATGTTGAGGAACCTAATGGACATCTATTTTTAAAACCAAAGCAAATCATGACGGAAGAGGTAACGGTTAAGATACCGGTTGTTGACACGGAGCTTTGTAATGGGTGCCGTAAATGTGTAGAATTTTGTAAATTTAATGCTCTGGCCTACGTAAAAGACAGGCTTATTATATTTGATGATATTTGCCATTCTTGTGGTGGCTGTATTTTGGTATGCCCGCAAAAGGCTTTGACAGAGAAAGAAAAGGCAATAGGTGAGATACAAAAAGGGGTATCTCTAAATGTAAACGTGTTAAGCGGTATCCTTAACATCGGTGAAGCCTCAGGTGTTCCCATTATTGACAAGCTATTAGATGCGGGGTCTTGCGGTGAGGGAATCACTATTATCGATTGTCCTCCAGGTAGTGCTTGTATAGTAATGGAAAGTATAAAGGATGCAGATTATTGCATATTGGTTGCAGAACCCACACTGTTTGGTGCCCATAATCTTAGTATGGTATATGAACTTGTAAAACTGTTTGGTAAACCTCATGGGGTAATCCTGAATAAGTGTATTTCATGGGGTAATCCTTCAAAAGATTTTTGTGCAAAAAACAATATAAAAATTTTGGGAGAGATTCCATTTGACATTGAACTTGGTGCGCTTAATTCAAATGGACAAATAGCAGCAAGGGAAAACTTAAAATATAAAAATTTATTTTACAATCTTCTTCTGAAGGTAGTAGAGGAGGTATCAAATGAAGCAGTTATTAATCCTTAGTGGGAAAGGCGGAACAGGAAAAACGACAATAGCAAGTGCATTTATAAAGCTTTCGCAAGCTAAGGCCTATGGAGACTGTGATGTTGATGCCCCGAATCTGCATTTAGTAATGAATCAGCTTTCAAAGCCCAAGATTTCCGACTACTATGGTCTGGATAAAGCGGCGATAGATGTCAAAATATGTATTGAATGTGATTTATGCAGGCAAAATTGCAGGTTTAATGCAATAAATATAAATGACAATTATAAAGTGGATTATTTTGCTTGTGAAGGTTGTTCAGTTTGTGAATATATTTGCCCCGTTGGTGCTATTGATATGAAGCCTGCCATAGCGGGAGAATTAATGTTGTATAAGGGCGAGGAAGTGTTTTCTACGGCACAACTTAAAATGGGCAGTGGCAATTCCGGCTTGTTGGTTTCGGATGTTAAAAAACAGCTTAAAGCAGCAGCGGAGAATGCAAAACTTGCAATAATAGACGGTTCACCCGGAATCGGTTGCCCTGTTATTGCCTCATTGAGTGGAGTCGATGCTGTTTTAATAGTTGCTGAACCATCACTATCGGGAATCAGTGATATGGAACGTATAATCAAAACTGCTAACAACTTTAGCGTTAAAATTGCCGTATGTATAAATAAGTTTGATACGAACATTGATAACACAAATAGGATAGAGGAATTTTGCAAAAATAAGAATCTTTTTTTTGCAGGGAGAATCCCATTTGATGAAAGGGCCGTAATGGCGGTTAATAATGGGCAGACAATAGTTGATATGGATTGTACTGCAGGGAGAGCAACCATGGGAGTTTTTGAAAATGTAATTAAAATGCTAATTAAATGATATCAGTGTTCACGTTTTGTTAATACGGTGGTATGTAAAAATTCAGCTTAATTACAAAATCTACTATTATGGATAAGCTGTAGTGTGGCAGTAGCAAAGTGATAGAATATATAATTGAAATGCTGAATTCTTGTTAATTTGAATAGGTTTTGTTTCTTTACTTTAAGCCGACCCAAGGTTTCTATAAATATGTAAAAATAACCAAAAGAAAGGGGATAAAAAATTGAAAATAGCAGTAGCAAGTGAAGGGAAAAATGTAACAGAACATTTCGGACACTGTGAAAACTTTAATATCTTTGAGGCAGAAGGCAATAAAATAATTAAAAGCGAATCTGTCCCGAACCCGGGTCATAAACCGGGATTTTTGCCCAATTACCTTAATGACTTAGGAGTAAATGTTATTATTTCCGGAGGCATGGGCGGTGGGGCCATTGATATTTTTAATGAAAAAAATATAGAAGTTATAGTGGGTGCAAGTGGTGATGCTAAAGAGAACGCAGAACTATACCTTCAGGGCAAATTAAAATCTACCGGATCCATTTGCCATCAGCATCAGCATGCAGACGAGTGCCATTAGAAAAGATTAATCCAAGGTATGTAAAAAAAAGCAAAAAAGGTAACGGTTCACAAATCATATATTTGTTATACTTTTACCATAAAGGCTATTAGTATTTGATAAGGATTACGTTATGGAAAGGCTTAAGGTCTGTTAGCAAAATGAAGGATAAGCGAAATCACACTACCGATAGGATTCTATTATACAAAATCAACAATATATTTCGAGGAATTTTTGATTTCGCCCGTAATGAGCTTACAGACAGTTAGCCTTGTAACTCAGTAATTACATTAAATACAATGACTTATTTCTTCAAGTTTAAGTTAAAGCATGAAATACAACGAAAAAAGAGTAATAAAAAGAAAAATGTTAGAATGCATTTGTTTTTATTACTCTTTTTTCCTTGCTGCTTTTTTAATGTATTAAAGGATTTTAACCTGATATGTAGAATATAAATAACATATATTTATTTAGGTGGTAATTTATTATTATGCTTGCATTGGATTTAAACCATGATAATTTTCGTTTCAAAAGCATTAAAAAAGAAGAATTAGAATCAGTTCTCAATCTCTATAATGAGAGCTATGAATCAATGTTCGCTACAGGTATTGATAAAGATTTATCCTTTGATGATATTTTGGAAAAATACCTTGAAGTATTAATAAACAATTACGAATTTTTTGCCGGAATATATTTAGATGATGATGTTATGGCCGGTGTTGTAAAAGGCAGAATAGATTATGATGATAACGAAAAATTTTGGATATCATCATTTTTGATTGGCAAAAA
>CAZQHS010000108.1:0-5552 GCA_964593485.1 uncultured Clostridiaceae bacterium
AGCTGGTAAATGTTATCGTAAAGGAGGTAAGGATTATGGTAATAAACGACCCAATCGCTGATATGCTGACAAGAATCAGAAATGCGAACACTGTAAAGCACCAAACTGTAGATATTCCTTTGTCCGTTATAAAAAAAGCCATGGCTGATATATTGGTAGAAGAGGGATATATCAGATCATATGAAATAATTGATGACGGTAAGCAGGGTATCATTAGAGTAACGCTAAAGTACACTGCCAATAAAGGTAAGGTAATAACCGGCTTAAGAAGAATAAGTAAACCGGGTCTTAGAGTTTATGCCAAAAAGGATGAAGTCCCCAAGGTTTTAGGGGGATTAGGTATAGCAATACTATCTACTTCAAGCGGCATAATGACCGATAAAAAAGCAAGAAACGGTGGTTTAGGCGGAGAAGTACTTTGCTATATTTGGTAATATTTCTTCATAACAGGAGGTGGAAAAATGTCCAGGATAGGTAGATTGGCAATATCAATTCCCCAGGGAGTTGAAGTTAAAATAGATAATGACAATATAGTAACAGTCAAAGGGCCAAAAGGACAATTAGTAAAAAAGCTTCATAAAGATATGATAATCGCTAATGAAAACAATGAAATTACAGTTAAAAGACCTACAGAGCAAAAAAGACATAAATCCTTGCATGGCCTGACAAGAACCTTGATTAATAATATGGTACACGGAGTTGCTGAAGGCTATGAAAAAACGCTGGAAATAAACGGCGTGGGATATAGGGCAGTGAAGCAAGGGGAAAAGCTAACTTTGATGGTAGGATATTCCCAGCCCGTAGAATTCGTTGATCCTGATAATATCACAACCGAAGTGCCTGCACCAAATAAAATCATTGTAAAAGGTATAGATAAAGAGGCGGTGGGCGACCACGCTGCAAATATAAGAGCTGTTAGGGAACCCGAACCATACTTGGGAAAGGGTATTAAGTACAGTACAGAAAAAATAAGACGTAAAGTAGGCAAAACAGGCAAGTAATAAAGAAAAGAGGTGATACTTGTGATAACAAAGGCCGGTAAAAACCAACTTAGAAAGAAAAGACACTTAATAGTAAGAAAAAAAGTTTTTGGTAGTGCTGATAGGCCGAGGCTTGATGTTTTCAGAAGCCTTAATAATATATATGCACAGATAATAGATGATGAAGCGGGTGCGACTTTGGTGTCGGCTTCGTCCCTTGATAAAGAATTTAAGGAAAACACGGCTTTTCGTGGTAACAAGGAAGCTGCTAAAGCAGTGGGAAAACTTATAGCCCAAAAAGCCTTGGAAAAAGGCATTAAGCAAGTTGTATTTGACAGAGGCGGCTATATTTATCATGGGAGAGTGCAAGAACTTGCTGAAGCTGCCAGGGAAGCGGGTCTTGAATTTTAATAATAAGGAGGGATATAATGCAGCCAGTTGAAGATAATAAGCCGGAATTAAAAGAACGGGTTGTTTCCATAAATAGAGTAGCTAAAGTTGTAAAAGGTGGTAAAAACTTTAGATTCAGTGCAATAGTAGTGGTAGGAGATGAAAATGGACGGGTGGGAGTCGGCTCAGGTAAATCAATTGAAATCCCCGATGCCATAAGAAAAGGAATAGAAGATGCTAAGAAGAATATGATTACTGTACCCATGGTAGGTACAACGATTCCTCATGAAATTATCGGCAAGTCCGGCGCAGGAAGGGTGCTATTAATGCCTGCATCGGAAGGTACCGGCGTAATTGCGGGGGGTCCCGTGAGAGCAGTTTTGGAATTAGCCGGAATCAGAGACATCCGAACCAAATCGCTGAGATCAAATAATCCGAGGAACGTGGTAAATGCTACAGTAGAGGGGCTTTCTTCTCTTAAAACAGTGGAAAAGGTTGCCCAACTCAGAGGAAAAACAATAGAAGAGATTTTAGGTTAGGGGAGGGAGGAACCTTGGCGAAATTAAGAATAAAATTAATAAAAAGTACCATCGGTAGAAAAAAAGAACAAATAGATACGGTAAAGGCATTAGGATTAAGGAAAATTAACAGCGTTGTTGAAAAAGATGATACGCCTCAGATACGAGGTATGATAAATAAGATTTCATATTTATTGGAAGTCGAGGAAATATAGCAAGGGAGGTGCAAAAGCCGTGAAATTACATGAATTGAAGCCTGCACAGGGAAGTAGGGACAGAAAACGAAAAGGCAGGGGCATAGGCAGTGGCTTGGGAAAGACAGCCGGAAAAGGACATAAAGGTCAAAAAGCAAGATCCGGCGGCGGAGTAAGGGTAGGTTTTGAAGGCGGTCAAATGCCTTTATATAGAAGAATTCCCAAAAGAGGCTTTACAAATATATTTAAAAAAGAATATGTTATAATTAATATCAGTGATTTGGATATTTTTGATAACGGCACGGAAGTTACTCCGGAACTTTTAAAAGAATCAGGATTGATCAAGAATCTCAATAGTGAAATAAAAATACTTGGTAATGGCGAAATAACTAAACAATTGACAGTAAAAGCACATAAATTCAGCAAAACAGCCGCTGAAAGGATAACTGCATCAGGAGGAAAGGTAGAGGTGATATAAAGTGTTTAATACCATAAGAAATGCTTGGAGAATACCGGATTTAAGGAAAAAGATGACATTCACACTTTTGATGTTGGTTATATTCAGATTAGGTAGTTTTATTCCGGTACCGGGTATGAATAGAGAAGCACTGGCAAGGTTAATTGAATCAGGTGGTTTGCTTGGATTCTTAGATGTAATCTCAGGTGGTGCCTTTAAGAACTTTGCGATCTTTGCCATGAATATTTCGCCCTATATCAACGCCTCTATTATCATGAACCTGCTTACTATCGCTATACCCGCTCTTGAAGCTTTGGCAAAAGAGGGAGAAGAAGGCAGAAAGAAAATTGCACAGTACACAAGGTATGGAACAGTTGTATTAGCGTTAATACAGGCAATTGCCCTGAGCATCGGTTTAAAGAATTACCTTATAAAAGCGGATTTTATATCAATTGCATTAGTGGCCCTGTCACTGACAGCCGGAACAGCTTTTCTTATGTGGTTGGGTGAACTTATCACGGAAAAAGGCATTGGAAACGGTATATCCCTTATAATTTTTTCAGGTATAGTATCCCGTATGCCTGTTGGAGCCATGAATTTGCTTAACCTATACAAAGTAAAGTCTGTTTCACTAATTGAATTGATAGGATTTGTGATCGGTGCCATTCTTATCATAATGGGAGTGGTATTGATTCAGGAAGGCCAAAGAAGAATACCTGTACAATATGCAAAAAGAGTAGTAGGAAGAAAGATGTACGGAGGACAAAGTTCACATATACCATTAAAAATTAACCAGGCAGGTGTTATTCCTGTAATATTTGCTATGTCAATCATAGAATTTCCCAAGCAGATTGCAGGATTTTTCCCAAGCAGCGGAGCCTATCAATTTTTTAATAAGTACTTTGCTTGGGGTACGTGGATGCACGGAATAATCTATGCACTTCTTATTATCGGGTTTACTTATTTTTATACAGCAGTATCATTTAACCCCATAGAAGTAGCAAATAACATTAAGAAGTATGGTGGTTTTATCCCGGGTATAAGGCCAGGAAGACCCACTGTGGATTTTATCCAAAGATCTCTTTCAAGAATAACTTTGGTCGGTGCATTTTTCTTGGCATTTATAGCTATATTGCCAATATTTTTGATGACTTTTACAAATATAAAGATTTATTTTGGAAGCACCTCGCTTTTGATTGTAGTCAGCGTTGCTATGGAAACAGTACAGCAGATAGAGGCACAAATGATAATGAGGAATTATCAAGGGTTCCTGAATTAGTATGAGATTGGAGATGTATGTAATTGAGAATTGTATTATTAGGCCCACCGGGTGCCGGTAAGGGGACACAAGCGACGAAGCTTATAAATAAATACAATATCCCCCATATATCTACAGGTGACATATTCAGAAAGAACTTAAAAGAAAACACAAAATTAGGTTTAAAAGCTAAGGAATATATGGATAAAGGACTATTGGTACCTGATGAGTTGGTAGTAGATATTGTAAAAGATAGGTTGACAGAAAAAGACTGCACAAAAGGTTTTTTGCTGGACGGCTTTCCAAGGACGGTGGAGCAGGCGGAAGCATTGGAGTCAGAACTGGAAAAACTAAAGATAAGTTTGGACAGAGTTATAGATATTGAGACAAAAGATGAAATTTTAATCAACAGGTTGACAAACAGACTTGTGTGCAAAAAATGCGGTGCCACATATAATGCAAAATCCAATAGACCCAAAAAGAATGGTATATGCGATGTATGCGGCGGTGAACTTTATATCAGAGATGACGATAAAGAAGATACTGTGAGAAATAGATTGAAAGTTTATAAAGAGCAAACCGAACCCCTGATTGAATACTATGGGAAAAAAGGCTTATTGACAACAGTAGACGGTGCATTAGACACGGAAGTTGTGTTTGTCAAGATATATGAAGCCTTGGAGTAGCAGATATGTATATAAAATCAGATAGGGAATTGGAATTAATGAGGGCAGCAGGAAAAATAGTTGCTGAAACCTTTGAAAAATTAAAAGAGGTAATTAAACCCGGAATTACAACTAAAGAGCTTGACCGCATAGCCCATAGATTTATAAGGGATAATAAGGGGATACCTGCATTTTTAGGATATAGCGGTTATCCCGCAAGTATTTGCACATCGGTAAACGAAGAAGTAGTCCATGGCATTCCGGGAAGAAGGATGCTAAAAGACGGTGATATAGTAGGTATTGATATAGGGGCTATTTATGAAGGCTACTACGGTGATGCTGCACGTACATTTGAGGTTGGGAATGTATCCGAAAAAGCTAAAAGACTTATAGAGATTACCAAAAATAGCTTTTTCCGGGGAATAACCATGGCAGTTGAAGGGAAAAGGTTACAAGATATTTCCCATGCAATACAAACCTATGTGGAATCAAATGGATATTCGGTAGTGAGGGATTTAGTTGGGCACGGTATAGGAAAAAATATGCACGAAGAACCTCAAGTACCAAACTTTGGAGAAGCAGGTAAAGGACCGAGACTAAAATCTGGATTGACCATAGCTATAGAACCCATGGTTAATGAAGGAAAATATCATGTAAAAACTTTATCTGACGGCTGGACGGTAGTAACGGTGGATGGCAGCCTTTCTGCACATTACGAAAATACCATAGCCATAACCGCCGGAGAACCTGAAATACTGACTATGATATGACGGAGGGATGTTTATGGAAAATGTTGAAATCGGGCAAGTCGTTATATCAAAGGCAGGGAGAGATAAAGGAAGAAAATTTATTATTTTAAAGATAATAGATGATAAACATGTATATATTTCAGATGGGTCATTAAGAAAGGCGGAAAAGCCAAAAAAGAAGAAATTGATGCATTTAAAATCTACGAATTTTATTTCGGATACCTTAAGAGAAAAGATTAAATCAAATGAAAGTATTGGTGATTTTGAAATAAGGAATTATCTTAAATCCTTAGAAGAGAAAAATAAACGGGAGGTTTGATTACCTTATGTCTAAACAGGAT
>CAZQHS010000109.1:0-5542 GCA_964593485.1 uncultured Clostridiaceae bacterium
CTTAGGACACGGTTACCAATTTATGAAATATGTAGAAATAATATGAAAAATGTTTTTAAAAGTTTTGTAAAAAGTATTCCTTTTTTTGATATTTTATATTATAATAGTTAAATAACAAGTAAATATTTACTCATACTTTCGCTGAATTTCCTTAATGGAAAACGGGGGAACCAATTATTGGGGTGAATCTCACTTTTGTGAGTAGGGCTATTCTCTTTCAGTCCGAATCCGTCAGCTAACCTCGTAAGCGTGGGAAGAGGAGGTTTGGGTGTATAAGGTGATACACTTATTATAGTGTGAAAACCTTTGCCGTGGTAATCTCCACGGTTATTTTTATAATATAAAACTCGTACCTCCCCTAGTAAATTATTATAAACTTAGAAGGAGGTATATGATATGGTGATAGCAGACAGACCAAATGTTGAACTTAATGCATTTTTACTAAGAAAACTTTTGAAAGTCAGAAAAGCAAAAGCATCGGATGTGCATCAAGTCTATAATATTGCAAGTTCCGTAGGTTCTTCCACGAAAATACCGGAACAAGGTTTCTTGATTGATGACTATGTTTCCAATCCGAAATACTATAAGAAAAAGTTGCTGAATGCAATTAATAGCCTTAAACATTTTTATGTTGCGGAGTATGAACGAATATATGGATTTATGATGGCTTATACCAAAGAAGAGTGGCTCAGCGATAACCCTGATTGGATCGAAGATGTATATTGGAGCCCGGATTTTGACAAATCAAGGCTTGGCAACTTTATTGTGGTTGATAAAACTGCTGTACAAGCAGGCTTGACGGGTCAAGGAATAGGAAGTATTATTTATAAACATTTATTAAAAGAGTTAAATACTAACGGGGTTGATACAATTTTTGCCGAAACGGTAATCAGCCCGCTTCCAAATTTTGCTTCTTTGCAATTCAGGAAAAAACAAAAGTATGTATTAGCGGGTATGAGGTACGAGGATTATAATAATACTTTATTTACTGACTTAGTATATTATAAAAATGTCAAATAAGTTTCTAACAAATTAAAAGCACCCATGAGGGGTGCTTTTATAATTATATTATTCCCATTATTTGCCAGACATGCTTCGTTCGTACTGCTCTACCATTTTTCTAACCATGTTTCCACCGACTGTTCCTGCTTCCCTTGATGTTAAATCACCGTTATATCCTTCTTTCAGGTTAACGCCCATTTCATTTGCAACTTCCATTTTCATTCTATCAAGAGCCGCTTGAGCTTGAGGTATAACTTTTCTATTATTACTTGGCACTGAATATCACCTCCTGTTATTATGCTTTACAATTTAAACAAAAATATAAGTGTTACATATTTCATAAAATGTCTATTAATTAATTAAAGAATTGTTTTTTGTAAAATTTGCGGTGTATAGTTGAAAATTCTTATTATGATCAAATTCAATATTGAGTCAATAGTTTTGGACAGTTCCCTTGCATAACTTCATTGTATTGTTGAAAAATTCTTTAATCTTATAATTTGCATCGTAAAAAAATTAATTCTATATAAAATATAGAAAAAATTTAAAACTTAAATAAACATAAGGGAGTTGCCAGAGAAATAAAGCTTTACAAAAATTTTTCTAAAAAAATTAAGGATGAAATATGCATATTGACTTTATACCAATTATTAGATAATATAAAAATATAAGGTCAAGGAAGGTCAAAGTCAAGGAGGTATGGATATGGATTTAAATAAATTTACTGCAAAGGTGCAAGAATCAATTGCAGAAGCACGTAATTTAGCAATAAAATTGAAACATCAAACAATAGAGGCTGAGCATTTGCATATGAGCCTCATACAGCAAAAAGACGGTTTAATTCCTAAAGTATTAATAAAAATGAATGTACCTTTTAACTATTATTATCAAGATTTAAATGATGAACTTGAAAAGTTTCCAAAAGTTTACGGTGACAGTTCGTCGATTTATGCTTCAAGAAGATTTGAAAATATTTTTGTTAAAGCTGAGGAGGAAGCAGAAAATTTTAAAGATGACTTTATAAGTGTTGAACATTTATATCTATCATTAATTGATGAGAATAATACAATTTCCTTAAATATCATAAGAAAATATGGAATAGATAAAGATAAGTTTTTAAAAGCGTTATCGTTGATTAGGAAAAACCAAAAGATCACAAACCAAAATCCGGAAGAAACTTATGAAGCATTGGCACGGTTTGGCAGGGATTTAGTAGAGGATGCTAAAAGGGGGAAATTGGATCCCGTTATAGGCAGAGATTCGGAAATACGTCGCATAATAAGAATTTTATCAAGAAGAACAAAAAACAATCCGATACTTATCGGAGAGCCTGGGGTAGGTAAAACCGCTGTCGTTGAGGGCTTGGCACAAAGAATAATGGTTGGTGATGTGCCTGAAGGGTTGAAGGACAAAACCATATATTCCTTGGACATGGGTTCATTGATTGCCGGTGCAAAGTACAGAGGCGAATTTGAGGAACGTTTAAAAGCTGTTCTCAAAGAAATAGAAAGCACCGATGGAAGAATAATATTGTTCATTGATGAGATACACAATATTGTGGGAGCTGGCAAAGCAGAGGGTTCAATGGATGCGGGCAATTTGCTCAAACCAATGTTGGCACGAGGAGAACTGCATTGTATTGGTGCAACAACTATAGATGAATATAGAAAATATATTGAAAAAGATGCGGCTTTGGAAAGAAGATTTCAGCCTGTTTTAATTGATACTCCGTCAGTTGAAGATACAATATCTATTTTAAGAGGGTTAAAGGAAAAATTCGAAGTTCATCATGGTGTCAGAATACAAGACAGTGCATTAATATCTGCCGCAATATTGTCCGATAGATATATAAGCGATAGGTTTTTGCCGGATAAGGCAATTGATTTAATCGACGAAGCCGGAGCAATGCTTAGGACTGAGATTGACAGCATGCCTTCAGAATTGGATGAGATAACGAGAAAAATAATGCAACTGGAAATAGAAAAAGAAGCATTAAAGAAAGAGGCAGATAAGCAATCAGAGGTTAGATTGATGACTTTAAATAAAGAGCTTTTGGATCTTGTGAATCAGCAAGATATCATGAAAAAACAATGGGAAAGAGAAAAAGATGGAATTAAAAGTATAAGGGAGATTAAAAAAGAGATAGAAAAAGTAAAAGGACAGATTTCAAAGGCCGAACTGGAATATGATTTGAATAAAGCAGCAGAATTAAAATATGGAAGCCTGATAAATTTAGATAAAAGGCTAAATGATGAAAAGGCCAAACTGGAAATAATACAAAAAGATAGACATTTGCTAAAAGAAGAAGTGACAGAGGATGAGATAGCAGAAATAATTTCTAAATGGACAGGGATACCAGTTACCAGATTAGTAGAAAACGAAAAGGAAAAACTTTTAAAACTTGACGAAATATTGCATAAAAGAGTTGTAGGACAAAATGAAGCAGTAACTGCCATAACAAATGCTGTTATAAGGGCACGTAGTGGCTTGAAAGATCCTAAGAGACCTATAGGCTCATTTATCTTCTTAGGTCCCACAGGCGTAGGTAAAACTGAACTTGCGAAAACCCTTGCGGAAGCCTTGTTTGATTCTGAGGATAATATTATAAGAATAGATATGACTGAATATATGGAAAAATTTGCGGTCTCGAGACTTATAGGTGCTCCTCCGGGATATGTGGGATATGAAGAGGGGGGCCAGCTGACCGAGGCAGTTAGAAGGAAACCCTATTCAGTAATACTTTTTGATGAAATCGAGAAAGCTCATCAAGATGTTTTTAATGTTTTTCTACAGATATTAGATGATGGTAGGTTGACTGATAGCCAAGGCCATGTGGTTGACTTTAAAAATACGGTGATTATCATGACTTCTAATATTGGAAGTATCTATCTTCTTGATTCCATTGAAAGATTTGGCACAATCAACGAAGTTACAGAGGGAAGGGTTATGGATGAAATGAAACGCCATTTTAAACCCGAGTTTTTAAATAGGATAGATGATATTGTATTCTTCAATCCTTTGGGTAAAGAAGAAATAAGAAAAATTGTGGATATGCAATTTAACCATGTAGCAGAAAGATTAAAAGAAAAAGAGGTAACGATTGCACTGGATGAAAGGGCAAAAAGCTTGATAATAGATAAAGCGTTTGAACCAGTATATGGTGCAAGACCCATAAAAAGATTTATACAAAAAAATATAGAAACCCTGATCGCAAAGTCCCTAATAACCGGCGAAATAGCATCAGGTGACAAAGCAGTTATTGATGTGAAGGATGGTTTTCTGGTGGTCAAAAAAATATAACGAAGTGTAAAGATATCGCCCGCTTCTATAAGGGAAATCCATGGATTTCCAGTTCATTTTTGCAAAATAGGTGGTAAGCATATCTTCCACCAATTTTATGGCATAACAATAATATAAGGTACTTTGAGGCTTGCCGTAAGCCTCAAGTTCCTTCATTTTGTTCTGTATAACACTAAACTGTGAGAATAGTAACTTTCTTGATAATATCTTGAATTTAATAATTCGCTTTTTTATACAAATGAAGAAAAAGTATGTTATAATGTTCTCAAACATTTATCAATTCGGAGGAAAACCATGAGAAGAATAATAACAATGATATTGGTTGTTACCCTCATTGTCAGTGGGTGCAGCATAATAAGCAAAAATAAAAATGAAACAAAGCCCCATCTTTCCAATAAAGAAATAACTTTATACTTCGGTGATTCTCAAGCCATGTATGTTATACCTGAAAAAAGAAATATTTCTTTTAATAAAGACATCTCTAAAGAAGAATTTATTCGCTTGGTATTACAAGAATTAATAAAAGGTCCCATAGATGAAAATCATTATCCTACTATTCCGCCGGAAACAAAAATATTGAATATTGATATTGAAAAAGACACATTGTATGTGGATTTTTCAAAAGAAATGCATACAAACCATTGGGGCGGTGCGGCAGGTGAGAACATGACTCTATTATCATTGGCTAATACAATGACAGAAATCGAAGGAATAAGCAAAGTCCTGCCAAGTGTAGAGGGAAATGCTTTGAATATTGAACATGTTATTGTAACAGAACCTTTACAAAGAGAAGAGGCCGGAATCGGCGAACAGGAATAGGGGGTGAGGCAATGATTAGTAAAACAATGGTAATAGATGATATACTATTTAAGAATCCGGAGTTAGAAAGTGTATTTAAAAGCTTTGGTATAAAGTGTTTCGGGTGAGGTGGAGCAGTGTATATGACCGTTGAGCAGGTTGCCCAACGATATGGCATTGATCTTAAAGAGATATTAGATGAATTAAATTCTTCATTGGATGAATAAAGAACTATGTTACATTTATCAAGGCAATTTATGACAAATAGGCAATGTGTGAACATTAACGTTTAAGGGTTTCGTTATATTGATATATTTATAACGAGGTGTAAAGATATCTCCCGCTTCTATAAGCGGCGAGTTCATTTTTGTAAAACAGGTGGTGAGCATATCTCCCACCTCGCTCCCAACGCTCGGGTAGAGTTTTGTTTGTAACAAAACTC
>CAZQHS010000110.1:0-5349 GCA_964593485.1 uncultured Clostridiaceae bacterium
GTGAACGCGACCCAAGGAGCGTTCACCCTCCCCGGCCTGAGAGAGAGCCTAAGGCGATCAAGGGAAAAATGACCCACAACGGCCGTTATTATCTTTTGCTTGATGAGGTATAAGAAATCACTGGATGGGAAAAAGCCTTTGTCATCTATCGCTGTCAGCGATACGATTTACAGGGCAAGTCAGTATTGAAAACACAGGAAAAATTCTACCTTGCGGATGCTTCCCTGAAATACTGCATTATGGGCTTTAATCCAAAGTCTATCGCTGCTATACTTGAAAACATCGTTTATTTTGAGCTTCAGCGACATGGATACGAGGTTTATATCGGTAAAAATGAAACGAAAGAGATTGATTTTGTAGCGGTGCGGCGTGATGAGCGTATCTATGTTCAGGTATGCCGCAGATTGCCGGAGCAGTCAGATCGGGAGGTTGCAAACCTGCTTGAAATCAAAGACCACTACCCTAAATATGTTGTTACTCTTGATGAGCTTGCTGCGGGCAATATCAACGGAGTAAAGATCATGCACCTTATGGATTTCCTTCTTTGCAGCGAATACTAATCCAATTTAACGACACGGTACAATACTGTGCCGTTTTCACGTAAATAAATTTCATAAATCCCACTTACATAGCCGATTGATTTCTCTTTTGAAAATCAGTCGGACTTTTCTATTCCAATTCTCCAGTGGATATGTGAATGATAGACTTACCCCTTGCAGTAACGGTTCAAGCATTAAATAAAATATTTTTTGCCGGATAACAAAGTTTAAAAGCTTATGATATAATGGGATAAGTTGGCATATAAAATTTTGAAAGAGGATTAGATAATGAATAGGGAAAAAAATAAGGACAAAGATAATTATATTGATTCTTTAAAAGAAAGTGAGAAACAATTAAAGTTTCTTTTAAAACTAAGTGATAAAGTTCGACCTTTAGCTGATGCAACCTGTATTCATAAACTGATCACAAGTGAAACCAGAAAATATTTTGAGTCAGATAGGTGTTATTATGGTGAAATAGACGGTAATAAAATGATAGTAAGGCAAGATGCACGAGATAAGAGAAAAAAATCTATTGTTGGAGAGTATGATTGGGGTAAATATCTAAAAAGTAAGGCTATTATAGACTTAGGAAATCCTATTGTTGTAGAGGATATATATTTAAGAGGACCAGCAGATATGGGACTCAGAGAACGCTTTATACAAATGGAGTTAATGTCTTATATAATTATCCCAGTAATTAAAGACAGCAATACTGTAGGTGCTTTATGTATTACACAATCCGACCCTCGTAAATGGACAAGTATGGAAGTAAAATTAGCAATAGATATAGCAGAACGTACATGGATGGCAGTAGAAAGAGCCAAAGCGGAGAATGAAAAAGAACAGTTTTTATCACAAACAATAGAAGAAAGAGAAAAGGTTAAGGCGATCATAGAAAGTATAGATGCAGATGTATGGATTACAGATACATTGGGAAACACGACTCTAATTGATTCCATACAATCAAAAAAAATAGGTATTCAGGCTCATGAAGAACCTATAAGTGAAGTATTGAAGCAAGTAGAAATATTTAGAATAGATGGAACACCATTGAAAGAGAAAGATGAAATAACCGCAAAGGCTCTACAAGGTGAAACTACAAAAGTTGAAAATCTTGTAATATATAAGAAAAGTGGTATGAAGATGTACAAAGAATCTGTAGCATCACCTATATTGGATAGAAATGGTGATATTATAGGTGCTGTAACCATATCTACAGATATAACTAAAAGAATACATATGGAACAAGCCTTAAGGGATAAGGAAATACAAGCTATGGAACTTATTAAAAAATTAGAAAAGACTGATGAATTAAGAATAGCATTTCTCTCGTCCCTATCCCATGAACTTAGAAACCCGTTAGCAACCATAACCATGGGATTAGATTTAATGGATTATATAGAAGACAATAAAGAAGAACGACAAAAATTAAAGGAAACCCTAAAAAGGCAAGCCAAACAATTAAGTAGATTAGTAGATGATCTTCTTAATATGACCAGGATTACCCGAAATAAATTTGAATTAAAATTAGAAAAATTAGAACTTAATCAATTAATAGTGCAAGTAATAGAAGATAGCAATTTGTTCTTTAATGAAAAGGGAATTAAAGTAGAAACAAAAATAATGCAAGAAAGGATTTATATAAAAGGTGATGGGGCAAGGCTAACACAAGTAATAGAAAACCTACTTCATAATGCATCAAAGTTTACACCTAAAGGCGGAAAGGTGACTATCTTACTTAAAAGAGCTCAAACAACCAATGAGGCAATAATCTCCATAAAAGATACCGGGGTAGGAATGCCAATGGAACTTATAAAAGTTATCTTTGAACCCTATGTACAAGCCAAAAACAACTTAGGGAAAAGTTTAGGAGGACTTGGTATGGGACTATTCATAGCAAAGGATGTTGTAGAGAGGCATAAGGGACAGATGAAAGTTTTAAGTGAAGGAGAAGGGAAGGGGGCAGAGTTTGTTATAAGTTTACCTACACTATAAAGAAGGAGACAAGCATATGATAATTGTAATAGATGATAACAGAGACTTGGTCGATATTACTTGCCAGATTTTAAAGTTATCTGGATACGATTCTATAGGAATAAATAGCGGGGAAGAAGGCTTAAAAAAAGCAAAGGAACTGCACCCAAAAGTAATTTTATGTGATATAGGAATGGATGGAATGAATGGCTATGATTTGGCAAAGCAAATTAAAAATGACAATAATTTGAAGGATACATATTTGATTGCAATTTCCGGGTATAACAGTGATAGTGATATAAAACTTTCTCAAGAGGCCGGGTTTGATATGCACCTTGGGAAACCAATAGAATTTGAAACTTTGATCAAGATATTAAAAGGATTAGATAAGATTTAAAAATGACCTGCCTCTAAAGAGCAGATCATTTGAGTTATTCATTATTAATTTCCCTTTACCGCAATGGGCAGCCGTGTCACAAGTACCTGGTCATGTAGACATATATAGGGATGTTAACTAACTGGCTGATTATCCTGGTGGGAAGTATAATCTGTCCCAGACTAATACAAACAAACATCTGCATAGCAAATCTAACAGATTACTTGTTATTAACACAGAAAGAGTCGGACAGAACCAAAAGTTTTTACATTATGGGAGTAAAAACTATTGATAATACTAAAGTTGTTTGCTATGATTTAAAGAAAAGGATGCGGTGACATGATTGTTAGATCGCACTATTTAAAATTACTCAAAACCTACCGTGATATTCCGATTGTAAAGATACTTGCCGGAATCCGGCGCTGCGGTAAGTCCACCATTTTAGAAATGCTAAGCGAGGATCTGATCCAAAGCGGCATTGCTGCAGACCATATCATCAGCATGTGCTATACCTCAGAAGATTTTGACGATGGTATGACTTCAAAGGATATGTATAAGGCGATCAAGGGAAAAATGTCCGACAACGGCCGATATTATCTTTTGCTTGATGAGGTACAAGAAATCACTGGATGGGAAAAAGCCGTCAACAGTCTGCTGGAGAATACCGATACCGATATCTATGTAACAGGTTCAAACTCCAAGCTGATGTCAAGTGAAATCTCCACCTACCTGACAGGCAGATATATATCTATCCCTGTATTCACCCTATCCTTTGCAGAATATATGGAATTTAAGAAATCGAGCAAGCTGTCGCCAAAAGAACTGTTGACCGAATATATCCGTATGGGCGGCTTTCCCATTGTTGCACGGGGTAGTTTTGATGAACGTTCCGCTTATCAGATTGTAGAAGGCATATATAACTCTGTCATTACCAGCGATATTACAAAGCGGCACAACATCACCAAATTTGATTTGTTCAATCGTGTAGTAAAATTCATCGTTGAGAATGTCGGAAAGACCTTTTCTGCCAATGCGATTGCAAAATTTCTCAAAAGCGAGGGGCGCTCTCTTTCCGTTGAAGCCGTATATAACTATCTGGAATGGCTGGAAAAAGCCTTTGTCATCTATCGCTGTCAGCGATATGATTTACAGGGCAAGTCAGTATTGAAAACACAGGAAAAATTCTACCTTGCGGATGCTTCCCTGAAATACTGCATTATGGGCTTTAATCCAAAGTCTATCGCTGCTATACTTGAAAACATCGTTTATTTTGAGCTTCAGCGACATGGATACGAGGTTTATATCGGTAAAAATGAAACGAAAGAGATTGATTTTGTAGCGGTGCGGCGTGATGAGCGTATCTATGTTCAGGTATGCCGCAGATTGCCGGAGCAGTCAGATCGGGAGGTTGCAAACCTGCTTGAAATCAAAGACCACTACCCTAAATATGTTGTTACTCTTGATGAGCTTGCTGCGGGCAATATCAACGGAGTAAAGATCATGCACCTTATGGATTTCCTTCTTTGCAGCGAATACTAATCCAATTTAACGACACGGTACAATACTGTGCCGTTTTCACGTAAATAAATTTCATAAATCCCACTTACATAGCCGATTGATTTCTCTTTTGAAAATCAGTCGGACTTTTCTATTCCAATTCTCCAGTGGATATGTGAATGATAGACTTACCCCTTGCAGTAACGGTTCAAGCATTAAATAAAATATTTTTTGCCGGATAACAAAGTTTAAAAGCTTATGATATAATGGGATAAGTTGGCATATAAAATTTTGAAAGAGGATTAGATAATGAATAGGGAAAAAAATAAGGACAAAGATAATTATATTGATTCTTTAAAAGAAAGTGAGAAACAATTAAAGTTTCTTTTAAAACTAAGTGATAAAGTTCGACCTTTAGCTGATGCAACCTGTATTCATAAACTGATCACAAGTGAAACCAGAAAATATTTTGAGTCAGATAGGTGTTATTATGGTGAAATAGACGGTAATAAAATGATAGTAAGGCAAGATGCACGAGATAAGAGAAAAAAATCTATTGTTGGAGAGTATGATTGGGGTAAATATCTAAAAAGTAAGGCTATTATAGACTTAGGAAATCCTATTGTTGTAGAGGATATATATTTAAGAGGACCAGCAGATATGGGACTCAGAGAACGCTTTATACAAATGGAGTTAATGTCTTATATAATTATCCCAGTAATTAAAGACAGCAATACTGTAGGTGCTTTATGTATTACACAATCCGACCCTCGTAAATGGACAAGTATGGAAGTAAAATTAGCAATAGATATAGCAGAACGTACATGGATGGCAGTAGAAAGAGCCAAAGCGGAGAATGAAAAAGAACAGTTTTTATCACAAACAATAGAAGAAAGAGAAAAGGTTAAGGCGATCATAGAAAGTATAGATGCAGATGTATGGATTACAGATACATTGGGA
>CAZQHS010000111.1:0-3987 GCA_964593485.1 uncultured Clostridiaceae bacterium
TTAGGAACCACTTCTTTGCTTACTTCTCTTTCCAACATTACTCTGCACCCCCTACTTGGGTTTTTGCACGAGTACCGGACATCATCAATCCAAATTCCGCGTTGGAAGCATCAGGAGACAAGACACCCTCTACTTTTCCATCGCAAACAATGACAATCCTGTCACAGATACTTCTGAGCTCGGCTAATTCCGATGACGTCATGATAATAGTCATCCCTTGCTCCTCGTTAAGTTTTTTCAGCAAATCCAATACGAGCTTTTTAGCACCTACATCAATACCACGTGTGGGCTCGCTAACTAACAATAATTTTGGCTTCTGAGTCAGTGCCCGAGCCATGCAGACTTTTTGTTGATTGCCTCCGGATAGACTCCCCACATGTTGCAGTGAAGATGTGCAGCGTATATCCAAGTCTTTTATCATCTTTTTAGTATGGTTTCGTATACTGTGTACATTCATTATACCAAAATTAAGGAATTCCCCATGGGTTTGCATAGCTGTAAATACTGTATTTAATTCGATGGACTCATCTAAAAGGAGCCCTACCCCTTTTCTGTCTTCACTAAGAAAACCTAATCCTGCCTTTATAGCAGCTTTAGGATTATTAAGTTTCAAAGAGCACCCTTCAAAGACTACTTCACCTCGGGCTGGAAATATTCCCATAATTCCGTTGGCTATAGCAAGTTTTCCTTGTCCGGCCAAGCCGCCTATGCCTATGATTTCACCCTTTTTTACTTCTAAGTTAAAACCTTTTATTTCTTCACCAGGCATTTTGACTTCTAAATTTTTTATGCTAAGAACAGTTTCATCGGCGATTTTACGTGCAGTGTCTTCCGATCGTTCCAAATTCACCTTGCGGCCTACCATTAACTCTGCAATTTCATATACATTACTGTCTTTAGTATCTTTGGTAATAACACGCTCTCCATCCCGCAAAATTGTAAAACGATGCGAAACTTGCATTACCTCTTCCAAACGATGGCTTATAAAAATAATTGCTATTCCTTTTGCTGCCAATCTTTCTATTGCTGCCAATAGATTTTGTGTTTCCGATTCAGTTAAAACCGCTGTAGGTTCATCAAAAACCAATAGTTTAATCCCGGTTTTATCAATCTCCCGTGCAATTTCAATAAATTGCATATGTCCTACTGGCAAACCTGCCACTAAAGTATATTCCTCAATACCCATACCCATAGTGTCAAGGGCCTTTCGCGCATCGCTGTTCATTCTTTTCTTGTCTAGACTTTCATATTGTTTGCCGAATATCCTGCTTACAGGATTCGGGTTAGTAATTTCTCTATTTATTTTTATGTTTTCGGTAATAGTAAATCCGGGTATTAACATAAACTCCTGGTGCACCATACCTATACCATGGGCCATAGCCTCGTGAGGCGAAGCAAAAAGAACCTCTTCATCTTCAATTTCTATACTGCCGCTATAGCCACCCGTACTATGAATCACGGACATTCCAAACAGTATATTCATTAAAGTGGATTTCCCTGCTCCGTTTTCTCCTATAAGGGCATGAATCTCACCTTTTTTTATGCTCAGACTGACATCCTTTAGTACCCGGTTTCCATTAAATTCTTTTGATACGTTTATTATGCTGAGTAAATTTTCGCTCAAGATTATCCCTCCTGCCACATATACTCTTATGAGTCGTGGTGTGTAAACTTAATGAGGATGTCCTAAGCCGAACAGCTTTAAAACACCCTCATTATAAGTTTAAGTTTATCTTCAGTTGCTCGGTTGCAACTTAAATCTGCTCATTCAGTTTCTAATTTGGAAGGTCTCCATAAGTTAAGAAGTCCATTAAGAATAGTAAGTAGTTGTCATAGGAAACCCCTTCTTCTACATATGGATTTAATGTGATATCTAGGCCCGCATAATCGCTCATGCATTCTGCTAAAACCTTCTCATCAACTTTACCGTTTGTTTCACCATTGATCCATTTAACAGCATAATCAGCACTTGCAATAGTTGCCATCATTGCTGCAGGAACCGGCCAAGTGGAGAAACGGCCGCCTAAACCGGCATCTTCAATAATCTTGGTTGTTTGGTCGATTACATCCTGCAATCCGCCGACTATATCTTCAGGTACTTGTAATCCAAGAGCCGAAGGGAATCCATGATAAGGAGACGGACAGCATGGTTGGCTATATATCGCGCCTGCGTCAAATGCAGCTTTAATCAATGGAACCTGCATTGAACAGTTAGTGGAGAAGAAAGATGTATCTTTTCCATATTTCTTTACCATCTTGGGCACGTCTTCAAGTATAAACTGTTGTGCACCGGTTACGCCGGCTTCGCTTGTCGGGTCCGGAGCAGTTGCGTCAACAAATTCAAGACCGATCTTGGCACATTCGGCTTTCATAAGCGAACGTCTTTCTGCCAACATGGGAATGGACATATGTCTTGGGAATGAGTAGTGAACAAAAGTCTTGGCTCCTTGTTTCTTCGCCTGATTCGGTATAGTGCTTCCCATTGCTAATTCGTCAGGTTGAAGCGCAAAATCCGCACGTACGGATACGTCAGGCGCGTTTTCCTGCGGGGAAGCATAAACAATAAGTACATCGTCTTTATCTCTCGCCTCTAAGAACTTATCAACAGACGGGTTAGTCCCCGGAACTGCCTGGTTTATAATTACAGCTTTGATATCCGGGTCAGCAGCAAGTTTGGTTAGAACGCTGATCATTTGTTCTTGTTCCGTCATGAAATTATCCGGCCAAAGTTCGTGAACGACTCTGTCCTTACCGTACTTTTTCTGAACAAACTCGGCTGATCGGTACTCTTCTTCATTCTGAGATACCGTGTTGGTTATGATGGCTATTTTCCAGTTGTCTTCCTGTACTACTTCTTCGCCGCCATTAACTTCTTCGCCGCCGCCTGAAGCTGGTTTCTGGCCGCATGCAACTAAGGAAAAAACCAATGTCAGAACCAAAAATGCACATAGGATTTTTTTCATAAAACTTTTCCTCCTCATTCTTTATTTCTGTTAGAGGTTGTACACCCTCTATACTATTATTATACAATCATAAATTACCTTGTCAAGGAAACAGGTATATGATGATTTATATCCATTCACAACGCAATTCTTATCAAATACAAATAATTGTAGAAGGTTAAGAACGGGTCTGAACAGTAACTTTTGTTGCCATTCACATTGTTTTGGTATCATCTGAGCATTGCAACGGATGATAATCATTAGTATTCAGATTCCAGAACTCAGAACCCAGTAGGTTAGGGTCAAGATTGTTCCAAAGAACAGAATGTTTGGGTCATGCCTTTAGGGTCAAGATTCTTCACTATCGTTCAGAATGACAGGTTCCGAAATTGTCATCCTATTTAATATTTATCATAGCAATTTTGACAATTAGGTAATGTGTGAACTATAACCCCCTATTTGAACCTATTTCGTAAAAAAGGCGGTATATCTATGTCATCATCATTATATGAAGATTTTGGAATTTCTATGTCTTTATCGACAGCAACCTCGTCCATACCAAAGATAGCACTTGGCTTCAAGTTATCAAAGCCGGTAGCTATCACCGTAATCCTGATTTCTTCTTTTAGTGCTTCGTCTATTACAGCACCGAATATAATATTTGCATCGGGATCCGCCGATTGAAATACAAGTTCTGCAGCTTCATTAACTTCAAATATACCCAAGTCTGATCCGCCGGTAATATTAAGAAGGACACATTTGGCTCCTTCAATGGATGTTTCCAATAAAGGGCTTTGAATTGCCTGCTTAACCGCATCCGCACCTCTGTTTTCACCGTTTCCTTTTCCGATTCCCATATGTGCAAGACCTTTACCCAGCATTATGGTTTTGACATCGGCAAAGTCAAGGTTCACTAGCCCGGGTACTGCAATAAGATCCGATATTCCCTGAACTCCTTGTCTTAGAACATCATCCGCTATTTTAAAGGCATCGACAATTGATGCTTTTTTATCCACTATTTGAAGTAATCTATCATTTGGTATTG
>CAZQHS010000111.1:3997-5335 GCA_964593485.1 uncultured Clostridiaceae bacterium
GTTACTAATGTGTCTACATTTTCTCTTAATTCCAAGAGACCTTTTTCTGCTTGAATTTTTCTGATTTTACCCTCGAAGCCAAATGGTCTTGTAACAACTCCCACTGTAAGAATACCCAAATCCTTGGAAATTTGGGCTACAATGGGTGCTGCCCCTGTGCCGGTACCGCCACCCATACCTGCGGTAACAAATACCATATCCGCTCCTTCCAAGATTTTCTTAATATCTTCTATGCTTTCTTCTGCAGCTCTTTTGCCAATTTCCGGATTGGCACCGGCGCCCAATCCTTTGGTGAGCTTTTCACCTATTTGGATTTTATTTGTTGTCTGTGACATGTTTAGAGCTTGTAAATCAGTGTTTATACTATAAAATTCAATCCCTTTTAAACCTGCTGCTATCATCCTATTAACAGCATTATTACCGGCACCGCCAATTCCAATAACTTTTATTGAAGCAAAAGAGTTAACATCTACATCAAATTCAAGCACATTACAACCTCCTTATTTTTACAATAATTCCTGTATTTAATATTTTTCTTCATAATTTTATTTCTTTATATTGTTCAACATTAAACGCAAATTTCCTTTATTTTTTATTTGTTTTAATTGCTGCCTTTTTTTATTCTTACTAAGATATATCTTCTTATTATAGCAAAGTTCTGGAATAACCTTACTCCGAATGCAAATATCGCTGCATAATAAATGGGTACTCCTAATTGATCTCCAATGTACGTGAGTATTGCAGCTAAGATAGCATTTGCAAAAAAACCGGATATAAATATTTCAATGTCAAAAGTATTTTCAAGACTTGATCTGATACCTCCGAAGACGGAGTCCAAAGCTGCTAAAATTGCTATAGACATGTATGTTGAATACTGTATAGGGATTATTACCGGGGATAAAAAGCCGATAAATATTCCCAATAAAAGTCCAAGTAAAGGTAATATCATTTCTTAACACCATCCTCAACAATATTTTGATAATTAATTTTTGGTGTACCCGTATATTTATTTATTGTAAGCTTTTCAGCTTTCATTATATCAACTCTGATACCGCTGTATTCCATCCAATCTATATAACTATCAGGTGCTATAGCCGCTGCCTCCAAAGCTTTTACATCCCCTATAGCTTTTATAACAAATGGAGTAGCATGCCTGCTGCCATCTATGTTTATGGTAGGACCCCCACATTTGATACTCGTTGTTCCAATCACTCTGACATCATTAATCGAAATAGCTTCGGCACCTGCCGCTTTGAGATCGTTTACTATTTCCAGGACGTCTATATCATGAATCAAATATAATTCGGGGTTATCGGAATCCTCGATGTTTTCCAAGCT
>CAZQHS010000112.1:0-5323 GCA_964593485.1 uncultured Clostridiaceae bacterium
AATTAAACCTGACAACTGTTTATGCTTGGTAACAACTGTTAATCCTTTAGATTAAATTTGTAGAAATAGAAAAAGTTTGATGATAGAGTATTTTAAAAGGGTTTTTAAATAAAAATGTCGAAATATTATGTTTTGATATATATTTTATTATACTATCGCTATTTTAAAACATATGAGGTGTTTTCATGAAAGCCTTCGGTATTACTGACATTGGATTAGTTAGAAAGAAAAATGAAGATGCATTCTATTTTCAGGAACAATATGAAAAAGATAAGCCTTTTATTTGCATCATTGCTGATGGTATGGGTGGCCATAAAGCAGGAGACATAGCAAGTAAAATGGCTGTTTCTTTAATGCTTGATTATTATAAAAATGAAATAAATATTTATGATAATGATATAAAGGAATATGCCTCATTTTTAAATAAAGCCTTTGAATATGTAAATAAAAATATATACTTAAGTTCTATTGCAAATGAAGAATACTATGGAATGGGCACTACCCTAATTGTCGCATTTTTAATCGGCGATAGCATGATTATTGGCCATGTGGGGGATAGCAGAGTTTATTTCATAAGAGACAAGAATATAACAAAAATTACTACTGATCATTCCTACGTGACGGAATTGATTAAAAACGGAACGATAAAGCCGGAAGAAGCAAGTAAACATCCACAAAAAAACATGATAACAAGGGCAATAGGTACAAGTAGTGAAGTAGATGTTGATATCAGCATACTTGATTTAAGGCATGAAGATTATATTGTCATGTGCACAGACGGATTGTCAAATATGTTAGGTGAAAAAGAGATAAAGGAAACTATCATGCAAGAAGAAGGTTTAAAAGAAAAATGCACCCAACTGATTAGGTTGGCCAATGGCAAGGGCGGCCATGACAACATTACAGCAATTATCATAGAAGTTGATAGGGAGGGTAACTAATCGTGATAGGTAAAGTGTTGGGAGAAAGATATGAAATAATTGAAAAAATAGGTGGAGGCGGTATGGCTCTTGTTTACAAAGCAAGATGTCGACTGCTGAATAGATTTGTTGCTGTCAAGGTACTTAGACCGGAGTTTACAAGTGATGAGGACTTTGTAAAAAAGTTTAAAAGGGAATCACAAGCTGCCGCAAGTCTTTCTCATCCTAATATTGTAAGTATTTACGATGTAGGATTGGAAGATGATATTCATTATATTGTTATGGAATATATTAAAGGTCGGACTTTGAAGGAGCTTATAAAGGAAAAAGGTTCTTTAAATATTGAATTTGCGACGAATATTGCCATTCAAATTGCATCGGCTTTGGAAAATGCTCATAACAATCATATTGTTCATAGAGATATAAAATCTCATAATATTATGCTCAAAGAAGATAGAACCGTAAAGGTTACTGATTTTGGGATTGCACGTGCGGTATCATCCAGTACAATAACTAATACCGGGAACATAATAGGATCCGTTCATTATTTTTCTCCGGAACAAGCCCGTGGTGGATATACGGATGAAAAGTCGGATATTTATTCATTGGGTGTGGTGATTTATGAACTTGTAACGGGGAGGTTGCCTTTTGAGGGGGATACACCCATCTCCGTTGCTTTGAAACATGTACAAGAAGAGCCCATTAAACCGATTTTAATAAACAATAAAATACCTAAAAGCTTAGAAGACATAATTTTAAAATGCATGAACAAAGACGTATCAAAAAGATACTGTTCAGCAGGTGCAATTATCAGCGATCTTAAGCAATCTTTGATAATGCCCAATGGAGATTTTGTTAAAGAAAATATTTTAGTTGATGATAATACAATAAAGATTGCACCTATAAAAGAAAATGGCAATAACGAAGAAAACGGGCTCACTGATAATGATAAATACAATACATCAGATATAAGTGAAACTGACTCAAATAATATGGATAAAAAAGGAAAGAGAAAAATTCTTTATTGGGCAATAACATCTGGATTGATTTTGGCACTTATTTTTGTCGGTTCATACTTTCTTTTTAAAGATTTACTTAATGTTGATGCCAAACCGGTACCGAATTTAATGGGTATGCAGGAAGATGAAGCAGAAGTAGAATTAAGAAAATTAGGATTTCCTATGGACGTTGCAGAGAGAGTCCATAACAAAGACATCCCGGAGGGAGAAGTAATCAGGCAAGATCCCAAACCCCACCAATCGAATAAAGTTACAAACCCGGTTACAGTGTTTGTGAGTAAAGGACCCAGAAAGATTCCCGTTCCACCCATTGTAGGCAAGAATTATGATGAAGTTGATATTATTTTAGAGACTGCGGGGTTAGCAGAGGGTGATGTGAGACAGGAATACAGCCAATATCCCAGCGGTATAGTTATAGAACAAAAAATTGCCCCGGGGATCAGTGTTGATGAAGGTACAAGAGTTGACTATGTAATAAGCGGCGGTCCCGAAAAAATCTTTATGGATAGTTTTATAGGTAAGAAAATTGAAGATGTAGAAACCAAGCTGATAATGCTTGATCTTATAAGAGGAAATATAAATGAAGTAAATAGTGATGAACATCCTAAAGGTATAGTCATTGAACAAAGTGTTCCCGCAGGCACGGAAATAAGTAAAAAAAGCGTAATAGATTTTGTTGTCAGTAAAGGTGCAAAAGAACAATCAGGTGACAAAGTTTATTACTTAAGCATCAACTTACCAAAGAATCTGAATAGAATGAAGGTTACAGTATTTAAAATAGAGAGTGAAAAAAGCATTTTAATATATGAAAACACACATTCATCAGCAGATAGCCCGTTAAAAATTGAGGTAAACGGCAAAGGAAATGTATTGTTTGAAGTATATATAAATAACAGTTTTCATGAAAGCACACCCTATAATTTCTAAAGGGAGGAACCTATGGCTTTAGGCACTATAATTAAAGGTATTGACGGGTTTTATTATGTGGATATTGGGGATAGAGTCCTTGAATGCAAGGCACGTGGACTATTCAGGCTGCATAATAAAAAACCTATGGTTGGAGACCATGTGGAAATAGAAATAGATGAAAGCACCCAAACCGGCTATATAATAGATATAAAAGAAAGAAAAACCCAATTGATCCGTCCGGAAGTAGCAAATGTGGAACAAGTAATTATTGTAGTATCAGCTAAAAATCCGGATATAAATATGAATTTATTGCAAAATCTTTTGGTTTACACCGAATATTTAGGATTGGAAAAGATTGTTTGCATTAATAAAATAGACTTAGATCCAGATGAAGAATATAAGCCTGTTTATCAAATGTTAAATTCCATACCATACAATGTACTGAAAATTAGTGCGGTTTCAAAGCTTGGAATAGAAGAACTGAAAGAATTTCTTGTAAATAGAATATCTGTATTTGCCGGTCCTTCCGGGGTAGGAAAATCTTCACTTTTAAATTCAATAAATCCGGACCTAAATTTAAAAACAGGAAAAGTGAGTAAAAAGACAAAAAAAGGCACCCATACCACTAGGCATACGGAGTTAATTAAGCTAAAAAATGGAGGTATGGTACTTGATACACCGGGTTTTACATCCTTTGATCTGTTATCAATAGAAGAAAAGGAACTTCAGTTTTATTATCCTGAATTTCACAAATACAGCACTTGCAGGTTTACTTCATGCATACATGATAAGGAGCCTGATTGTGGGGTTAAGGAAGCCGTAGAGGAAGGCCATATAAATAAAATAAGGTATGAGTATTACATTAGTATGTTAAATAATCTTAGAGAACAAAGGAGGTACTAAAATGGTCAAAATTGCACCTTCTATATTATCGGCAGATTTTGCAAATCTTGAAAGGGACATAAAATTAGTTGAAAATTCCGGTGCGGATATGTTACATATTGATGTTATGGATGGACACTTTGTTCCTAACATCACCATTGGGGCACCTGTGGTTAGGAGTATAAGAAGAATAACCGATATTACCCTTGATGTACATTTAATGATAACAAACCCGGAATTATATGTAAAAGATTTTGTTGATGCCGGTGCGGATATCATAACTGTTCACGTTGAGACATCAAAGCATATGCACAGGCTGGTACAGACTATCAAGAGTTTCGATGTGGCTGTGGGTATTGCCCTAAATCCTGCCACACCGATAAGCACAATAAAGTATTTGATTGAATATTTAGACATGGTATTGATTATGACGGTAAACCCGGGATTTGGCGGGCAAACCTTTATAAATAGCATGTATGAAAAAATAGTGACTTTAAAGGAATATTTAGTTAAGTGTGGTAGTGATATACCTATACAAGTAGACGGAGGTATAACATTAAATAACATTGGAAAGTTAATTGATTGCGGAGCAGAAATTATTGTTGCCGGTTCTTCTATTTTTAAGTCTCAGGATGTTGGAGAAACCATACGCCAAATGAAGAGGGTAAGGATTTAAAATGATTATGAAAAAGCAAAAGGCAATATATCCCTTTTAAAGCCATGTACCTTATAACAAGATTACAGTAAAGAGTTTTGTTACAAACAAGACTCTACCCAAGCGAGGTGGGAGATATGCTCACCACCTGTTTTACAAAAATGAACTGGAAATCCATGGATTTCCCTTATAGAAGCGGGAGATATCATTACACCTCGTTATAAAATTAGGAAATAATAGTATCAAAAAGACCATCCCACTAATATTATGAAGTGTAATGGTCTTTTGTTTTCCATAATTTTTGATAAGTACAGGAGGTAATTAAATTGAGCTATAAAAAGAGAAGAATATTTGGCTTATTAATATCGTCTGTAGGCTTTGGTGTTTTGTTAACTATAACAATGCCGATTATCGGATGGATATTTTTATCGGCAATATCATTGATAATTGCAGGCATTTACTTGTATAAGTGTTAATTTAACTGCAGTTGTATAATATAAATCTTATAGACAATAAAACTAAAAAACCATAAATAAATTCTCGAACAGGCCCTTATTGTTTCTAATTTCGCTAAAAATTCAGGAACAACCTTTTTTAGACGTAAATTATCTGTGGTAAGGACCCATTACTGTATTATTCTCCCATCATATTGCTCTTTGCACCTTGCCCGACCTTAAACAACGTGTACAAACACTGATTCTTTTAGGTGTGCCGTTAACCAAGGCTTTAACAGTTCTTAAATTCGGAAGCCACTTTCTTCGACTGTGTCTCATTGAGTGACTCACTTTATTACCGGATAACATGCCTTTACCACAAACTTCACAATGTCTTGCCATATATATACACCTCCTTCGGTTGCATAACTATCAAATAAAACATTATAATTCTATCATAAGTATTATACAATTTACAATAATATAAAACAAATTATATATTTT
>CAZQHS010000113.1:0-5319 GCA_964593485.1 uncultured Clostridiaceae bacterium
TCCTCTATAGGCATACTAAAAAAATTCCTCCTTTTTATTTGCATAGGGTTAAAACAATTATATTATTGATACAGCTAATGCAGAAAACTTGGGAATGCTACAACTAATTACCCCCTTCTTGCAAATAAACATCCGATGAGGATTGGTCAACGTAAACCGTCTCCCCGGGTTTTATGAGACCAAGCTGCTCCCTCGCCATTCTTTCTAAATGCTTTTCGTCGGCGGCATTTTTGAGCAAGTCCTTTAGCCTTTCATTCTCCATCTTCGAAGCATCAACATTTTTTTGGATTTCTGCTTTTACTTTGTTGAGCTTGTATATGGAATACTGCTGGTTGGCAATAACAAACAAGGCATAAATAAAAAAGATAAAAACAAATAATCTTGTCCAAATAATTTTTTTGCCTCTCTTGATTTTTGCCATTGCTATCCCCCTCATCAGATCAGCCTTAGTATTGTTGAAACAACAATAATCATAAAACAATAACTATCCTTTAACTCTTGTCCCTTTTAACTATTAGTTTATAATACTTTTCCCATTCTTTCAAAGCTTTTTTTGGAATTTCGGTAACTTTTTTTGATTTTACGGTTATTTTCTTAAAATAGTTTAAAAAAAGTGCAAAAGGTTTTGTAATTAATACCAAAAATAATTTAAAAGGTGCTGAAATAATCTTAATGCATTTTCTTACCGTGATTTTAATAATCATAAATACCCTGAATAACAATGTTTGAAAAATCCTACCCACAATTTTTTCGTATAAGAAAAAGCCCACTATAAAACCTATAAAAACATAAGCCCTCAAATCGCCGAAGTTACTTGAAAATATGATATTTATAACTATAAAAAATGACACCCCGAGAAACAATATGTCCCATAAGGATGTAATCAGTCCTTTTTTTCTCCCGGTGCCCCTTATTGCCCTATATATATCAAAAAAAACACCAATGAGAAATCCGCCGTAAAGCGTAATAGAAAACATAAAAATCTGAAACTGAACTGTTTCCATATAGCATCCTCTTATTTAAACATACTCTTAAAAAAGCCCTTTTCTTTTTTATACACGGCTTTTTCAGCATATACACAAGAATAGATAAAACCCTGTATAATTATATTCCCTGCGTTAACATCAAGACTTACTATATGAAGATCATCACCCTTAATAACCAGATCCCCTAATTCGGTGCTGATTATTACCGTATTATCATTAAAACTGCCCACATCAGTAATTCCCGTTATCTGGAGTTTCTCTCTGTCTTCCAATGTTAATCTATGCTGTTTTCCTCTCTTCTCCTTATCAATGTCCATACAAAACCCTCCCGATTATAAAGCATAGAATTTAAAACTCTTTTATATACCATCTATATGCACAGTTTTATAAAATATGAATACACTAAGGTTCTAAAATCTTATACATCTCTTTTGCTTCACCCCTCATTGCTTTTTCATTTATATTGATTATCTCAACCTTTACTTTTCTTTCTCCATATGCAATTTCTATAATATCTCCTATATCCACTACAGTCCCCGGTTTTGCATTCTTACCATTAAGATATACTTTGTCTCCTTCGCAGGCTTCTTTGGCAACAGTTCGCCTTTTTATCAAACGTGAAACCTTAAGGAATTTATCCAACCTCATATAAATCACATCCATCATATAAAAAATTATTTCAAGGCAACAAAAAATCAGGCTCTTAACCTGATTTTCTATGTAACCTTATAGTTATTTGTTAACAGATTCTTTTAGCTCTTTTCCCGGCTTAAAAGCGGGTGCTTTTGATGCAGGTATTTTAATCTCTTCTTTTGTCCTTGGATTTCTCCCCACCCTGGCAGCTCTTTGTTTAACCTCGAAAGTTCCGAAACCTACTAACTGTACCTTTTCTCCCTTTGCAAGACTTTCTTTTACGGAATCAATAAATGCTTTTAGTGCTTTTTCAGTATCTTTTTTAGTCAACTCGCATTTTTCAGCCATGCTGGCAATAAGTTCAGCTTTGTTCATTAAATAATCCCTCCTAATTATTTATTCATGAGTTCTATAAGCTATTCTCTATATTTGGCAAAAATCCTTCTTTTATTAGCTATTTTTTATTATTTTTGATTATCCCCAATGTTTTTGCCCTGTTCCATAACAAATCCATCTCATGTAAGGTCATTATATCAAGGTTTTTACCAAGACTCAAGGCCATTTCTTCCATTATTTTAAACCTATTGATAAATTTTTCTATCGTTGCTTTAAGAGCTAATTCCGGCTGTATTTTCAAGAACCTTGCCACGTTCACCACTGCAAATAGCAAATCACCTGTCTCTTCTACTATTTTATCATTTTCTACTGATTTATATACTTCTTTTAATTCACATAACTCTTCATCTACCTTATCCATGGCACCTGTAACATCATCCCAATCAAATCCTGCCAAAGCCGCCTTTTCTTGGATCTTATAACTTCTTGTCAAAGAAGGCATGGCACGTGGTATGCCCTGAAGCATATCCGTATATCTTTTAAAACCCTTCTCCTCTTTCTTTGATTCTTCCCAGCTTTTTTTTGCCCCCACTTCACTTGAAACTGACCTGTTACCGAATACGTGAGGATGCCTATTAATAAGTTTATTATTCAACACGGTCATTACGTCTTTTAAATCGAACTCCTCGTCTTCTTCACCTATTTGTGCATGTAGCAAAACCTGTAAGAGCACATCTCCCAATTCTTCAATCATGGCTTCTATGTCTTTATTATCAATAGCCTCAATGGCCTCGTAACATTCTTCAATTAAATACGGTTTTAGCGTATTATGGTCTTGTTTTTTATCCCAAGGACAACCATTTTCCCCTCTTAATGCTTTTATTATTGAAACCAAATCGTCCATACTGCTATACTTTTTATTCTCTTTGACTTTCGGTATGTAAACGCTTGTCAAATAATCCATGCTTCCTATCTTATCTAATTCATGCAACATAACCCATTGTATTGATTCTAAGCCTTTTGCCCCTGCACCCCTCACTATGCATATATCTTGCTCATCCCTATAATAATTCATGAGTTCTAACTTCACTTCAGATGCGATAAAATTATTATAGACCTGTGTAATTATATTACCGGAGTCCACATCCGGCTTTTGCTCCCCTAATCTCAGCCCATCTATTATCTTTAAACCCGATGACAAATCTATCTTTAATGCAACGGATACTGCATCAATAAAGCTTATGGCTGATTCCAACTGTACCTCCGCCAACCCTTTAGCCCTTTCAATGATTAACTGTACGCTTTTCTCATAAGTAAGAGGATGTCCAGGAACGGCATAAACAACTTCAGGGTTTTTAAGAGACATATCCAAAACCCTATGAGAAATTTTTTCGTATACTTCTTCGAAATCATCGGAGCTTTCATAAATATCATCACAACTTATGAATTCTATTCCCTCTTTTATTAAATCATTCACTAACGGATGCTTTTTCGTCCTTAAAATCAGACATTTCGCAGATTTAAGAATTTTAGCCGTTCTTATTGTCAAGCTATCATAATCAGCAGGCCCCAAGCCTGTAATTATTATTTTACCCATGTAAATCACCTTTCTAAAGTATTCCTTTTTTCTTTAGCAACTTTGAAAGTTTTTGCCCCCCCGGAATCATTTCCAACTCTTCCGCTTTTAATCCTCCCGTAATAATAATCAAAATTAGATATACGGCAACGGAAGCAAGTATGCTAAACAGTGTGGATAACGAATTCTTTACAGTATATATGTAAGAAAATTTATAAACGTAAAAAGCCACTGCAGACATAACAGTTGTTACAAATATGGGTTTTATCATTATATTTACTATCCCTAAGCCTTTTCCCTGATGTTTTATAATCGCCCTCAAGTTTAAAATTGTGGCAACAGCATAACCTACAACCGTTCCCAGAGCTGCACCTTTAATGTTTATGCTTGGTATTGAAGTTAAAAAATAGCTTATAAATGCTTTTACAATAGCCCCGATAGTCAAATTGATCACCGGTATCTTTTCTTTGTTCATTCCTTGCAGAATACCTGTCATTGTCTGAACCAAAGTCAGAAAAACTATTGCCCACGATAGGTATCTAAGTGACATGCCAAGGGTTTCGGGTTCATTGGGATAAAACATTTGCATTATGGGATTTGCTAAAATAAAAAGTCCCGCCGCTGCCGGCAAACCTAATAGCATACTCATCTTTATTGCCAATATACTTTTTTTCTTTACTGTTATAATATCCTTTTTAGTCATGGATTCCGAAATTGACGGTACCAAACTCACTGCCAACGAGATAGTAAATACTTGGGGCAAGTTTATAAAAGAAGTGGCAATGGCTTTTAACTGCCCGAACAGCATTGTTGCCGTCTGCTGGTTGAAGCCCGCCGCTTGAAGCCTATCCATAACAATAAATGTGTCCAATAAACCCATAATAGGCATTATGCTTCCCCCTATTGTTATGGGTATAGAAAACTTTATTATCTTGCTCATAATACTGACGGTGCTGCCGACTCTCCTGCTCTTATCACTTTTCATATCCTCAAGAATACTTTTTCTGTTTTTTAAATATATAAAATATAAGGTGATAAAGCTGAATATCCCCCCGATAACGGTGCCGAAAACAGCTCCCGAAGCAGCCTGCTCGAACCCCAAAGGTAATAACAATACGGCTAATATAAAGCCGGCGGATACCCTTGTTATCTGTTCTATTACCTGGGAGACAGCACTGGGATTCATGTTTTGCATACCTTGAAAATAACCTCTGTAAGCGGCACTTACGGATACAGTTAAAATAGCAGGTGAAACCGCTAAAATTGCATAGTAAGAGCCAGGGTTTTTGACAAGGAGTGAAAAATATTTAGCATTGAAAAAAAGAATTACCGAGAGAACTGCACCCATTATTGCTAACATAGATAAGGCAATTTTGAAAACCTTGTGGGCTTCAAACTTTCGTCCCATTTCAATTCTTTCAGAAACTAACTTAGATATGGCTATGGGTACGGAGTAGGAAGAAAAATTCAAAGCCAATATGTATAAATCATAAGCCGTTTGATAATAAGCCATACCCTCCGAAGTGATAATCTGACCCAAAGGTATCCTATATATTGCACCCAAAACTTTAGCTATTATACCCGATACGGTAAGCACCAAGGCACCTTTTACAAAGGATTGTTTGCTGCTTTTCATTGTTGACCTCCAAATTCCATCTATAAACAAATACATTCTATCATATCTATAATCTAAAATATACAAAATTCAACTGTGATAGAACCTACATAACCCAAAAAAACAAAAGATGGCAGCTTATGAAGCATGGCTGCCATCCGATAATCAGTCTT
>CAZQHS010000114.1:0-5265 GCA_964593485.1 uncultured Clostridiaceae bacterium
CCTTGGCGGATTCAGAAGGCAAGGGGTTGAGGCCTTCACCCATAATAAATAAGATGAAAAGACTTTTTCCGTATATTGATCGAACAAGCAATTTAACCGATGATGCAGAATACTCGAAAAACATTACTGCAATTATTCCCACTTTTAACATGCTCATAAAAGCATTTAAAACCATTATAACGGGTGGAAATGAGGAAGGGGAATTTTGGAAGGATGTTTATCTATGGTTTTTAAATAAGCCGGAATGGAAAGATAAATTGGAACATGTGGTACAAGGCTTATTTTATGAAAACATAGAAGAACCTTTGACCTTTAGAAAAACCGCCGGTGATGTTCAATATACTTCTGTTTCAAGGTTGGAAAAATATAAATCCTGTCCTTTTTCTTATTACGTACAGTATGATTTGAAGGCAAAGGAAAGAAGGATTATGAAAATGGAGGCCCCTGATATAGGGAGTTTTTTACACTTGGTTATAAGCAGATTTTCCGAGGATTTAAAAAAGGAAGACATTAAGTGGGCTAATGTAACAAATGAATATAGCAATAAAAAGATAGATTTTCTGGTGGAGGATATTGTGGAAAATGCCTCGGGAATTCCGTTGAAGCAGACAAAAAGATATATTTACCTGAAGGATAGGCTCAAAAGGGTAGTCAAAAGATCAATTTGGCTTATCATTGAGCATGCTAAAAGAAGCGGGTTTGAGCCTATTATGTATGAAGCTGCCTTTGGCGAAAAGGATGGACTGCCTGGAATAATATTAGACCTTCCTAAAGGAGAAAAGATAGTTTTGACAGGTAGGATAGATAGGATAGACATTTTGGAAAAGGACGAAGAAAACTATGTCCGGATAATAGATTACAAATCGGGAAATAAGAATTTTAGTTTAACAGATGTATACTATGGTCTTCAGCTTCAGTTGATGTTGTATCTCAGTGCCATTTGGGAAAAAGGGATAAAAGGGAAAGACAAAGTGCAGCCGGCAGGGATATTTTATTTTAAATTGGATGAGCCCATGATTAGGGTGAACGGCAAAGACAAAGATAAGGATATAGAAAAAGAAATTATGAAAAGCTTAAAGATGCGAGGTCTTATATTGGCTGATGCAAACATAGTGAAAGAAATGGACAGGGATATAAATGGATACTCCGTTTTGGTTCCGGCTCAAATCAAAAACGATGGAACATTAGGCAAAAATTCCTCCGTTGCAACTATGGAACAATTTGAGGTATTAAAAACCTATGTAAAAGAAATACTCATTAAAATATCTACGGAAATGAGAAAAGGTGATATATCCATATCTCCATATAAAAAGAATGATCAGACTTCTTGCAGGTTTTGTCCTTATTTGTCAATATGCAGATTTGAATCCAATGTTAACAGATATAGGATATTGAAACAGTTGGATAATGAAAAAGCGTGGGAACTTTTGAGCAAGAAAGAGGAAGACAAAGGGGGTGAGGTAATTGACTAAATGGACTAAAGAACAACTATCCGCAATCGATGAGAAGGATTGTGATCTTTTGGTTGCAGCTGCTGCAGGAGCGGGAAAAACAGCAGTATTGGTGGAAAGGATAATTAAAAAAGTCATTAGGGATGAGGACCCCATAGATATTGATAATATGCTTGTAGTTACTTTTACAAACGCAGCCGCATCTGAAATGAGGGAAAGGATTGCTATGGCACTGGACAAGGCCATTGAAGAGAACCCCCGTTCCCAAAGGTTGCAAAGGCAATTGCTTCTTCTGCCCAAAGCGGGAATAACAACTATACATTCTTTTTGCATGGATGTTTTGAAAAACAATTATACCAGACTGGATCTAACTCCGGATTTTAGGGTTGCCGATGAAACGGAGAGCACCTTACTTAAAATTGAGGGGATAGAAGAATTATTTGATATGCAGTATGAGGAAGGTTCCGAACTTTTTTTCAAACTCCTTGATTCATATAGCGGAAACAGAGATGACAACAAACTCAAGGATATGGTTTTGGAAATATATAGCTTTGTTCGCAGTACACCGTGGCCGGATAAATGGTTGAAAGAAATGACTAAAGCTTATGATTTAGAAGAGGATTTTGATTTTATTAAAACCCCATGGGCCAATGTAATTTTAGATTTTGTTGATATAGAGTTATTCGGTTGTCTAAATACTCTTAACAAAGCTTATGAGATTGCTATGATGGGATATGGATTAGAAAAATGTGCAACACAATTATCAGATGATATAGAGAATGTAAAATCCCTCCTATATTTTGAGGGCAGGAGTTGGGATAGCCTATATGAAGCCTTTGGAGATATTAAATTCTCTACCCAGCGTCAACCTACAAAAGATGGCGATAAAGATTCTTATGAAATATTAAAAGAACTGAGGAAGAATACAAAAGAAAAAATATATAAGTTAAGAGATGAATTCTTTGACAGCGACTCAAGTGGAATAATAAGCGACTTGAACACCTTGCATCCACTGATAGAATATTTATGCCAACTTGTTATGAATTTTGATAAATTATATACAGATATGAAAAAAGAAAAAGGGCTCATAGACTTCAATGATTTAGAGCACTTCAGTTTAAAGATTTTAACAAAAGAAGATGACAATGGCGAAATAGTCCCCTCATCGGCAGCATTAAGTCTAAGGGACAAATATTCAGAGATAATGATAGATGAGTACCAGGATAGTAATATGGTGCAAGAAGTAATTCTAAATATTATATCTAAAAGAGAAATAGGCTCACCAAATATGTTTATGGTAGGAGATGTGAAGCAAAGTATTTATCGATTCAGACAAGCAAAACCGGAACTATTCTTGGATAAATATGAAAGATACTCGGAAGATAGCGGGAACAAGGATAGGAAGGTAATGCTTTACAAAAACTTTAGAAGTAGACAAGGAATAATAAACGGAGTCAATTGTCTCTTTAAACAGCTTATGACTAAATATGTGGGGGAAATTCAATACAATAAGGATGAATATTTGAATTATGGTGCTTTTTACCCCAAAGATGAAGAAGAAGTTCCCTATAATTTAGAGTTGCATATTTTGGATTTATTTAAAGAAGAGGAACTTTTAGTCGGAGAAGAAAATCAAGATACCGGGGATGAAATAGAGGATAGCATAGAAAAAGAAGATGAAATTGAGGATGAACTCGAGGATATACAAGCCGAGGCAAGAATAGTAGGTCACAGGATATTGGATTTGGTGGGCAAAGGGGCAAGCAACCCTCTCAGAATATACGATAAAGAACTGAAGGGCTATAGAAATGCGGATTTTAAAGACATAGTTATTTTACTTAGGACTGTGAGAAATTGGGCAGACACCTTCGAGGAAGAATTGGGGGCAATGGGTGTGCCCATCTTTGCCGATACGGGTACAGGTTATTTTAAACGAATAGAAGTTCAGATTATATTATCATTACTTCAGATAATAGATAACCCTTTACAAGACATACCATTATTAGCCGTCCTAAAATCCCCTATAGGGGGATTCAGTTCTCAGGAACTGTTGGATATCAGGCAGATTGACAGAAACATTTCCTTTTATGAAGCTATAACCTTTGCAGGTAAAAAGGATGATGATATGGGAAGAAAAGTTTCCACATTTTTATCAAGACTTGAGGCTTGGAGGGAAAAAGCCCTTCATATGCCCACGGATCAATTGATTTGGTATCTTTACAATGACACTGGCTATATGAGCTATGTAAGTGCAATGCCTGAGGGGCATCAAAGAAGAGAAAACCTGAAAATACTTTTTGAAAGAGCGAAAAAGTATGAGGATACAAGCTTCAAAGGTTTGTTTAACTTCATAAATTTTATAGAAAAAATCAAGTCCGGCAGCGGTGATATGGGTAATGCAAAAATTTTAGGTGAAGGCGACAATGTAGTGAGGATAATGAGTATTCACAAAAGCAAAGGCCTTGAGTTTCCGGTGGTTATATTGGGAGGCGTGGGAAAAGGGTTTAATATGCAAGATACGAGAAAGGCTGTTTTGCTTCATCATGAAATGGGTTTTGGTGCAGATTTGGTAGATGTGGATAAGAGAATAACCTATGCTACTTTACCGAAAAAAGCATTGAAGCATAAGATAAAAATGGAGACCCTATCCGAGGAAATGAGGATACTTTATGTGGGTATGACCCGAGCAAAAGAGAAACTCATTATTACAGGTTTTGACAGGAACATAACAAAGACTGTAAAAGGGTGGTTGGGGGCTTTGGACTACGATAAGGAAAAGTTGCCGGCACATATGGTATTGCAGGGAAATAAGTATTTGAGCTGGATCGGGCTTGCCCTCATACGGCATGGAAAAATGAAAGTATTGAGGGAGCAGGCGGAGTTGGGCGGTTTATCAAATAACAATTTACTCGCGGATAATTCATCATGGGATCTGAAGATTTGGAAAAAAGCTGAATTGTTAAAGGAAAAACAAATAGAAAAGGAAAGCACCAATTTAAGAGAAGCTTTAGAAAACATAAAAAAGGACAAAGGATTCGGAACTTTTGCAGAAGAAATAGATAAAAAACTTAACTGGACTTATCCTTATGAAAAATCAACGTTATTACCGGTAAAGCTTTCTGTTACGGAATTAAAACGTTTGAAAACCGAAGAGGATGATTATGCAAAAGAATTATATAGTTCCCTGGATATTAAAAAACCTGTATTTTTAGAAGAAGAAAGAACCATGAGTGCAGCTAAGAGGGGAAGTATAATGCATTTTATCATGCAGCATTTAGATTTGAGGAATGTTTCAAATATTGATGGAATCAAAACACAGGTTGAACAAATGGTAGTGCAAGAATTTCTAACAATAGAAGAAGCAAAGGCTGCAGATACTAATAGAATATATGAATTTTTTAAATCGGATTTGGGTGAACGGTTATTAAGTGCGGAAAAAGTATTCAGGGAAAAGGCTTTTAATATTGAGATAAGCCCCGGGGAAGTTTACCCGGACCAAGACTACAAAGACATGGATGATAAAATTTTGCTCCAAGGTATAATAGACTGTTATTTTTTCGAGGACGATGAAATAATATTGTTGGATTATAAAACGGATTATATAGATAATAATGAAAAAGAGAAGGCGGAAGCTTATAAGATACAAATAGATTATTACACAAAAGCATTGAAAACAATCCTCGGTAAGAATGTTAAAGAAAGGTACATTTATTTTTTTCATAGCGGTAATGGGGTAAGGGTGTGGTAACACCCTTTACAGCAACCCGCTGCCTATTCTTATCATAATTCCTTGGCTATTGGATGACATGAAATC
>CAZQHS010000115.1:0-5203 GCA_964593485.1 uncultured Clostridiaceae bacterium
AGCAATAATATTAAGAATGATGGTCCAATAAAAACTTTGCTGTCATTATATAATGCGGCGAAGCCGCTTTTGTTCTCGAATATTTATTTCGATAGTAAATTATACAGCACCTGAGCCATTTCCCCACGAGTGACTTTAGAGGCAGGTTCTAATTTGCCATTGTTACCGCTGATAATGCCTGCCCTTACCAAGCAGGTCATGGCTTCCTGTGCGTAGGGTGCTATGCTATCACTATCAGTGAAAGCGGTTAAGGCCTTACCGCCTTTATTATCCGGTGATTTATTAAATATCTTTAGAGCCTTATATAGCATGGTGAACATCTCCTGACGGGTTATACTCTGCTCCGGTGCAAACATTTCACTGCCTATGCCCTTTGAAACGCCCAGCCTTTTGGCCGCAGCCAAGTATCCGGTGTAATAAGTGTTTCCGGCATCGGTGAAATTGTCCTGTGCTTTTGCGTCAGCTTTAATGCCATAGGCCCGCAGCAGCATAGTAATGAACTGTCCCCGAGTTAATATTGAGCCGGGTTCAAAAGTTGTTCCTGCAATCCCTGAGGTGATATCCCTTGCAGCGAGGAATTTAACCGCATCCGAATACCATGCAGTATCAGCTACATCCCCAAATCGGATATCATTATAACTTATAGCAAATTGGCTGAAATGGTCAATGCTGAAAGTTACTGCACCGATTTCACGGTTATAGATTCCATTTGGTATACAGTACACATTATTATCGCCGTCTACATACCAAATAACTATACTGTCCGGATTGAGCAGTTCCTTTTCTGTGGGAGTATAGGGCATTGAAACCATCACCGGTGCATTGGGATTATTCCAAACCGCCGGTACCCCATTCAGTGTCAAAGTAAACTGGATTATAGGGTGATCACCAAGTTTTTGTTGCAAGGCCTTAGGCATGCCGGATTTATCCACTTTAGCCATAGTAATCCCGAGGTCCTTGTCCGTAGTTCCCAATAAACCTGTGAGCATATTGTTGGGAATGGAAATGCTGCCTATATCTGTATTTAGTGTTAGTGTTGTTTTGCCAACAGAGTTCTTAAAAGAACCAGAAGGTAAGTTTATTGTAAAAGATTTTATCTCAGGAATGAAAGGCATTGCAAGCAAAGTATTTTTACCGGCAGAGAAAATATTTTTTGCATTATCTTTCAAATCTACTTCCATACTTCCCTTGCTATTATCATATTTAACGGGAAGCATGCACTCTACGCCGCCTGTTATATTTGCACTATAAGACGGTGTTTTGGAAATATTGGTGTCTGCCTTGCTTTTCCCGCCGCCTCCACCGCCGCTGCCTCCGCTGCCGCCACTTCCTCCTCCATTTTCTATCTTTTCAACCACTTTGATATCCAAACGTTTTTGAACAAGTCCCCCATTGGTGTCGGAATTAACTACGGTGCATATAAGGGTCATCAATCCGGTTTTGCCTCCAAATCTCACTATACCATCAAATATGGCAGCATCAGTTGTACCTTTTTCCATAGACCAACGAATATTTGCCGGATATGCGGCCAAAGCTTTTGCATCAAGTATCTGTCCATATTGGTCAAAGACTTTAGCAGTCAGCTTGGATAACGGCAACTGTGCATTCAAAGGCATTGATGTAGGTACTCCATCCACTGTGATTTTAGCAACACGAGGTATGCCGGGAACAGTGATCTTGATACCGTTGCTAACAATGTCTCCAACAACGGCTGTGATAACACTGACACCATTTTCCGAAACAAATGTGAGAATACCATTTCCTATGGTTATAGCATCAAGATTAGAGGAATTCCACACCGGGTTCGTTGTCATTGGATCCCCGTACTGATCAAAACCCTCTGATTTGAAATAATCATTTAAAATGGCGTTTTCTTGCCACTTTAGGGCAAAATCTTTACTCACGGAGGCTGACAATTTAGTAAGAACAGGTTGCTGGCGTACCCGTATTGTCACATTTCTTGCTGTTTGGTTTGCGCCGGGGGAGTATGCTTCCAAAATCACATCTGCCCAGGATGCATATCCCACCTGTCCTTCGGCAACAAGTAGCTTGCCTTCTTCTATAACCGCTTCAGTTTGGTTATTGCCGGCAAGGGTCCAACTTAAATCACCGGGTACCGCAATGGGATTCCCGTATTGGTCTCGGGCAAGCAGATTAATATTTGAAAGATTATATGCTTCACCTTCACGAATCAAAGGTATATTATCACCCTGATAAAATTCATTGACATAAGGCTGGGCCTTGACTGTGAAATCCAAAGGTTCGGATGAGATTGTTTCAAGGGAATTACCAGCATCATCTTTCGCCTTAGTCGGGTAGGACAAAGTTAATTGATTATCGCCCACCACCAAGCCTGTAAGGATATTATTCTTCACTGCAGCGTGATCCTTTTTCTCTAATTCCCAGATAAATTTATTCGGGTCAAGATTATAGGGTTCCCCGTACTGATCGTAGCAGAGGATTTCTAAGTTTGTAAGTCCAAAATTATTGCCACTACTGTTATAGTGTAGTTCCGGGATAGTGCCTGATACAAAAAGTAACAGGGGATATGATGCATCCCTCACTGTAAATGGGATGGGATTTGAATCAACATAGCTATTGTTTCTTTTAGTACCCATATTTTGTCGAAGCCAGAGCATATCCGAACCGGCCTTGAGCCCGGTGAGGGTGTTCCCACTAACCTGGGCTATTTTCTCGTCTTCATCTTCAATGCCGTCAGAACCTAATGCCCAAGTGCCTTTGACAGTACATGATTTACCGTACTGATCTTTACCTGATATTGTAATATCTTTTTCTTTTAATTCAAAAGTATTCTTATCATTGTCATCCCATATTAAAATAGGTATTTCACCTTCAATGATGATTTCCTCTAATTGTCGTGCCGGCAGAACAGTCAGGGGGACACGGTTTGACTCAATCTCATTAACAACAGCATAAATCTGATAGGTCCCTGGGCTATCAAAGCCAAATTCGACTTCATAGATACCCTGGGTTACGGTAATGCCTCTGCCCTCTTCCTCGGCGGCCCATACTATTGCATTAGGTGCCGGGGTAAAGGGTCTGTCATCAAGATCCAAGGCCATCAATTCGAGATAATCATTAGCGGTAACGGAATTTTCACCGTCATCTAAAATGACATCCGGGAAACTGCCTTCAAGAATGACATCGGATAGTTTAACTGGTTTTATTTTTAACTCTATAGTTTCGCTAATATAATTACCGGAAACCTCAACCTTTGAGGTGTCTGGTTTGTATTGTAAATACAGCTCTTCCCTTCCAGTTGGTGCAGTTGCCTTGAGGATGGGGTAGCCATTTCTATCTGTATCAATTTCGGCGTAATCCGTATTCTCATCTCCATCTTCATCTACAACTGTCCACTCACCGTCCAGGCGGGCATTGAAACCATAGTAGGGTACATCGTGCTCGTTCAAAGCGGTGAGCTTTATGCCGTCCAGCCGCTGAGACTGTTGCTCATACAAAGTGATTTCCTCCGTATCCGTGACAAAACGGTCAGCCGGGTATATAGGAATCACCTTGCGCGGGGTAATGGTTGTGCCCTTGGAAGTGTAGTTGAACACACCGCCGTAGGGGGAGTATGGCTGCCCTGAGCGAAGCTTATCGGCTGCAGATTTAAAGGCAGTATTGGACATAAGGCCTGGGGAGGTTAATTGTAAGTTAAGTCCTTCGGGGTCATACCCATCGATTCCGGCATTGACAATTCTTCTGTCTAAGTCCTGAATGGCGGTATAAGTTTCATTACCGAAGGAAAAAGAGCCGTTGGCATTTTCCGCTCCGCCTCCACCTTCTTCATGCACTGATATGCAGGCAGCATAAACTACCATGGTCTTATAGGTTATTCGTACAGCTCCGGTATAAGGTATTGTAGTTGTGGTGTCTATAATATTGACATCAATGTCAATACCGGTATGAGGCGGCAAGGGCACCTCAATGGTATCGCTTATAGACTGAGTATAGCTATCTGATTTGGATGTGGAGTAAGTTTTACTTATACCGTAACTGTAGCCTACCTTTTGTTCCACCTTGGCACTGACCAAATTTACAAAAGGCAGCTTGATATCCACACCCACAGAGGTTTCCTCAGACCAATCCTTTGTATAGGAATTGGACACTTCTGTTGAAGTTGCAGTGCTCTTCTCATAAGTATAACTTTTTTGAACCGTGTTGGGGAAGTCATTATAGTTTTCGGCTTTCACAGTATAACTGTCGCTGCTGCCCCCAAGGCCATAAATGATGCCTTTGGATTTTAGGTCTTTTAAACTGTCACCTATGCCGAAATCCGGTGTTATAAACCTATCTGATAGCCCCTCTACTTTGAAATCATAAAAAAGTTGTATGGTAATAGCCCCGGCGGCACCGGAATAGTTTATAAATTCGTTGCCAAAAGCAGTGCCGGATAAAGTTTTTAGCTGATATCTAGCGAAAGCCAGACCCTCGGCCTCAATCTTTGATATATCACTGCCTTTGCCATTTAAAAAATCTTTTGTGGAACCCAAATTTCCCTTGTTATATGTGTCGAGTCCATTTATGAAACTGGTGAGCTTACCGGCTGCCTCATTATATGCTTCAGATAGACTGTCTTTCATTATTAGTTTTGAGTCATTGTCAAGCTCTTGAAAATATAAAGTTTTACCGCTTAACTTAGGGCCCTCTCCATTTTGTTGCTTGATTATTTCTTTAACAATTGTGCCCCAAGGGGCTGTAATTTTTCCGTTATTCTTGAGCATCTGCTGTAGCACAATCTCCTGGGTCTCGGGATTATCATACTCCGACATAGTAAAAATCGGCCAATCATTAGTATCCGTAACAGCTGCAAACGCTGTTATCGGCAGTAGGCTTAATACCATACAGGTTGCAAGAAGGAGTGATATTATTCTCCTCATGGATCCTTTTTTCATTTTTTATTACCCCCATATTTTTTGACTTTTCAGTAGGACTCGCCAAAGGTGTCTCAATGCTCATGATAGGCTGTACATCCATGGCAACACTTTCCATTAAATGCAAAAACATCATAATACAATATTATGGTATCATGATGTTTTTAATTTGTAGTGTGACTATATGTCACTATTTTTGAAATTTTGGGATACTTTTCAGGTTAATAAGAATTTTATAGGTATAAAAAATAATCACCCTCTGGGTGACTTTTTTTATGGGTTGGTGGAGATAGGGGGACTCCCGCCGA
>CAZQHS010000116.1:0-5145 GCA_964593485.1 uncultured Clostridiaceae bacterium
AAGTATGGTGTCGTCTAAATCGAAAAAAATATTTTTTATCATAGATTCTCTCCTGAATATAGATATTGGATTAATTAAAATTCCGGACTCCTTATAGCAAGATTACAGTAAGGAGCTTTGTTTCAAACAAAACTCTACCCGAGCGTTGGGGGCGAGGTGGGAGGTATGCTCACCACCAGTTTTACAAAAATGGGCTCGCCGCTTATAAAAGCGGGAGATATCTTTACACCTCGTTATAATATTAAAGGAGTAGCCGGTCTTTTTCAATATAACTTTCCCAGGAAAAAAAGATTATTATGCTTATTTCGATTACTGGATTACAAGGCTAATTGTTTATGGGATTGGATGAAGCCGGGTATCATAAAAAATGTCGCACTGATATAATTATAATTAAGTGATAAAAAGAAACTTGTAAAATTAACAAAACCTATCAGAATTTATTTCGTCTATTTTAATAGTTAATCGGAAAGGAGGAGGCCCTGTGAAAAAAATATATAAAATATTATCTAAGATACTTTGTATAGTTTTATTTCTATCGGTTGCCATAGGCTGTTCCCGGGATATATCCAAAGGAGACTTAGAGCCTGACATGCCGGAGCATGCTATAAACGTAATTATCCCACCCATGGCAATTACCACTAATTTTGCTTCATATAAGGAAAAAGCTGTAGAATATACGCCAAACATTGTTCCATACAAAGTAGAGCCGAGACTCGGCAATATCATAAACAAAGATATGTTCAGATTTTCTCCTAAAGCTGAGCGACTGCTGATGGAAAATGGTTTTGTGGTAACCCCGGGAGATCACAGAGAATTCTTTACGCTTTATGAAATGAATTCCTATGAGCCTATGCCCAGCTTTATCACTACTGACTCTATGTTACATAATTATCACCTTTTCTTTAGCCATTTATTGAGGGTCATTGAGAAGGATAAACTATATGCGGAATTAAAAGAATTGACAAAGGCCATGTTTTCGGAATCAGAGAATCAATATAAGGCCCTCAAAGGCACGGACTGGGAAAATGCCGCCCTGAGAAACGTAGGCTTTTTCGCAGTTGCAGGCAAACTATTGAATTTGGATATAGCCATCCCCAAGGAAATCAAGAAAGAGGTTAATCAGGAACTAAGTCTTATTAAAAATCGCGAAGGCATTAAAATCTCTCCCCTTATGGGTTTAGGTCAGAACATCAATGTTCTTGATTCACCTTTAGAGGATTATTCCCAATATATAACCCGGGGACATTATGATGATGACGAGAGCTTGCGTTCATACTTTAAGGCTATGATGTGGTACGGCAGAATAACCTTCAGGTTAAAGGATGAGGATGAAACCAAATCTGCAACCTTGATGACCGCAGCCCTTGGCAAGGATAACAACCTTGAGAAATGGGATAAAATCTATCAGCCTACTAATTTTTTTGTGGGAAAAAGCGATGATTTATCCTATCCGGAATATGGGGGGATTTTAGGAAAAATCTATGGCAGTGAATTTGACTTGAAAGAGCTATCAGAAAACAAAGATAAATGGAATGATTTTTTAAAGGAAGCTAAAAAATTAGAACCACCCCTGATAAATTCTATTCCCATTTTTGATGAAGGAATTCAACCTGACCGTGAAGCTGAGATTAAAGGATTTCGCTTCATGGGGCAACGGTTTACCTTAGATGCCTCAATTTTTCAAAGACTTGTCTACCGAGAAGTAAAAGAAAACGATTCTGGTCAAAGAAGAATGCTCCCTAAAGCTTTAGATATTCCCGCAGCTATGGGATCAGAGGAAGCCTATGCTATTTTGGAGGATTTAGGCGAAACCAAATACGAAAAATACCCCGAAAACATGAGTAAAATGCGTGAATATATAAAAGGTTTGGATGGAGAAACTTGGACACAAAACCTCTACTGGAGCTGGCTTCACACCCTCAATACCTTAACAGGCAGTAGGAATGAGGGTTACCCATCCTTTATGCAAAACAAAGCCTGGGCAAGGAAAGAATTAAATACTTTCCTTTCAAGCTGGACAGAGCTTAAACATGATACTATACTTTATGCCAAACATATTTACGCAGAAATGGGCGGGGGCATGGCAGGAGTGGATGACCGGGGTTATGTAGAACCGAACCCGGAGCTTTATGGAAGACTTGCTGCCCTTATAAACATGACTAAAGAAGGCCTGTCAGCCCGCAAACTAATAGAAGAAAGGGATAAAGAGAGTCTGGATAGGCTGGAACAATTGGCACTTTCCTTAAAGGTTATATCGGAAAAAGAGCTATCAGATATACCCCTCACCGATGATGAATTTAACCTGATACGCTCCTATGGAGGCCAACTCGAGCATTTCTGGTTAGAGGCCCTCAGTGATAAGGGAATTGAACACCGTTCAGCATCCTACGAAAATCCGGCGGCACTTATTGCTGACGTTGCCACGGATCCTAACGGAAGCGTATTACAGGAGGCCACGGGGCTTATCTACGATATTTATGCCGTAGTTCCTATCGACGGTAGTCTTAGGATTGCCAAGGGCGGGGTATACTCCCATTATGAATTCCAATGGCCTTTGAATGACCGCCTTACAGATAAAAAATGGCATGAAATGCTAAACGCGGGTGAGGTGCCACCCCTTGCCCACTGGACTAAATCCTTTATTGCGAAATGAGACGGCGTAGAAAACTGATTTTGCTTGGCCTCGTTCTTATGGTGGGCTTGTTTTGTATTATTAATTATGTGAAATGCAGCCAAGACGAAAAAGTTTATAATAATTTTGAATCCTTTAAAAAGGCACGCTTGAAACTACCGGAAAAGCATGAGCCCATATATTTGGTGGCTGTGGGAGATATTATGCTTTCACGATATACAGCACGAAAAATAAATGAACATGATGATCCCGGACATCCTTTTTCTAACATGAACTGGTTTTTGAAAAGCGGCAACATCACCTTCGGAAATTTAGAAAACCCCATAACACCGGGGAGAGAAATAAAAGTGCCGGAAATGATACTCCGGGCTGATCCCCTTGCGGCATCAGCCCTTAAAGATGCAGGCTTTGATATATTGTCTCTGGCCAATAACCATTTGCCGGATTTTGGTACAAAAGGTGTAACGGACACATTGCTATATTTAAAGGGTGCCCATATAAATTATGTCGGTGCCGGAAGAAATGAAAAGGAAGCTTGTGAACCACAATATATCAGTGTGAACGGTCTAAGACTTGCTTTTTTAGCTTTTACTGATCCCCATATCGCACCTGACAATTATAGTGCCGGCATTGGACCGGGCACAGCACCTCTTGATCCGGATAGTATGAAAATTACAATTTCAAATGCAGCGGCAAATGGCGATTTTACAGTCGTATATTTACATCTGGGTACAGAGTATTCCCCGGAGCCTGATGAAAACCAGATATACTATTCCCATCTGGCCATTGATGCGGGAGCAGACTTAGTTATAGGTAGCCATCCTCATGTGATTCAAAAAGTTGAACTATATAAGGGGAAATATATTCTGCACAGTTTGGGCAATTTCATATTTGATCAGCTTTGGTCTGAGGAAACCCGGGAAAGTGTTGCAGTCAGGATTTCCATCGGTGAAAAAGAAATTGAAAGAATGGAGTTTTTACCTCTATATATAAATGATGAGATACAGCCGATAATGATGGAAGGCGAGGCGGCCGAGAAAGTTGTTGATAAGCTGGGTCTTCCATTAATTTCAGAAAACATACCCGTTTGGGATAGTGATAAAGAATCTTTCATTAACAAGGAACAATATGTTTTGAACACTGTTAAAACCCCGCATAAATATAGACTTACCAAAGAACAACAATATGACCTTGATAGTGATGGGAATCTTGAGAACCTTATACTGAAAAATGGGCACCTAACTATAAGTAAAGGCTCCGAAATTATTTGGGGGTCTCCCAGGGATTGGTGGATCGATAGTTTTTTTGTCGGTGATGCCACAAATAATGGCCAGCCTGAACTATGTCTTTCTGTATGGAAAGAAGGAAGTTACGGCCCATATAAGCCTTTTTGGGTTGAAGAAGATGATACTAACGTGAAGAACCATCTGTTTATATATAGGCTTGAAAATAATGAGTTAAAACCTGTATGGCACTCTTCAAACTTGGATTGCCCCATTGTTGATGCCGCCCTTATGGATCTTGACGGAAACGGAGATAATGAATTGATTGTCCGGGAAAGCAGTTACACAGATACAAAATGGCAGGAGTTAGGCCTATGGAAGTGGGATGGATGGGGGTTTAAAAGGATTGAATACTGAGTTAGTTATATTCTACAAATTTGTTGTTATTTGTGGCGAAATACAGCGATAACAAAATGATGCATATATTATAAAGGCAGCATTGTGTAGGGACTTAGAGCTTCTTAACGAAATGAAGGAAAAGCGAAATCATTGGCTTCATAAGGGATAATAGTAATCTTAATATATTTATTAACGGGGAGATTTTGATTTTGCCCGTAACAAGTTTAGAAGTTCTTAGTTCCGGAACTCCTGCTGCCATATAATATATATAAAATTTTTTTGTCCATATATTGCAATAGGCAGGGATGGAACCCTGCCACTACACACGATAAATAGACCATATCAATTTAGTAGATTAACAAAAGAATACCCCAATTTTAAACCATAGAAAATTATGATCGAACCGCAGACAATATTTATATAGCGGAGAACTTTTTCATTAATTGCCGATTTAAAAATGGATATCACCATTGCCAAGGTTAAAAACCAGCCTAATGATGCCATTCCCACACCTGCGATAAAAAACCTTGATGCAAAAACAGGTAGTGAAGCCCTGTATCCACCTAGCAGCAATGAGCCGTCAATAATGGCCTGGGGATTGAGCCAAGTCACTGCAAAGCACATCCAAACCACTTTAGCAATAGGTTGATTCACTTCAATACCTTCATCAATAACAGGGATAGACTTAGCCAGACTAAAACCGATGTATATTACTGCAATAGAACCAGCAGCTAAAACAAAATACCTTAAAAATGGAAGCCTGTCCATAATTATGCCAATACCAAAAAAACATGCCAACGCCAAAGAGATATCGAAAAAAGAAGTTATAAACGCAACCTGAAAGGCCCTTATTTTGCTACTTTTAATAGCAGAATTGATTACATACATATT